>QOUO01000015.1 GCA_003862195.1 Coriobacteriaceae bacterium | reverse complement strand
ACAACGTACGAGGTGACGAGAAGGACGAGGCCAAGGCCGATGACGATTCCCTGGTTCGCCACGATGCCGCACGAGCTCAGGACGTCAGACGCGATGCCCGTCGCGAACGGGTTCACCGTGGAGCCCAGGCAGCCGACTCCGGCGCCCAGGAGCACCATCATGGCACCGGTCAGCGAGTCGAAGCCGGCGGCCATCATCGTGGCCGAAAGCAGCGCGTAGAACCCGACGGTCTCCTCGCAGAAGCCATAGGTGCTGCCCAGCACCGCAAAGATGAACATGAGCACGGGGATGAGCTTGAGCTCATTGCCGCCCATGCGCTTGACCAGCGCACCGATGCCCGCGGAGAGCGCGTCGGTCGCGTTCACGATGGCGAGGAAACCTCCCAGCACCATCACGAAGAGGGCGACCCCAAGGCCGTCCTTGAAACCGTTGACGGGCGACATCATGAGTGTGCCAAACGACACGGCCTTGACCTCACTCGTGAACGCCGACAGCACGACGCTTATGAGCGCGATAGCCGCCAGCAATATGAACATGATCGAGAAGGACGTGAGTACCCTTCTCTTCTTTCCCTTTCCCTCCGACACCGCTACACATCCCTTCAAAGCAATGGCCGCTCACGCGGCCAACTTATAGAATACATTTATGTATCGTAATCGTTCTGTAACATGTGAGTTTGTCTTATCTGTCGCAGCGTCAAGCTGCTCGGTAAACGTTATTCTCACAACTTGATGCAATTTGCCCCAACTTCTCCATACGCAAAAAGGGCGCCCCCTTGGGAGGCGCCCTTCTCTACCTGTGCCGTGCAGGCTATGCCGGGATGGCAACCATGGCGATGGAGAGGATGACCATGCAGGCCACAGAGATCGCGATGACGATCTTGAGGCAGAACTTGACCCACGTGCCGTACTCGATGCGGGACAGGGCAAGGCCGCCCATGATTGCACCGGACGTAGGGGTGATCAGGTTCACGACGCCGCATGCGGCGGAGAAGATCATGATCATGATCGCGGGGTTGAAGCCGAGCTTTGCGGCCAGGGGCCCGAGGATGGGCATGGACAGCGTTGCCAGGCCGGACGTCGACGGGATGAGGAAGGAGAGCAGGAACAGCAGCAGGAACGAGCCGATGGTGAACACGACTGCCGGGGTGCCCTTCAGCGCGTTGGCGGAGTCGGCCAGGACCAGGTTCGCGATGCCCGTGCTCTTCATCAGGACGGAGACGCCACGGGAGACCGCGATGATCATGACGACCGACATCATGTCGCCTGCGCCCGCCATGAACGTGTCGACGATCTCATGCTCGGAAAGCCCTCCGATGATGCCGATGATGATTGCGAGGAGCAGGAACCAGGTGGTGGACTCTGCGAAGTACCACTGGCCGAGCGGGGTGCCCGTCAGGAACGCGGACCAGCCAGCGTTGTCGGTGACGGTGGTGGTGAGGGTGCCCTTGGTGTTCTTCGGGGTCAGCTTGAGGTCGCCAAGGCTGTCATCGCTGTACTGCTGGATGATGTCGGAAGCGGTGACCTTGGTGGTCTCCTCGTGGGAAGATGCGCCCGCGACGAAGAAGTTGTTGCCGAGGTCCTCCCAAGGCACGAAGGAGATGACCATGATGATGAACGCTGCCGCGAACACCCAGAGGACGGCCTTCTGCTTGCCAGAGAGGCTCTTCTTCTCGTCGGTCGCGTCCTCGTTGGCATACGCCGCGACGGACGCATCGATCTCGTCCTGGCTCATGAGGGACTTGGAGGGGTCGGCCTTGACGCGCTTCGCGTACTGCAGCACGAAGAAGACGGAGATGCCATAGGAGACGACAAGAAGGACGAGGCCAAGGCCGATGACGACGGCCTGGTTGACCTTGATGCCCATGTCCGTGAGCGCGGAGCTCGCGATGCCGGTGGCGAACGGGTTGACCGTGGAACCGAGGCAGCCGACGCCAGCGCCGAGAAGGACGATCATCGCGCCGCTGAGGGAGTCATAGCCGGCCGCGATCATCGTGGCGGAGAGCAGAGCGTAGAAGCCGACGGTCTCCTCGCACATGCCGTAGGTGGTGCCGCCGAAGGCGAAGATGGCCATGAGGATCGGGATGAGCTTGAGCTCGTTGCCGTTCATCTTCTCGACCAGGACGTCGATGCCCGTCGCAAGCGCGTCGGTCTTGTTGACGATCCCGAGGAAGCCACCGAGGACCATCACGAAGAGGCAGACGTCGACGGCGTCCTTGAAGCCGTTGACGGAGGCCATCATGAAGCTGCCAAGCGTGGCGCCCGTTACCGTCCCCTGGATGTCCTCATAGTGGTACGGCGTACCGTTCATGAGGATCGAGACGATGGCCACAATGGCCAGCAAGATGAAGATGATAGAGAAGGACGTGAGCATCTTCCTCTTCTTCTTCGGCTGCGCTGTCGTGTCTGACATGACCGCAACTCCTTTCGACGCAATGCGTCACTCGACCTAGTGCCAGCGGCTGCGTAACAGTTTGGCTACACAATCCGCTTAATTCCGCTACATATCCTACATGACTTCGTCAAAGTGGACGAGTGACATTCGCCAGCGTTATGCAATAGTCGGTGAATTGTTACACGAGCGGTCATGAATTTGACAATTACCGTTTGCGGGAAAATATCGAGCGCTCATCCGGCTCATTGTTCTTCTCAATAACAAAAGGCAAGCTCAGAGCCACGCCAACCTTTTGGAAGTATTCCAATAATCTTCTCAAATAGATAGTTGAGAAATGAAAAGCGGATATGTTTTCTGCATATCCGCTTCATCAATATCTATTTATCTGACCGCACGCGCACCTTACGCGTCGTACTCCGCAAGCGCGTCACCCAGGAGGGACAGGCCCTTCCTCAGCACGTCCTCGTGGCAGCAGTAGCCAAGCCTCGCGCCGTTGGGCAGCTCGAAGCGGGTGCCGGGCACGAGCAGCACTCCCCTCTCGCTCAGGATCCTCTTGCAGAACTCCTCGTCGGACTCGGGGATGTCGAGCTGGAGGTACGAGACGGAGACGCCCTTGGGGTCGTTCCACTTGGCACGCGGCTGGCCCTTGACCCACTCGGCCACGATGTCATGGTTGGTATGGCAGATGTCGCGGTTGCGCTTGAGAATCGTCTCGCGGTTCCTCAGAACGTACGTCGCGAGGATGTCGTTGAAGACACCAGCGCAGATCATCGAGTAGTCCCTGTACACGCGGATGCGCTGAGCGACCTCCTCATCGGCGAGCACCCAGCCGATGCGTGCGCCGGGGGTGGAGTAGGTCTTGCTGATGGAGTTCGTGACGATGGCCTTCTCGTACACGTCCGCCATGGACCAGTACTGGTCGGTGTTGTCCATCGGCATGTAGACCTCGTCGGAGAGCACGTATGCGTCGACCGAGCGGGCAATCTCCGCGATCTGCTCGAGCGTCTCCTTGTCGAGTACGCAGCCGACGGGGTTCGATGCGTTGTTGATGCAAATCAGCTTGGTCGAGGGCTTCGCGAGCTTCTTGAGCTTCTCGATGTCGGGCCTCCAGCCAAGTCCCTCCTCGAGCTCCCAGTAGTCGACCTTGGCACCGAGCTGCCTCGGCACCTCGTAGAGCGGCGTGTAGGTCGGCCACTCGGCAACGACGTGGTCTCCCGGCTCGATTAGGACGTGCATCGCGTTGAGGTTCGCGCCAGTGCATCCGTTGGTCTGCAGGATCCTCGTGGGGCTCACGGGCTTGCGGTACAGCTTCGCGACCTCGTCCTTGAACTCGGGAGAGCCCTCGATCCAGCCGTAGTTCATGACCTCGCGGTTGAGACTCTCGTAGAACGTCGCACCGCCCTCGTCATCCAGGTTCATGAGCTCGTCCATCGTGAACGAGGCAAAGGTGGACTGCGCGATGTCCCACTTTGCGCTCTTCTCGTAGACGTTGAGCCAGTCCTCGCAGCCGATGAGCTTGATGGGGTTGTTCATTTCGACTCCTTAGATAAAAAAGGGGCAGGGACCACCACGGACCCTGCCCCAAGTTAACCCATATTCCCCGATTTAGAAGACCGGGATGATGCCGACGGCCGTCAGAGGGATGGAGATGATGCCCAGGATGGTCAGGACAGCGTAGACAGCCCACTCGGCCTTGGTGACGGAGGCGCCGTTCTCCTTACGAGCCTTGACGTAGAAGTACATGCCGGGGATGTAGCCCAGGCAGGCAAGCAGCAGGAAGCCCCAGCCCGTGAACAGGACGCCGACGACCTGGAAGATGAGCGCGAGAAGGCCGCAGACGAGCTGGCCGCCCTCGTGGTTCTGTGCGCTGTACTTGACCTGGTAGGCAGCGGCGAAGGCCCAGGTGATGACGATGGTGACGGTGCACATCGAGATCGCGAAGGTGTAGGCGTCGGCAGCGAAGCTCGCGATGATGATGAAGATCTCGGTGAGGACGCCGACGATCAGCAGCGACATCTGAGGCGCGTTGGCGGCGTTACGCTCGTCCCAGGACTTGGGGAGCAGGCCGTGGTCGGCCATCATCGAGGCGCACTCTGCAGGCAGCATGGTGAAGGACAGCCAGGAGCCGCAGACGGAGATGATGATTGCCCAGGAGATGAAGGCACCGCCCCAACCGGGAGCCATGTGCTCGAAGACGGTGATGGTGGCCGGCTTCGGGGCAGCGACGAGCTCCTTGTAGGGAAGGACGCCGTAGGGAAGCACGGAAGCGCCGATGTAGAGGACGAGAAGGACGACAAGGCCAAGGATGGTGGCGGAGCCGATCTCGGACTTCTTCTGGGCACGCTTGGACATGACGGAAGCGCCCTCGATGCCGATGAAGACCCACATCATGACGAGGATGCACTGCGTGACCTGATTCGCGACGCTGCCGAGACCGCCCTTGGTGCCGGCGGCGATGATGGTGGCGTTACGGGCAGCGGTTCCCCAGAAGTCAGCGGAGAAGACGCCGGCGTTGAAGGAGAAGATGGTGAAGACGATGAAGATGAGGATGGTGGCGACCTTGACGACCATCACGACCGCGTTGAAGAACGCGGCGCTCTCGACGCCACGGATGACGAGGTACGTGAGTGCCCACAGGACGAGGGAGATGACGATGACGCCGCCGACGGCGGGGTTGCCGGTGCTGGGAACGGAGAAGAAGCCAGGGAACACCTTGCCGAGGCAGTACTGGGAACCGAGGACCTGGGCGACCATGGTCGCGAAGCCGACGTTGCCCAGCCATGCGGACAGCCAGTATCCCCAACCGGAGATGAAGCCGGCGAACTTGCCGAAGCCCTCCTCTGCGTAGGCGACGACGCCGTCGGCGTCAGGACGCTTCGCACCGAGGTTCGCAAGGGACAGGGCCAGGAACAGGAAGCCCAGGCCGCAGATCACCCATGCGACAAGCGCGGCACCAGGGGATGCCACGTTGGCGAGCTGCCCAGTAAGGGCGAAGACGCCGGAGCCGATGCAGGATGAGACAACCAGACCGACGAGGCCGAAGAAGCCAACGCCATTAGGGTTGTCCACCTTTTCTTCGTTTGCCATCGAATTCCTCCTAAGAATTTGTGATGGACCTTACACACATATTGTATACGAATGCTTCACAATGCAGCGACAAATCTCATGCATTTCCAATATATTTTATGAAACAATTGCACGAAAAAGGCCTCCCCATATACGTGGGGAGGCCTCGTTAACCAAGACCTATGTATTGGTTACTTCAGGGTCGCGTACATGACGGCCTTGATGGTGTGCATACGGTTCTCGGCCTCGTCGAAGACCTTGGACGCACGGGACTCGAAGACCTCGTTCGTGACCTCCATCTCGGTGATGCCGAACTTCTTCGCGACCTCAGCACCCTTGGTGGTGTTGGTGTCGTGGAAGGAGGGCAGGCAGTGCAGGAAGATGCAGTCGTCGTGAGCCTGAGCCATGACGTCGGAGGTGACGCGGTAGGGCTCCATCAGAGGGATGCGCTCCTTGTAGAGCTCGTCCGGCTGGCCCATGGAAACCCAGATGTCGGTGTAGATCGCGTCGGCATCCTTGACGCCCTCGTGGACGTCCTCGGTCAGCTTGACCGTGGAGCCGTTCTCGGCGGCGATGGCCTCGCACTGCTTGACGAGGTCAGCCTCAGGCATGTTCTCCTTGGGGCCACAGGCGACGAAGTTGACGCCGAGCTTGGCGCAGACGACCATGAGGGAGTTGCCGACGTTGTTGCCAGCGTCGCCCATGA
Source organism: Coriobacteriaceae bacterium (assembly GCA_003862195.1). Lineage (GTDB taxonomy): Bacteria > Actinomycetota > Coriobacteriia > Coriobacteriales > Atopobiaceae > Parafannyhessea. Next base: position 33,516 of record QOUO01000015.1, on the reverse strand, counting down.
ACGTGAGCTGACGACCCTTGATGTCGTTGTTGAAGTTCTCCTTCATCGTAAGGATGTCAGCGAGCATCTGGGTGGGGTGGAACTCGTTGGTGAGGCCGTTCCAGACGGGGACGCCAGCGTACTTGGCGAGCTCCTCAACCTTGGTCTGCTCGAAGCCACGGTACTCGATGCCGTCGAACATGCGGCCGAGGACGCGAGCGGTGTCGGCGATGGACTCCTTGTGGCCCATCTGAGAACCGCTGGGATCAAGGTAGGTGCAGCCCATGCCGAGGTCATAGGCGCCAACCTCGAAGGAGCAACGGGTACGGGTCGAGGTCTTCTCGAAGAGAAGGGCGACGTTCTTGCCCTCGAGGTAGCGGTGAGGAACGCCAGCGCGCTTCATGTTCTTGAAGTCGACGGACAGGTCGAGCAGATAGTTGATCTCCTCGGGGGTGAAGTCCAGAAGCTTCAGGAAGTGACGACCACGAAGATTAACGCCCATTTTGATCCTTTCGAATATTTACACCCCGCCGTCCTTGTCGGCAGGTATGCAATTGACAACGCATCGATACCGGGGACGCAACATGCGTCCCCGGTATCGCCTTAAGCAGCTACACCGATTAGATGTCCTCGCGCTCGAAGGGCATGCTCATGCAGCGGGGGCCGCCACGGCCGCGGGAGAGCTCTGCGGACGGCACGACGATGAGGTCGAGGCCCTCCTTGTAGAGCACGTCGTTGGTGACGGAGTTGCGCTGGTAGACGCAGATCTTGCCAGGGGCAACGGCCAGCGTGTTGGAGCCGTCGTTCCACTGCTCGCGAGCAGCCGCGACGGGGTCGCCGCCACCGCACTTGATGAGCTTGATCGCGTCGACGCCGGTGGCCTTCTCAAGGATGTGCTCGAGCGTGTCGTTGAGCTCCTCGATCTTGACCTCACCCTCGGTAGCGCCCTTGGTGAGCCTGAAGACCTGCAGGGTGCCCATGATGCCCGGGTGGATGGTGAACTTGTCAACATCAATCTGGGTGAAGACGGTGTCGAGGTGCATGAAGGCACGGGACACGGGGATGTTGAACGCGTAGATGTCCGTAATCTCGCACTTCTCGGCGTTGGCGCCCCAGAACATGTTCTGAGCGAGCTTGTCGATGGCGGCAGCCTGGGTGCGCTGCGAGATGCCGATGGCCAGCGTGTGCGCGTTGATGTTGAGGACGTCGCCACCCTCGGTGTGGAAGGCGCTGTCGCGACGGTACCAAAGCGGAGCGTCCTTGTAGTCGGGGTGATCGCGGAAGACGTACTTGCCAAGCAGCGTCTCGCGGTTGCGCGTCACGGAGAACATGTGGTTCAGGTTGACGCCACGGCCGACGACGGCGAACGGGTCGCGCGTGAAGTACGTGTTGGGCATCGGGTCGACGAGGAGGTCGGTCTCGCCATCCTGATCGGCACCGACGAGCTCGGACAGGGTGCTGCTGGAGTGAACGGGCAGGTCGATCTCGTTCTTGCGGAGACCGGCGATGCACTTGTCGACGAAGGCCTTGGTGTCCTTGATGGAGTCCATGTACTCCTTGACAGCCGCGCGGGCCTCCTTGCCCTTCAGGCCGGACTCGTCCAGCCACTGCTGCGTGAACTCCTCGCGGGAACCTGCAGCGTCGAGGGCCTCGGCAACGAGGTTCTCGATGTAGAGGACCTCAACGCCCTGCTCGCGGAGCAGCTCGGCGAACTTGTCGTGCTCGGCCTGAGCAACCTCCAGGAAGGGGATGTCGTCGAACAGAAGGCGCTCGAGGTCATCCGGGGTGAGGTTCAGAAGCTCCTCGCCAGGACGGTGAAGGCAGACCTTCTTCAGGGGGCCAATCTCGCTGTGGACGTAGAGTCCGTTAGCCATGTCCTCCCACTCCTTTCGCGTCGGGGAAATCCCGACCAACGCAATGGATACTACGCTGCGTTCTGACAGGATGCGAAACCGGCGGACCGGATCGCCGCCCTGCTTCGAACTTGCAGCACTAACAATAACGCCAACCCCAACTATATCCAATAACTTTTTTCGCAAATCCGAAATTCGTTCCCTCTGGGGGAACGGTAGCTTTCTGTTCCCGAACGGTCGATTCTGTCGGAATGTAATGATTTACACCATGTTTTACCTGCTTGTTTTCTTACGCCTAAACCAGACTCAACCAATCTTCAAAACCAGACAAACCTTACTCAACCCTATGCGTGAAACGATTATTTGCCAACAAAAACATACTATGGAATTTCGTCTTTATACTATTTTTGCCAATACGCAATATGGTTTCGCAACACGAGAGCAAGCCGTTCTCGTAAGCCTTTCGAGAGTCGGACAGGGTCGTATTGGCACTCTCGACATCAGCCGGGTAGTTACGTCTACGTAAGGTTGCGCGACCGAGCATCACACGCACTTCTCGCAGACTTAAAATCTAAGGGTCAATACCATTCTTCAGAACGGATGTAGATATATGGGTAAGGGCAAGAAGAACAAGGGCAAGTCGATTGACGCCGAGACCGAGGAGTTCGAGCACTCCGAGGAGGGGCTCGAGAAGCGCGCCGCAAAGTTCGCAAACGCGAAGGACGAGAAGAACAAGGCAAGCGAGACCAGGGACTTCTCCTACACGCAGAACCGCGAGGTGAGCTGGCTCAGGTTCGACGACCGCGTGCTGGACGAGGCGTACGACGAGAGCGTCCCACTATTCGAGAGGCTGAAGTTCGTATCGATCTTTGGCAGCAACCTCGACGAGTGGTTCATGATCCGCATCGGCGGCCTGAGCGACCTCACGCTGCTCAAGCACCAGCCGCGCGACAACAAGTCTAACCAGACGCCCTCCGAGCAGATCGACACGGTCCTCGGCATGCTGCCCGCGCTCATCGAGCGCCAGGGCAAGGCGTGCGCCCAGATCGAGCAGGCGCTCTCCGAGCACGGCCTGACGCGCGTCGCGCGCGAGGACCTCACGGACGCCGACCGCACGGCGATGGTCCGCACCTACGAGCGGCAGATCGCACCGATCATCTCGCCGATGATCATCGACCCCAGGCACCCCTTCCCCAACCTGCGCAACGGCAACCTCTACGTGACCTGCACGCTTGACGGCACGGACGAGAAGGGCCTGCTCGGCATCGTCGAGGTCCCCACCACGCAGGGCAGGGTCATCCCGCTCCCCTCCCGCGAGGGCCAGTATCGCTATATCCTCATGGAGGACGTGATGCAGGAGCTGCTCGAGGGCTGCTTTGGCGACTACGTCCCCACGGCGAGCGCGGTCATCAGGGTGACGAGGAACGCGGACATCGACCCCGACGGCGAGGGCGTCGAGGAGGAGGAAGACTACCGCCAGCACATGAAGAAGGTGCTGAAGCGCAGGCAGCGCCTCCAGCCCGTGCGCCTCGAGGTTGAGGGCTACCTCCCAGAGGAGCAACTCCACGAGGTCCAGGAGCGCCTGGGCCTCACGGACGAGCGCGTCTTCAGGTGCGACATGCCGCTCGACCTCGACGACTACGTCTACGGCCTCGAGTCCAAGATTCCCGAGTCCGAAAGGCACGAGCTCGTGTTCGACCCGTTCGAGCCGCAGCCCAGCTCCATGGTCGACCTCTCGAAGCCGATGCGCCCGCAGGTCGATGACCACGACGTCCTTCTCACCTACCCGTACGAGAGCATGTCCCCGCTGCTGAAGCTCCTGCGCGAGGCCTCCACGGACGAGGCGTGCATCTCCATCAAGATCACGCTGTACCGCGTCGCCAAGCGCTCCAAGCTCTGCGAGAGCCTCATCGCCGCATCCGAGAACGGCAAGGAGGTCACCGTCCTCATGGAGCTGCGCGCCCGCTTTGACGAGGCGAACAACATCGAGTGGGCGGACAGGCTCGAGCAGGCCGGCTGCACCGTCATCTATGGCCAGGAGGGCTTCAAGGTCCACTCCAAGATCTGCCAGATCACCTACCACGACGGCTCGGGCATCAACAGGATCACCTGCCTCGGCACCGGCAACTTCAACGAGAAGACGGCAAAGCTGTACTCCGACTTCATGCTGATGACGGCCCACAAGGGCATCGCGGACGACGGCAACACGTTCTTCCGCAACCTCTCTCTCGGCAACCTCAAGGGAAGCTACAACTTCCTGGGCGTGGCACCTGTTGGCCTCAAGCCGCTCGTCATGCGCGGACTCAACCGCGAGATCGGCCGTGCCCGCATGGGCGAGCCCGCTCAGGTCTTCATGAAGATGAACTCCCTCACGGACCGCGACGTCATCGACAAGATCGCCGAAGCCTGCCAGGCCGGCGTCCGCGTCATGCTCATGATCCGCGGCATCTGCTGCATCAAGGCGAACGTGCCCGGCAAGACCGAGGGCCTCATCGCGCACCAGATCGTTGGCCGCTTCCTGGAGCACGCGCGCATCTACGCCTTTGGTGCCGACACGGACATCCTGTACCTCTCGTCCGCCGACATGATGACCAGGAACACCGAGCGCCGCGTCGAGATCGCCTACCCCGTGCTCGACCCCACGTGCAAGAAGCGCGTGGTCGAGTTTGCGAACCTGCAGCTCGCGGACAACGTGAAGGCTCGCAGGCTCACGGAGGACGGCACGTGGGAGCGCCTCGAGACCGAACCAGACGACCCCAAGATCGACGCGCAGGAGCTGCTGCTGGCGCAGGCGTATCTCAACACGCAGGAGGTGGCCGACGCCGCGATGGACGCAAAGCTCGTCGCGAAGGCCAACCCCATGCTCACTCCCGAGGAGACGCGCACGCTGGTCGCGCTCCCCTACATCGGCAGCTTCGAGGAGGACCGCGACGGCCAGGAGCAGGTGCACACGCGCATCGTGACCCCGGCTGAGTTCCTGGACCAGGAGCGCGCACTGCTCGCGGTGGAGCACAAGGAGGAGGCGAAGGCCAAGGCCACGCAGGTTCCCACTCCCGCCCCCGTGAGCGAGGCATCGCCGGTGGAGAAGAACATGGCCACCGAGCCCGAGGCAAAGCCGGTGGCCGAGGAGGCCCCTGCGGCCGAGGCGCCTTCTACCGAGCCCGAGCCGGAACCGGAGGTTGCAGAGACTGAGCCGGAGCCTGAAGCCGAGGAGCCCGAGCAGCCCGCGAGCGCAGCTCCAAAGCACTTTGACACGAAGGCTGCCGCGGAGACCGTTAAGCCCGAGCCCACGGCGGCGGAGCCGGCAGAGCCGGAGGCACCCCGCGAGGCGAGCCCGGTGGACGCGCACGTGATCGACGAGAAGCCGTCCGCCGCCGAAAGCGAGCCCAACACGCAGACCACGTCGATCGAGATTCGCAGGCCGAACCGATTTGCCGTAGCATTTAAGCTCATAGGGCTCGGCTTTGCGGAGCTCTTCACGGGCAATCTCACCAAAAGGAGAAAGTAGTTGACAGAGGCTCAGCGCATCGGTCGGCAAACTGAAGATGTATCAAACGAGGGCGTGCTCCAGGCGGGCACGCCCCTTGTGCTCAAGGTGGAGCGGGCGACGTATGGCCCCGACTCCATCGCCCACGCGCAGGACGGGAAGACCGTGTTTGTGCAGGGGGCGGTTCCCGGCGACACGGTGGAGGCGAGCGTCTACCAGGACGGCCCGTCCTTCTCGCGCGCAAAGGTGACGCGGGTCCTGGAGCCGTCGCCGGACCGGGTGGACTCGCCCTGCCCCTTTGCGGACGTGTGCGGCGGCTGTCCGTGGGCGCACGTGTCGTACGAGGCGCAGCTCCGCGCCAAGCGGGGCAACGTGGTCGACTCGCTCGCGAGGATCGGGCACCTGGACCGCGACCGCGCGGAGTCGCTCGTGGCGGAGTGCGTGGCGCCCGGGGAGCCCTGGGGCTACCGCAACAAGGTCGAGCTCGCGTTCCAGCGCGTGCGCGGCCGTGCCGTCGTGGGCATGCACGATGCCAGCGGCACCGGCGTCGTCAAGGTCGATCGCTGCCTCCTGCTGCAGACGCGCTTCCAGAAGCTCGTCAAGGCCACGAGCGGCGCGCTCTCGTACCTCTCCAACTCGCACGCGCTGCAGATCGACCGTGTGGGCATCCGCGCCTCAAAGCGCACGGGCAACGTCGAGGTCGCGCTCTGGACGGCGCCGGGCCCCTTCCCGCGGGCGCAGGCCGCCAAGATCCTGGGCGACGCCACGGGCGCAAGCTCGATCGTGCGCGTACTCACCAAGGGCCCGACCAAGGCGCGGCGCGTGACCGGCGTCGAGAGGCTCTCGGGCGCCGGCAGCTGGAGCGAGCAGGTGCTGGACGAGCGCATGACGGTGTCCGCACCGTCGTTCTTCCAGGTCAACACCAGGGGCGCGGAGAAGCTCGTGTCCCTTGTGCTCGACGGCCTCAAGCCAACCGAGGACGACGTCGCGATGGACCTGTACTCCGGCGCAGGCACGTTCACGCTGCCGCTCGCGCGGCGCACGGCATGGGTCGACGCCGTGGAGTCCTACGGTCCGGCGGTGCGCGACCTGCGCCGCAACCTCGAGCGCGCGGGCCTCTCCAACGCGGACGCCGTGGGTGGCGACGCCGGACGAGAGTTCCCGGACTCCGACGCGGACGTCATCGTGGTGGACCCGCCGCGCGCGGGACTCGCCAAGGACGTGGTGGAGAAGCTCTCACGCCAGCCGGCACGCGCCATCGCCTACGTCTCGTGCGACCCGGCGACGCTCGCACGCGACATCGGGCGCTTCGAGGCGCTGGGAACGTTTTCCGCAACGAGCGTGACGCCGGTCGACCTGTTCCCGGAAACGTTTCATGTCGAGACCGTCACAATCCTGACCAGGCAAAACGCGTAAGCGAGTTAGACGTAGCCAACAGCGCGCCCGACGCTTGGGGAAAAAGTCCCATTCTCACTAGAACTCTGGCGCACTTTAGAGTAAAAAGGGTCATGTACCGACTTGGGTAAGGGGCCCAAGGCACAACGAGAGGATTTCACCATGAAGGCTACTGTTAGCGAAGAGTGCATCGGCTGCGGTCTCTGCGAGGGCACCTGCCCCGAGGTCTTCAGCATCGGCGACGAGGGCACCGCTGTTGCCATCGAGGAGGACATCCCCGAGGAGAACGAGGACGCTGCCAAGGAGGCCGAGGAGGGCTGCCCCGTCGGCGCCATTACCATCGAGTAGCACGTCGCTGGTCAAAGGCTAGTATGGAGGGGTCGCCCTTGGGCGGCCCCTTTTCTGTAGGGCGAGGCGTCCGGCCGCACGGACGCGAAAGGCAGACGCATGATCTTGGCATCGGGCTCGCCGCGAAGGCGCGAGCTTCTCTCCCAGTTGGGCTTTACGCTCGTCGTGAAGCCCTCGAACATCGACGAGACTCCCCTCCCCGGCGAGTCGCCCACGGAGCTCGTGCTCCGCCTCGCCAGGGGCAAGGCTCACGCGTGCGAGAAGGACCTGCCCCCTGAGCTGCGCGGGCAGACCGTGGTCGCGGCGGACACGACGGTGTGGTTCCGGGACGTCGAGCTGGGGAAGCCTGCGGACACAGACGACGCGCGCCGCATGCTGAGGGCGCTCTCCGGCCACACCCACCACGTCTCCACGGGCGTGGCCATTGCCCGCGCGGGCGAGGAGCGCTCCTTTGTGGAGACGAGCGACGTGACGTTCTACGAGCTCACGGACGCCCAGATCGACTCCTACGTCAGCAGCGGGGAGCCTATGGACAAGGCCGGCGCCTACGGGATCCAGGGGCTGGGCAGGCTGCTCGTGAGGGAGATCCGCGGCGACTACTTCAACATCGTGGGACTGCCCGTGGCGCGGCTCGTGAGGGAGCTCGAGGACATGGGTGCCACCGCGGAGGAGCCGCTGCTCTGCAAGATTCTGGAGGGAAGACATGCCTAGCATCAACAATGCGGCCCAGGAGCTCGTGACGGGCGTATACGCCTCAAGCTACACGTACGCGGAGTCTGGTACGGGCTGCACCGTGATCGTGTGCCCCAAGGGCGCTCGGGGCGCCGTGGACGTGCGCGGGGGTGCGCCGGCAACGCGCGAGACCGACCTGCTGCGTCCGGAAGAGACGGTGGACGTGCTCCACGCCGTCGTGCTGTCGGGCGGAAGCGCATACGGTCTCGCGGCGTCCTGCGGAGTCGCGCAGGAGCTCGAGCGCCAGGGCGTGGGGCTCGACGTGGGCGTCGGCATCGTGCCCATAGTATCCTCGGCATGCCTGTTCGACCTCGCCTGCGGCGACGCGTCCGTGCGCCCCACGGCGGAGGCGGGTGCGGAGGCGACGCGACGCGCGTTGGAGAAGCGCACGCTCCAGCTCGAGACGGGCAACGTGGGCGCGGGCTGCGGCTGCACGGTGGGCAAGTTCGCCGGCCCCGAGCGCGCCATGAAGTCCGGCCTCGGCCAGGGCAGCGCCTCCGCCGGGTCTCTTGCCTGCGTGGGCATCGCGGCCGTGAACGCCTGCGGCAACGTAATCGACCCCGCCACGGGGCGCGCCATCGCCGGCGCGCTCGACGGCGACCGCAGGGCCATACTCGACCCCACGGAGGCCATACGCCAGCTTGCCGAGCGGGAGCCGTGGCTCCGCACCAACACGACCATATCCTGCGTCGTCACCAACGCCGCGCTCACGAAGGCCCAGGCCACCAAGGTCGCCCAGATGTCCGCTGACGCCTACGCGCACACGATCTGCCCCACGCACACCACCAACGACGGGGACACCATCTTCGTCATGGCAACGGGCGAAGTCGAGGCCCCCGTCGACGTGGTCGGCATGCTCTCGACCCAGGCGCTCGAGCGCGCCATCGTGAGCGCCGCGACGGACGCCGCCGGCGCCTACGGGTTCCCCGCCGCACGGGACATATAGACCACCCAGCGGCATCGTTGCGCGTTTCATCTGGCTTTCTGCTACGCATGCACGCACTTCTCGCCCGCTCTGTTAGAATCTGCATGTTATGGATTTGTTTCCCATCACGCCAGCATCGCTGGCACCAGTGAGGTCCTATGCCTAACAGCTCGAACACCGAGGCCGGCAGGCTCACGCAGCTCTCGTGCACCGTCGAGGAGATGGGGATGTCCTTCTCGGACGTCGTCATCGTCCTCGCCTGCAACGAGTACTTCGTGCCGTACACCGCGGTGACCATCCAGTCGATCGTGGAGCACATGTCTCCCGACCGCCACTATGACATCGTCGTGCTCACGCGCGACCTGTCGCAGCACTCGATTGACACGCTCGTGGGGCATCTCCCCTATCCCAACATGCGGCTCGGCTTCCTTAACCCCGAGATCGCCCTGCACGGGACCAAGCTCCCCCACCACGGCCACTTCAGGCCCGAGACGTTCTTCCGCCTGCTGGCTCCGTGGCTCCTCCCCAACGTGAGGAAGGCCGTCTACCTCGACTCCGACCTCGTGGTTCTGGAGGACATCGCCACGCTCTATGACGTGGACGTGGACGGCTGCCTGCTGGGCGCCACGCGCGACGCCGACACCGTGGGAATGATGCTCGGCTACGACGGCACCGTGGGGCCCTACCTCAAGAACGACATCAAGCTGTCCGACCCCATGCAGTACTTCCAGGCCGGCGTACTCGTGATGAACCTCGAGGCGTTCCGCTACGCCTTCACCGTGAGGGACATGCTGAGCCTCTCCACCGTCCGCGTGTGGCGCTGGCTCGACCAGGACATCCTCAACATGCTCGCGGACGGCAACTACGTCCGCATCGACATGCGCTGGAACACCCTGATGGACTGGAAGCACCTGAGGCGCGAGAAGATCATCGCCCAGGACCCGCAGGAGCTGCGGGACCAGTACGAGGCCGCGCGCGCGAACCCGGCCATCGTCCACTACGCGGGCCCGGACGACAGGCCCTGGGACTACCCCGACTGCGACATGGGCGACTACTTCTGGGAGTACGCGCGCCGGAGCGCGTTTGTGGACGTGCTCAACCAGAGGCTTGACGACTCGCAGAACTCCGTCGCGGGCAAGCTCGACCGTGCCAAGGTGAGCGTGATCTTCAAGGGCATCATGCCGCTGTTCGACAAGACGTTCCCTCCTGGCACCAAGCGTCGCACCCGCGCCATCAAGAGCTACGTGGCCATAGGCGGCGACCTGGGCTAGGCTCCCGCGGCATCAGGCGTCCGCACGATTCCCGTCACGTCACGACGGGCGAGAAGAACGGCAAGGCCGCCCCGGATTCATCCGGGGCGGCCCTTTCGTTTCGCTTGCATGGGGCAGTCGGCCCCCACGCGCCGACGACTAGTTGAATTTGACGATCTTCTGGGCGAGCTTGTAGATTCCGAGGGTGGTCTTCTCGCCCGCCTTGGTGGGAAGGTTACTGAACGTGCCGACCATGCCGTGCTTGGCGTGGCGGTACATCCTGGGGTCGTAGGCCTTGAGGTCGTCCCAGAGCTGCTGCAGCTGGTCCATGGCGTCCGGGCGGTCGGACAGGCGCGAGAACACGGAGCAGATTGCCATGATGATCGTGAAGTAGTTGAGCATGTAGGTGCGGAGCTTGGGGCTCTGGATGTCGTCGTAGAGGTGGTACGACTTCATCATGATGCGCGCCACGCGCCAGTAGTGGTCGATCCTGGACGTGAGGACCTTCTCGTTGACGGACTGGTCCGCACGGCCGATGAAGTAGCGGTACAGGTTCACGGGCAGGTAGTAGAGCGTCTTGCAGCGCGGGAACGGCACGTACGCATAGATGTTGTCCACGTAGAACGTGTGCGGCGGCATGGGGAGACCGCCGTCGCGCAGGACGTCCGTGCGATAGCAGAGCGAGTGCATGAGCAGGTACTTCTTGACGCTGAAGTGCCCCATGTCGTCCCAGGTAAAGATCTTGTTGGTGGGAAGCGAGCCCTCGTAGTCCACGACGTTCTGCTTGCCGTCCTCCACGTGCTCGTACACGTAGTTCGAGATGACGAGGTCGACCCTCGTGCCCAGCTCCTCGAAGCGGCGGAGAAGATCGAGCAGCTCCTTGAGCGAGTCCCCATCGACCCAGTCGTCGGAGTCGACCACCTTGTAGTAGGTGCCCTCGGCGTTCTCGAGGCCCTTCATGACCGCGATGCCGTGACCACCGTTCTCCTGGTGGACGGCCTTCACGATCGTGGGGTAGCGCCTCTCCCACTCCTGGGCCTTGGCCAGGGTGTCGTCCTTGTTGGAGCCGTCGTCCACCACGATGATCTGGACGTCCTCCGCGTAGTCGCTGCCCTCGAGGATGGACGAGATGCAGTGGTCCATGTACTCGGAGGAGTTATAGCAGGGGATGCCGAAGCTCAGGATCTTATTCATGTTTCCGTTCCCTATGCCAAAGCCGGCCGACGCACCAGCGACGACCGGCCAAGGCGTTCTTGGTTTGTCTAGTGGCTCGCGATGAGCTCGTCGGACAGGTCGAGCGCGGAGGCCGTGACGCCGTCCATGTCGTAGTAGCGGTACTCCGCGAGGCGGCCGACGACGTGGAAGTTGAGCACGTCCTCGACGCGGGCACGGTAGCGCTTGTAGAGCTCGATGTTCTCGGGCTCGTTGATGACGTAGTACGGGGTCTCGCCCACGCCCGGCAGGTACGTCCTGGAGTACTCGCGCAGGATCGTGGTCTTGCCCGGGACGACCTGGCCCGTCATGTTCTTGAACTCCGTGATGCGCGTGAAGTTCTCGGACACGGTGTAGTTGACGGTGCCGACGGGCTGGAACTGGTCCTCGTCCAGCGTCTCGAACACCATGTCGACGGTGCGGTACGGGAGCGCGCCAAGGTCGAAGTCGAAGAGCTCGTCAAGGGCGCCGGTGTAGATGACCTCGCCGCCGTAGGGCTTGCCGCACACGTAGACGTGGCCGTCGCCCACCTTGAGGATGTCGCGCGCGTCGACCTCGAGGAAGACGGAGATGAGGTCGTGGTCGAGCATGTGCTCGAAGAGGTCCGTGTAGGAGACCTTCGGCATGCCCTGGTGCGGCGCCTGCGGGAAGTAGCGGTCGTCGTCGCCCACGAAGACGGGGACGCGGCCCATGACGGATGGGTCGATCTGGTCGGGCGTCTTGCCCCACTGCTTCATGGTGTAGTGCAGGAAGACGTTCTCGTACACGTAGTCCGCGACCTCCGAGAGCTCGGGATCGTTCTTCTCCCTGAGGTCCATGATGGGGACCTTCTTGTTCTCGCCGAAGGTGGCGACGAGCTTCTGGTAAAGGTGCTCGCCCTTCTCGTCACCAAACGCGAGCTTGAGGGACTGGTGGTTGAACGGCACAGGCATGAGCGTGCCGTGGATGTTGGCGAGGACCTTGTGGCTGTAGTCGGTCCACTCCGTGAAGCGCGAGAGGTACTCGTCCACGCGCTCGTTGGCGGTGTGGTAGATGTGCGGACCGTACTTGTGGATCAGAACGCCCGCATCGTCCAGGCAGTCGTACGCGTTGCCGGCGATGTGGTTGCGACGCTCGACGATTGCGACCTTGTCGCCGCAGGCCTCCGCGAGCCTGCGCGCGCAGACGGCACCCGCGTAGCCAGCGCCCACGACGATGGCATCGTAGTTCTGGGGGTTGAAGTCCTCCGGCAGACCATTGGTGATACCCATGTGGAAAAGATCCCTTCATGACATTGGCGCCGTCTAGTACGGTCGCCACACGGCCCTTGGCACCAAGCCATACGCCAAGCGTTCACGAATCCGATTCTAGCACGAGGGCATATAATACTTGTTCGTAGGCAGAAATACCCAGCCGACGCGCAAAAATGTTTGCCTCTGCGGCAAAATCCGCCGCAGAAGGCGCGGAGAGGAGATAAATTGAGCGATTTTCTGAACAGGATGAAGGCCGCTGCCAAGAAGGAGAAGAAGACCATCGTCCTGCCCGAGGGCGAGGACCCGCGCACCATCGAGGCGGCCAAGAAGGTCGTCGCGGAGGGCCTGGCCAACCTCGTGATTCTTGGCGACCCCAGCAAAATCGACGTTGAGGGCGTCAAGGTGATCGATCCGCGCACCGCCGAGAAGCACGACGAGTACGCCGCCGCCTTTGCGGAGCTCCGCAAGAAGAAGGGCGTCACGCTGCCCGAGGCCATGGAGCAGATGAACGACGCCACCTACTTTGGCACCATGATGGTGAAGATGGGCGATGCCGACGGCCTGGTCTCCGGCGCCTGCCACTCCACCGCCAACACGCTGCGACCCGCGCTGCAGATCCTGAAGACCGCCCCCGGCACGAAGCTCGTGTCCGCGTTCTTCATCATGTGCACGGACAAGAAGGAGTACGGCGAGGACGGCACGCTGCTGTTTGCCGACTGCGGCCTGAACATCGCCCCCAACGCCGACGAGCTCTCCGAGATCGCCATCGCGTCCGCCAAGTCGTGGGAGAAGTACATGGGCACCGAGCCGCGAGTGGCCATGCTGTCCTTCTCCACCATGGGCTCCGCCAAGGGCGACGTCCCGACGAAGGTCCAGGAGGCCACCGAGCTCGCCCACGAGAAGGCGCCCGAGCTCTCCGTCGACGGCGACCTGCAGCTTGACGCGGCCCTCGTCCCGAGCGTTGCCGCGCTCAAGGCCCCCGGCTCCAAGGTCGCCGGCAACGCCAACGTGCTGGTCTTCCCCGACCTCGAGGCGGGCAACATCGGCTACAAGCTCGTGCAGCGCTTTGCCGGCGCCGACGCGTACGGCCCCATCCTGCAGGGCATCGCGAAGCCTGTGAACGACCTGTCGCGCGGCTGCTCCGCCGATGACATCGTGGGCGTCATCGCGATCACCGCGGTCCAGGCCCAGATGGCCGAGTAGGCCTTCGCCTGGCACATACCGAGCGCACGAGGGGCGCCGCCGCACCACATGGGTTGCGGCGGCGCCCCTTTTTGCTGCCTGTCCAACGGAGCCGCGCGCCAAGCGTCACTCCCCCGCCGTTGGCGCCTCTTCCGCCTGGCGGATCCACTCCGCGGGCATCATCCAGCCGTGCTGGTCCGTGTGCAGGAGCCTCTCCGCAAGCTCGCTCATGGGCTTTCCGAAGTACTCCTTGTAGCAGCGTACGATGTCAGGGTTCTCGTACGAGTTGCGGTAGTGGGACACCTTGTCCAGACCGTAGAGCACCTTGCCACGCTCACCGGCGAGCTCCTCGCCGTCGTGGATGGGCTGCCCACCGCCGCCCACGCAGCCGCCGGGGCAGGCCATGACCTCCACGAAGTCGTAGCTGACCTCGCCGGAAAGGATCGCGTCGCACAGGTCGCGCGCGTTGGCGAGGCCGGAGGCGACGGCGACGCGCACCTTTGTCCCGGCCAGGTCGAACGTGGCCTCCTTCCAGCCCCTGAGCCCACGGACCTGCTCGAACATGTCGTCCTTGGGCCTTTGTCCCGTGACGATGTGGTAGGCGGTCCTGAGCGCGGCCTCCATCACGCCGCCCGTCGCGCCGAAGATGATGCCGGCGCCCGAACCGTAGCCGAGCGGCTCGTCAAAGGGCTCGGGCTCGAGGTTGGCGACGTCTATGTGGTCGGCGCGAAGCATCCGCTGCAGCTCGCGGACGGTGAGCACGCAGTCCACGTCCGGGTCGCCGCAGGCGTCGTTCATGTTGGGGTAGGCACACTCCGCCTTCTTGGCGACGCAGGGCATGATTGAGAGCGAGAAGATCTTGTGCGGGTCGACTCCGAGCAGCTCGGCGTAGTAGCTCTTGACCACCGCGCCGAACATCTGCTGCGGGCTCTTGCTCGTGGAGACGTCGTCCACGAGCTCGGGGTAGTGCGCCTTCACGAAGCGCACCCAGCCTGGGCAGCACGACGTGAACATGGGGTAGCCGGACCCGCCGTTGGCGTTTCTCGCCATGTGGCCGAGCAGCTCCGTGCCCTCCTCCATGATGGTGAGGTCCGCGGAGAAGTCCGTGTTGACGATGTAGTCGAAGCCCATCGGGCGGAGCGCCGCCACCAGGTGGTTGATGGTGGCCTTCTCCTCCGGGAGGTTCCAGTACTCGCCCCAGCTCGTGCGCACGGAGGGCGCGATCTGGACGATCGTGGTGACGTCCGGGTCCGCGAGCGCCTCGTACACGCGCATGACGTCGTCGCGCTCGCGCAGGGCGCCCGTCGGACAGTGCGTGATGCACTGGCCGCACAGCGTGCAGTCCACGTCGTGGATGTCCGCGCCACCGGCCACGTCCACGAGCGTGTGCGTCGCGCGGTTGGTGATGTCCCACACGTGGGACGCCTGGATCTTGTCGCACACCTGGATGCAGCGCATGCAGCGGATGCACTTGTCGTTGTTGCGGATAAGCGGGAAGTCGTGCGGCCACTTGGTGTTCGCGAGGATGGTCTTGTACGGAAAGTCGATGATCCCCAGGTCGTTGGAGACTTGCGCGAGGCTGCAGTTGCCGCCCCGCGCACACGTGGTGCACGTGGTGTCGTGCTGCGCCAGAAGCAGCATCACGTTCTCGCGTCGGGCAAGCCGCACCTTGGGACTGTTGGTGTGGACGACCATGCCGTCGAGCACGTAGTTGTTGCACGAGGCCACGAGCTGGTCTATCCCCTCGACCTCGACCACGCATACGCGGCAGGAGCCAATCTCGTTAATGTCGCGCAGGTAGCACAGGGTTGGAACGTCCTGCCCCGCCTTGCGGCAGGCGTCCAGTATGGTCGTGTTGGCGGGAACCTGCACCGTCTTGCCGTCCACCGTGACGGTGACGACCCTGGACGCGTCCTTCTCGCTCACCTTTGTCTTGAGCTCCTCTACCATTCCTGGATCCTCCCGCCACGGAACGCGCCATAGCCAAAGTGGTCGCAGCGCAGGCACCTGGAGCACTCCTGCATGACCTCCTCGGTCGTAAGGCCGTTCTCGATCTCGTCAAAGTCGCGCTTGCGCTCCTCGGCCTCGCGGAACGTCGTCTCGCAGCGGCCGCACTCCATCTTGCCCTGGAACTGCACCTGCGGGATCTCCACGTCCAGCTCGATCCTGTGGTCGAAGCCAAGGTAGCTGTCGATGTTGCCCGCGGCCACCTTGCCCGCGTTGATCGCGCGGATGACCGTGGCCGGCCCCGTCTGGCAGTCGCCGCCCGCAAAGACGCCATCAAGGCCTGGCACCTCCGCGGCCTCGTCCGTCACGATGCGTCCCCACTTGGTCGGAACGCCAAAGCGCTCGAACGGCTTGGAGTCGATAGCCTGGCCGATGGCCACCATCACGCGCTCGCACGGTATGGTGACCTCGGGCTTGTCCGCCGCACGGGGAGAAGGACGACCCCTCTTGACCTCGCCGATGATCTGGGGCTGCACCACGAGCCCCGCGACCCTACCCGACTCGTCGGTCGCGATGCGGAGCGGCGCGTTGAGCTCCAGGAGCTCGCAGCCCTCCGCCTGGGCACCCGCGATCTCCTCGTCCTGGGCGGTCATGTCCGCCACGCGCCTGCGGTACACGATGGTGACCTTCTCCGCGCCGCAGCGCACGCTCGTGCGCGCGACGTCCATGGCCACGTTGCCCCCGCCGATCACGCACACGCGCTGGCCGCGGTAGTCGGGAAGCTCGTCGTCGCCCACGGAGCGCAGCATCTCCACGGCGGACTCGACGCCCTCGGCATCCTCGCCCGGCAACCCGAGCTTCCTGTCCGCGTGAGCGCCGATTGCCAGGTAGACGGCATCGTACTTCTCGCGCAGCTCGTCCACGTCCTCCACGGGGGTCTCGTACCTGACGTCGATGCCGCAGTCCAGGATCCACTTGATCTCGCTCTCCAGGCGCTCGCGCGGCAGGCGGTACGCCGGAATGCCGTAGCGCAGCATGCCGCCCAGGTGCTTGCGCTGCTCCAGGATCGTGACGTGGTGCCCCATAATCGCGAGGTAGTACGCACAGCTGAGGCCGGCAGGTCCGCCGCCCACGACGGCGATGCGCTTGCCCGTGTCCGCCGCGATCCAGGGCCGGTAGTCGGACTCCATGTGCTCGCAGGCGTAGCGCTTGATGGCGCGGATGTTCATCGGGTCGTCCACCATGCCGCGGCGGCAGTTCATCTCGCAGGGATGCTCGCACACCAGGCCGCAGACCAGTGGCAGCGGGTTGTCCTTCCTGATGAGGCGCACGGCGTCCGTGTTGCGGCCCGCCTTCACGAGCGCGATGTACCCCGGGATGTCAACCCCCGCCGGGCAGCCCGACACGCACGGCACGAGCTTGGACTGCGAGAAGCCGCACGCGTGGTGCTCGACATGGTGCACGAAGTCGTCGTGGAAGCCCAGTATCGCCTTGAGCGCCATCGCGCCCGCCTCGTAGCCGATCGCGCAGTCGGCCGACAGGTAGATGCCCCGCGCAAGCCGCTCGATGTCGTCGAGCGTCTGCATGGTCGCCCTGCCGGTCAGCACGTCCGAAAGCATGTGCCTAAGCATCCTGAGGCCCACGCGGCACGGCGTGCACTTTCCGCAGCTCTGGGTCGAGCACATGTCAACAAAGGCCATCGTGAACTCGACCGGGCACGGCGCGAGCGAGCTCACCGCCAAGCGGCGCCCTACCGCGTCATGGAGCTCATCCATGATCTGCTGGGCCTCGCTCCTCTCCATCACGTGCATTCTTGCCATAGTTCCCCCAATCAAGGCAAGTGCGAGAAACGCCACCCACATCGGCGCACCCGCATACAAAAAGACAAGGGGCACCGCAAAGGGCACCCCTTGCCATCATATTTGCGAGTCCTTCCCTACCGTAACCACGTCATCGGCCAAGGTGTCAGAATCGGCGGTAAAGTGTTCGCGACGTTGCGTATTCCCCTGGCGAACCCTACCCAAGGTGATGCGGGCCGGCCGCGCGGACCTCCTCGGTCATGGACGTGAGGCGCTTCTCGGCGTTGTCCTCGAACATGCGGGCGAGCTTCTCCGCGGTCTCGTCGTACTTCTCGGGATCGGCCCACGTGGACTTGGGATTCAGCAGCTCCGAGGGAACGCCCGGGCACTCGGTAGGTACGTCGACGTTGAAGCGGTCGTCATGCACGAACTCGCACTCGTCGATAAGGCCGGACTGCGCGGCCTCGACCATCTTGCGCGTGTACTTGAGCTTGATGCGGCTGCCGACGCCGTAGGGGCCACCGCTCCAGCCGGTGTTGACCAGGTAGACGCGGGTGCCGCTGTGGTTGATGCGCTCGCCGAGCATCTTGGCGTACACCATAGGGTCAAGCGGCATGAACGGCTCGCCGAAGAGCGAGGAGAACGTGGGCGTGGGCTCCTTGATGCCGCGCTCCGTGCCAGCGACCTTGGACGTGAAGCCCGTCATGAAGTGGTACATGGCGGAGTTCTGGTCGAGCTTCGAGATCGGGGGCAGCACGCCAAAGGCGTCGCAGGTCAGGAAGATCACGACATCCGGGGTGCGCTTGGCGACACCCTTGACCACGGCGTTGTCGATGTACTCGACGGGGTACGCCACGCGGCCGTTCTGCGTGAGCGACGTGTCGAAGTAGTCAGGCTTGCGCGTCTGGGGGTCGATCACCACGTTCTCGCACAGGGAGCCAAAGCGGATCGCGTTGTAGATCTGCGGCTCGGTCTCAGGCGTGATGTTGATGGTCTTGGCATAGCAGCCGCCCTCGATGTTGAACACCGAGTCGGCCGACCAGCCGTGCTCGTCGTCGCCGATGAGCAAACGGTCCTCGGCCGCGGAGAGCGTTGTCTTGCCGGTGCCGGACAGGCCAAAGAACACGGTCGTGCCGTGCGAGCGCGGGTTCATGTTGCAGGAGCAGTGCATGCTCAGCACGTTGTTCTCCACGGGAAGCAGGTAGTTCATCATCGAGAAGATCGACTTCTTGATCTCGCCGCTGTACTGCGTGCCCACGACCAGGATCTCGTGCTTCTTAAAGTTGAGAAGGACGGCGGCCTCGGAGTTGGTGCCGAACTCCTTGGGGTCGAGCTTGAGCATCGGCGCCGCCATGACCACGAAGTCGGCGTCGCCGAAGTTCGCCATCTCCTCCTCGGTCGGGCGCACGAGCATCTGCCTCATGAAGAGCGCCTGGCTCGCGAGCTCGCAGAGGCCGAGGACCTTGCGGGAGTAGCGCCTGTCGGCGCCGGCCAGCGCGTGGACCATGAAAATGCGGCGCTCGGAGAGGTAGCCGATTACCTCGGCCCTGATCTTCTCGTACCCCTCCTCCGAGAACGGGACGTTGACGTTGCCCCATGCGATCTTGTCGTGGACGTCAGGCGTGTCCACGATGAATCTGTCATGCGGCGACCTCCCCGTGTACTTTCCCGTGAGAACGCGCAGGCTGCCCGTCTCGGTGAGGGTCCCCTCGCCACGCTCGAGTGCCTTCTCGATCAGGGCGGCACACGAGCCATCGACGACGGTCCTGTCGTCGGTATGGTTGATTCCATACTTGGCCAACTCTTCGATAACCATAGAACCTCCGAACCTCCCTATACGTACATGGACTCTTCACAAATCACTATATTGCACATAGCTTGTAACCTGCCTGAAAAAGTTAACATGAACGATATCAGACGCTTCTGCTCATGCATTTCGCCGCAAAGCTTGCCTCAACGCAAACGCGGCGTGGGATACTCTTGGCAGGTTTCGAGGAAGGGAGAAGAACGTGACGCTCTATCGCGCAGACGGCGACGGAATCGATTTCGCCGTCGACTCCAAGGGGGCTCAGCTGATGAGCCTCGCCAAGTCCGGCACCGAGTACCTCTGGCAGGGAGACCCCACGTGGTGGCCGCGCAGGGCGCCCGTGCTCTTCCCCATCGTGGGCAACATTCGTAACGACCGCGCGCACTCCGCGCAGGGCGACGTCACCCTCAAGCGCCACGGTCTCGCGCGCAACCTCGAGTTCACGCCTCTCGACGCGTCCAAGGGTGCGCTTGCCCTCCGGCTCGACTCGAGCGAGGAGTCCCGCGCCGCCTACCCCTACGACTTCAGGCTCACGATGACCTATCGGGCCTCCGACGGTCGTCTAACCCAAACGTTCGAGGTCGAGAACACGGGCGACGTCACGCTCCCCTTCGTGCTCGGCGGCCACCCCGCGTTCAACGTGCCCGTCACCAAGGACGGGGGCGAGTCCTTCTCGGACTACCGCCTGGAGTTCTCGTGCCCGTGGACGTACGCGAGCCCCCGCATCGACACCTCGACCGGCCTGCTCGACTTCCAGGACCGCTTCGAACTCCTGCGCGACGCAAGCACGCTTCCGCTCACGCACCGCACCTTCGACGTCGACACGCTCGTCTTCGAGGACGTGCCCGACCGCACCGTGCGCCTCGTTGGCCCGAGCGGCCGCGGCATGCAGGTCGACTTCGACGGCTTCGACTACCTGGGCGTCTGGTCCGCCGCGCACGACGCGCCGTTCGTGGCGCTCGAGCCCTGGACGGGCTGCGCCACGGCGACCGACGAGGACGACGAGTTCGAGCACAAGCGCGGCATGACGCTGCTTCCCGCGGGCGAGAAGTTCGTGAGGTCCTTCTCGCTCATGCCCCTGTAGGCCAGTGCGCCCGGGACCGCGAGCCAACACGTTCGACCCATGCGAAGGGGCGCGTGCCAACCGACGTGGCACGCGCCCCTCATTTGTCTTGCCTTTGCGCGGAACCCTACTTGCCCAGGAGCTCCTCGACGTCGAGGGCGATCATGAGCTCCTCGTTCGTGGGGACGACGAGCACCTTTACCTTGGAGTCCGGCGTGGAGATGACGCGCGGGTCATCCGAGCGGACCTCGTTGGCCTTCTCGTCGATCTTGACGCCCAGCCACTCGAGCTGCTTGGCGACGCCCAGACGCATCGTGGCGGAGTTCTCGCCGATGCCCGCGGAGAACGCCATCGTGTCGAAGCCGTGCATGGACTGGGCCATCTCGGCGATGAGCTGCGAGGTGCGGTAGTAGAACATCTCGAGTGCCATCTGGCAGTTCTTGTCACCGTTGTTCGCGCCCGCCTCGATGTCGCGGGAGTCGGAGGAGACGCCGGAGAGCGCGAGCAGGCCGGACTGCTTGTTCATCATGGTGTCGACCTCGTCGATGGTGTAGTGGCCCTCGCGGACGAGGTAGCAGACGGTCGCCGGGTCGATGGTGCCGCAGCGGGTGCCCATGATCAGGCCGTCGAGCGGCGTGAGGCCCATGGTGGTGTCCATGTCGTGGCCGTCCTGAATGGCGGAAAGCGAGGCACCGGAGCCCAGGTGGCAGCTCACGAGCTTGTGCACGTCACCCTTGAGGAACTCGTTCGTGGTGCGCCAGATGTAGCGGTGCGAGGTGCCGTGGGCGCCGTACTTGCGGATGTGCAGCTTGTCCACGACGTCACGCGGCAGGGCGTAGCGCCAGGCCTTCTCGGGCATGTTGTAGTGGAACGAAGTGTCCGCGACGATCACGTTGCCGATGGAGGGGAACATGTCGCGGCAGATCTCGATGACGTCGGCCTCGGCGTAGTTGTGCAGCGGGGCGAGAGGAGCGACCTCGCGGACCCAGCCCAGCGTCTCGTCCGTGACGGCCTTGGACTCGGGGAAGTACCAGCCGCCCTGAACCACGCGGTGGCCGATGCCCTCGATCTTGCTCTGGTCGAAGCCGGCCTCGTTCAGGATGTCGAACACGTGCTTGATGGCCGTCTTGTGGTCGGGCAGCGCGACCTCGAGCTTCTGCTTGCCGGCGCCCTTCTCCTCGTGGCCGATGAAGGAGCCGTCGATGCCGATGCGCTCGCAGTTGCCCTTCGCGAAGACCTCGCGCGTCTTCGTGTTCAGAAGTTGGTACTTGAGCGACGAGCTTCCGGCGTTGATGACCAGAACGTTCATGTGTCTCCTCTCGCATGGGGCGTGTTCCCGCCCTCTTGACTTGCACAAGTGTAACCCGCGCCGTCGCCCCATGGCCACAACGCGGGTCCAAGAATGACACTCATATCATAGACATTTACCTTGGGGCAGGGTCTACAGGATCTTCTCGCCCAGCTTCTTGCCGCCCAGCACGTGGAAGTGCAGGTGCATGACCGTCTGGCCCGCGTCGGCGCCGGTGTTGGCAATCACGCGGAAGCCCTGCTTGTCGATGCCGGTCCTCTTCGCGACCTCCTTGACGGCGTGCGCCATCGCGGCGAGGACCTCGCCGGGGACGTCGTCGACCAGGTTGTCGTAGTGGTCCTTGGGAACCACCAGCACGTGCACGGGTGCCTGGGGGTTCATGTCCTTGAACGCGCACACCAGGTCGTCCTCGTACACGTAGTCGGACTCGATCTCGTGGTTCGCGATCTTGCAGAAGATGCAGTCGTCCTTGATTGCCATGTCGTAATCCCTCCTATGGATGTCCTTCTCGTCCTGGGCGCTACTCGTTGATGAAGGCCGTCGCCGGCGCGGCCGTCGTGTCCGTACCCACGGAGGCGTCCGTCGCGTCGAGCAGCACCTGCACCTTCTGCTCGGCGTTCGCCAGGCGTTCGCGCAGGCTCTTGAGCAGCTCGACGCCCCTCGTGTACTTGCTGAGCGACTCCTCGAGCTCGAGGTCGCCGGCCTCGAGCGACCTCACGATCTGCTCGAGCTCGATCGAGGCCTCCTTGAACGACATCTCGTCTATGTTCCTGTACTCTTCCGCCATCGTTCCTCCTAGGACGAGGTTCCTATGCCTTGTCTGTTGTGCCCGCGTCTACCGAGCTGACCTTCGCGCCAAAGGACCCACTGCCGAGAAGGACGGTGACGTCCTCCCCCACGCTCAGCCTCGAGGCGTCGCTCACGACGTGGCCCTTGTCGTCCCTTGCGATCGCGTAGCCCCTCGCGAGGACCCGAAGCGGCGAGAGCGCGTCCAACGAACCCGCGCTTGCGCGAAGCTGCGCCTCGAAGGGCGAAAGCAGCCGCCGTCCCGCCGCGCCTAGAGCGCGGGCGTCCTTCTCGAGCGACTCCCGCGCGTGGGATACGAGCCTCGGCATGGCGGCGTTAAGCCGCTCCTCCGTCAGGTTGAGCTCCCCGGCGCGAACCTCGAACGGCGCCATCGGGTCCGAGAGGCAGCGCCTGGACGCGAGCGACTCCACGTACGCCCGCTTTGCCTGCAGGTACGTCGTCATGGCACGCCGTGAGGACTCCGCGAGCTGCTCCACGACGGCCTCGTCGCTCGCGACGAGGTTCTGCATCGTGCGCTCGAGCCTGACCTTTCGGTCGTTGATCTGGTTCACGATCTCGTCGAGCGCGGGTGCGACCGACTCCGCCGCCGCTGTGGGCGTGGAGCAACGCCGGTCCGCCACCATGTCGCAGATGGACGTGTCGGGCTCGTGGCCGATGCCCGTCACCACGGGCACGGGGCATGCCGCGACGGCGCGCGCCAGCGACTCGTCGTTGAAGGTCATCAGGTCCTCGAACGAACCGCCACCCCTCACGAGCAGGATGGCGTCCGGCTTTGCCGCGGCCGCAACATTAAGCGCGCGGATTATGCTCTGCGGGGCGCCAGGCCCCTGCACCGTGCAGCCCGCCTCCTGGATCACGACGAGCGGGTTGCGCCTGGCGAGCGTGCGCTTGACGTCGTCGATCACGCTGCCTGAGAGCGAGGTGACCACGCACACGCGCGTGCAGAAGCGCGGGATGGGACGCTTGCGTGACTCGGACATGAGCCCCTCGGCCTCGAGCTTCCTGGCAAGAGCGGCGACCTGTTGCCTCAGCAGGCCCTCTCCGGCGAGGCTCACGCTCTTGGCCACGAAGGACAGCCTGCCCGACGCCGCGTAGATGTTGAAGCGGCCGGTCATGAGGACCTTCATGCCGTCCTTGAGCCTGAAGCCGCACTTCTGGTACGTACCGCGCCAGACGATGGCGTCCATCGCGGACTCGTCGTCCTTCAGCTGGAAGTAGCAGTGGCCGGACCTTGCGTTGGGTCCCCTGAAGCCGCTGACCTCGCCCAAGACGGTGAGCATGGGGATGGCGTCCACGTGGGCGCTCGCCACCATGACCGCCTCGTGGACGGACAGCGCCTCCGACTCCTTGCCGCCCGCCATGCTAGTTCCTGCTGTCCGTGCGGCCCATCAGGTACACGAGCTGGAGGACCGAGATGAGCGCGGCGGCGACGTACGTGAGCGCGGCGGCCGTCAGCACCTGGCGGGCGCCCTTCTCGTCAATCGCGCCGCCCTCGGTGGAGAGGTACTTCACGGCGCGCTTTGAGGCGTCGATCTCGACGGGGAGGGTGACCAGCTGGAACAGCACCGAGAACGCGAACAGCGCGACGGCGAGCTGCGTGAGGCCCACGAGGCCGAGCGCCATGCCGATGACGAGCACGACGATCCAGATCTGCTGCGTGAAGTTGACGACGGGCACGAGCGCGGTGCGGAACTTGCCCATGGCGTAGCCCTTGGCCGTCTGCACGGCGTGACCGGCCTCGTGGCAGGCGACCGCGACGGACGCGACGGAGCCACCCTCGAAGTTCTCCGACGAGAGGTGCAGGTTGTTGTCGCGCGGGTCGTAGTAGTCCGTGAGGTGGCCATCGACGCGTCCGATGCCCACGTTGGGTGCGCCCTCCGAATCGAGCATCTGGCGCGCCACCTGGGCGCCCGTCCTGCCCGTGGACGCCGGGACGCGCGACCACTTCTTGTACTGGGAGTTGATGTAGGCCTGCGTGATGCCACCCAGGACGATCGAGAGAACGACGATCCCCAGGTAGGCGAAGTCCATTCCGTAGCCGTAATACATGATCTTCTCCGATCCGTTAATCGCTTGAGTCACTTTTACCCAACACGGCGGACATAAATTCGCCTACAGGACCTCGACCCTGCCGTCCTTGACGGTGAGGCCGACCTTGCCCGAGAGGAGCGCCTCGAGCTGCCGGCCGGCAATCTCGTAGCGCCAGGACTTCATGAGCCTGGAGCCCAGTCGGCCGGCCGCGACGTCCAGGAGGTCGTCGCGCGTGGCTATGACCTTCGTTGCGACGCCGCTCTTCTCGGAGATGATCCTGAGCATGGCGTACATGAGGTCCGCGACGCTCTCGGCCTCCGCCGAGGGACGGTCCTTGCGCTTGGACTCCGGGTAGTCCTCCGGCGGGCAGGCCTCGCCCTTGCGCACGGCCTCTACGATGCCGCGGGCGTCACGGTCGGCAATCTGCTCCGTGCCGCGGATGCGCCTGAGCCGGTCCACGCTCTTGGGCACGCGCTTGCAGCACTCGACGATGACCTCGTCGGACACGACCCACTTGCGCGGGATGTTGCGCTCCGCAGCCGTGACGTCGCGCCAGGCGCTCACCTCGCGCGCCACGGCCAGCTGCTTTCGCGTGAGCGACCCCGAGCGCTTGAGGTGCAGGTAGGCCTGCTCGGGCGGGCGGGAGAAGTGCTCGCGGCTCGTCACCTCGGCCATCTCGGGCTCGACCCACCAGAGCCTGTCCTTCTCCCTCAGCTCTTCCATCATCTGGTGGTAGATGCGCGGGAGGTAGATCACGTCGTCCTCGGCGTACTTGAGCTGCTCGGCGTCGAGCGGGCGGCGCGACCAGTCCGTGAGCGACTCCGCCTTGGGCAGGCGCACGCCGCAGCACTGCTCCACGAGGGCGCCGTAGCCGATCTGCTGGCGGTAGCCCAAAAACGCCGCGGCCACCTGCGTGTCGAACACGGGCGTGGGCACGCAGCCCATCGCCTGGAGTATCACCTCGAGGTCCTGGCTGCAGGCGTGGAAGACCTTCGTGATGTTGGGGTCCTCCAAAAGCGCCCTGAGGCTCGAGAGGTTCTGGATGAGGATGGGGTCGACAGCCGCGGACTCTTCCTCGGTCGCGACCTGGATGAGGCAGAGTCGTGGATAGAAGGTCTTCTCGCGAATGAACTCCGTGTCGACGGCGAGCACCTTTGACCCTGACGCCCGCTCGCAGAAGGCGGCGAGCTCCCTCTTGTCGGATATGTACAATGGGACTCTTTCGTTTAAGGAATTTGTCGGACTGACGCCGAATTCGCGCATGCGCTATCCTTTGTGGTCATGGCGCCCGCAGACGCGGCATCGCCACAACATCATACATAACAAGGCGGGAGGGCACCGTGCGCATCCTCATCGTTCACAACCTAAAGTCTGGCATCGGGTCGAGCGACATCTTCGACTTCATGCACGCGATCATCCGCGAGGACGATGAGATCGTGATACGCGGGCTCGACCCAGAGTCCGCCGGCCGCGAGGAGCTGCGCGACGCGGAGTCCTTCGACCTGGTGGTGCTCTCCGGCGGCGACGGCACCGTGACGAGCCTGCTGTACGAGCTTCGCGATCGCAACGTCCTGACCTGCGTCTTCCCGTCCGGTACGGCTAACCTCGTGTTCGAGAACCTCGCGAACGCGCCCGAGCCCGCGTCCATCGCGGCCGCCTGCCGCGAGGGCTACTACGTGAGCGCGGACTACGGCGAGATCTCGTGGGTCGACACGGACGGCAACAGCGACTCCCGCGGCTTCGGCCTCATGGCGGGCTCCGGCTACGACGCCATCCTCATGCGCGAGGCCATCCCCGGCAAGCAGGTAATCGGCGAGGCCGCGTACTTCACGGCGGCGCTCGCGAACGCCCACCCCAAGGTCGAGCACTTCACCATCACGGTCGACGGCGAGACGTTCGAGCGCGACGGCATCGCGTGCATCGTCGCGAACACCGCCAAGATGCAGGCCGACATCCAGATCGTGCCCGACTGCTCCATGTCCGACGGCAAGATCGACGTTATCGTGCTCGAGACCTCGGACGCCGTGCAGCTGCTCGTGCCCATCTTCACGGGCCTGTTCGACAAGGAGGCCAAGGGCGGCCGACCCTTCATCGAGCACTTCGCGGGCAGGGAGGTCGAGGTCCGCACGGACTCGCCCATCCCCATGCAGGTGGACGGCGACACCATCCCCGGCACCGTGCTTGGCTACAAGGCGCACGTGATCCCGCACTGCAACAAGCTCGTGGTCGACCACGCAAGCCCCTACTTTGACGAGAAGAACCGCGTCGTTTTTGACTAGCGCCTCGGGTGGCGCGCCTGGGGAGGGTGCAGCTTGTACTCATATGACAGCAGGGTCCGCTATAGCGAGTGCGCGGCGGACGGCAGGCTCTCGGTGCTCGGCCTCGTGAACCTCATGCAGGACTGTTCCACGTTCCAGTGCGAGCACGTGGGCCTCGGCCTCGACGACATGCACCGCAACCACTATGCGTGGTTCCTCTCCGCCTGGCAGATCCAGATCGACGACCTGCCCTCCTTTGGCGAGGAGATAACCACCAGCACGTGGAGCCACGGCACAAAGCGCCTGCTCGCATACCGCGACTTCACACTCGGACGCCGCGGCGAGCCGCCCTGCGTGCTGGCGGACTCCCTCTGGTTCGTGTTCGACACCGAGCTCGGCCGCCCCGTCAAGGTTCCGGAGCGTCAGATGGTCTACGTGGAGGACACGCCGCGCGTCGACCTGCCGCCCACGAGCCGCAAGATCGCCGTCAGCGGCGACTTCACGCAGGCCGCGCCCATCACGGTCACGCGTCAGCATCTCGACACCAACCGCCACGTCAACAACGCCCAGTACATCCAGATGGCGCTCGACGCCCTCGACGAGCTTGGCCTCGCGCTTCTCCCCTGGCGCATCACGGTCCAGTACGAGGCCATGGCGCTCCTGGGCGACGTTCTGGTGCCCCAGGTCTTCGTGGGTGATCACGCGCGCACCGTGCGCCTCGCAAAGCCCGACTCGCCTGACGGCGAGTTCTACGCGACGGTGAGGATCGAGGAGCGTACGGAGGCGCAGGCAGAGTGAGCACGGTAGACGTGGTGGCGGCAGTCATCTGGAAGGACGGCCGCATCTACGCGGCACACCGCACGCACGGCGAGCTCCTGGGCTGGGAGTTCCCGGGCGGCAAGGTCGAGAAGAGCGAGACGCCGGAGCAGGCGCTGCGCCGCGAGGTGCGCGAGGAGCTCGGGCTCGAGCTTTCCGCGACGTGGTACCTCGACACGGTCGAGCGCGACTACCCCACGTTCCACCTGCACATGGACGTCTACGTGTGCATCCCGCTCGAGGGTTCCGAGCCGCACTCCAACGAGCACGACGCCGAGCGCTGGCTTTCGCAGGACGAGCTCCTGGACGTCGACTGGCTCCCCGCCGACGCGGACGTCGCGCGCAGCCTCGGCATGGCGTGGGACGAGGTCTTCACGGAGGGCCGCTTCTAGCGGCGGGCACGTCCCAGCGTCGTATGAGCTGCTATGATAGGGCGGAAAGCGACCACGGGAGGATGCCCATGCAGGAAGACCAAAGCCAGGCGCAAGACGCGCAGCCGGCACAGACCGCACCGCAGCCACAGGCCGCACAGCCACAGGCACAGCAAGGCCTGGCGCCGGTGCCCCAGGTGATAGAGACCGCCTCCGCCACGACCTCGCCCGACAACTCGAACTCGGGCGCCAAGCCCGTGGTGATCGCCGCGGTCGGCGTGATCGTCCTTCTCCTCCTGTCCAGCGCCATCGGCTCCTTTGTGACCGGCTTCGTGGGCTACGTCGTCGACCGCGCGTACCAGGACGGCGGATCGGGCAGCTACTACCAGAACGACCAGCAGCATGACCAGGACGAGGACACCTACGACGACGGCGCGTACGGCCTGGGCGAGGGCGCCTACCGCATGCCCGCCGCAGGCACCGCAACCGCATCCCACCTGAGCTAACTCGCGAACGGAGGCCAGACATGAGCAAGGCTGACGACATCTTCATCGCCATGTGCAAGGACATCATCAACAACGGAACCACCACCAAGGGCCAGAAGGTCCGACCGCACTGGGAGGACGGCACGCCCGCCTACACCATCAAGCAGTTTGGCGTGTGCAACCGCTACGACCTGCGCGAGGAGTTCCCCGCGCTCACGCTGCGCCGCACGGCGCTCAAGAGCTGCATGGACGAGGTCCTGTGGATCTACCAGCGCAAGTCCAACAACGTGCACGACCTCAAGCCGCACATCTGGGACGAGTGGGCGGACGAGAACGGCTCCATCGGCAAGGCCTACGGCTACCAGGTGGGCCAGGTGAGCCACTACGCCGACGGCGACTACGACCAGATGGACCGCGTCCTCAAGGACCTGCGCGAGAACCCCTTCAGCCGCAGGATCATGACGAACCTCTACACCTTTGCGGACCTGTCCGAGATGCACCTCTACCCCTGCGCGTACAACGCCATCTACAACGTGACGGAGCACCCGGGCGACGACCGCCCCACGCTCAACATGGTCCTCGTGCAGCGCAGCCAGGACGTGCTCGCGGCAAACAACTGGAACGTGTGCCAGTACGCCATCCTGCTCATGATGGTCGCGCAGGTGAGCAACATGTACGCCGGCGAGCTCGTGCACATGATCGCGGACGCGCACATCTACGACCGCCACGTGGACATCGTGAAGGAGCTCATCAGCAGGCCCACCTACCCCGCACCCAAGGTGCACCTCAACCCGTACGTGCACGACTTCTACGACTTCACGACGGACGACCTCATCGTCGAGGGCTACGAGCACGGCCCGCAGGTTAAGGACATCCCCATCGCGATCTAGGCAGCCAGGCGAAAGGAAGCGCATGAACGCAATAGTCGCGGTGTGCGACGACTGGGGCATCGGCCTCGAGGGACAGCTGCTCGTCCACAGCAGGGCGGACATGCACCGCTTTGTGGAGCTCACCATGGGTTGCACCGTCGTCATGGGAAGAAGGACACTCGCAAGCTTCCCCGGAGGCCCCCTCAAGGGACGCAGGAACGTCGTCGTGACCCACGACCCCGCGAGCCTTCCCGAGGGCGTCGTGGGCGTCACGTCGCCCGAGGCGGCGCTCGCGGCCGTCGCGGGCGAGGACCCCTCCCGCGTCTGGCTCATCGGCGGGGAGTCCGTGTACCGCGCGCTTCTCCCCCACTGTGCGCGCGCCTACGTCACCAAGTTCGACGTCACGCTGCCCGCGGACGCGTTCTTCCCCAACCTGGACGAGGACCCTGCCTGGCGCGTGGAGTCCGTCGAGGAGGGCGGCGTCACCAAGAGGGGCAAGGCCTTCTCGTTCGTGACGTACGCGCACGACGGCCAGTAGCACAGGTTGGCTCATACGAGACTTGATGAGCGGCCGCCTCCCATCGCGGAGGCGGCCGCTCTTGTTAACCCGCGTGTCAATCAGACCCGTTTGCCCATGCTGCCGAGAAGTGCCTCCAGCGCGACCACGAGCTCTTTCGGGTCGCCACAGCCGCACTCGACCCTGAGCCATAGCGCACCAGAGTCATCTTGCAACACGCGCGCGCTGCTGGCGGTGCCGCCTGGCACATAGCTGCCGCAAAGCTCCGCGTGCCAATCGCGGGCAAGGTCGCGTCCGACGCCCTGCGCAAACTTCGCATCCACCAGCGGGCCAAAGCCATCCTCAAGGTTGGCGGCCCCGGCCTCATACGATGGATCGTCGGTCAGGCCCGGGTAGCGCACCTCCGCAACGGCCGGATGGCAGCGCAGGAACGCCGCGGCCACCTGCGCGTTGTCGTTTGCCGTGCGGCGCCTCTGGTCGTAGTCGGCCATGCTGCGGGCCAGCTCGCACACCAGGGCATCGTCCGGCGCTGGCAGCGCTGCCACCGCGTCAGCCAGGCCCTCGCACCCATTGCGGCCCTGCAATGCCTCGCGGCGCAGCCCGACCATGACCATGCCGCAGTCGCGGCGCCGCACCACGCGATCGAGCGACGCCAGCGCCACGTCCGCACCGAGCCTTCCCGCGGGGCATCCCAGGGCAGACGTCAGGCTCACGTCCAGCACGAGCGGCGTGCGCTCGTCAGCCGGCCTCGCATCCCTTCGCCTGGCAAGCACGCGCACGTCCGTCATGGCCAGCGGCACGCCTCCAAGCGGAGTCGCGACGGAGCCGGCGTCAAGCCCCAGCTCCCGTGCCACGTCCGCGACGCCCGAGGCAGCCACGACCCACGCGCGGCTCCTGCCGCCGAGCGCCCTCGCAAACGTGCGGCACGCGTCCCGCAGGGCCTCCCCCGCTGAGTCGCCCCGTCCTTCTCCCCCGTCAAGCGTCGCGTCAGTCATGCAGGCATCCCCAAGATTCGTCGGTCAACGTCCCAACTGTACCGCATCGCGCGGTGCCCACGCGGGCGAGAAGGACGCGCCGCCTTGGCCCGCGACACAACGCAAAAGGGCCGCCCCACCAGAGTGGGACGACCCTCGTCATACCGTTGGGTTCCGTGGGCCCGGATTAGCCGCGGCGCTCGCGAATCTCCTCCGTGATGTCCTTCACGAAGTCGGCCAGGTCGCGCTGCGTGGTCTCGTTGGTCGCGCGGTCGCGGACGCTGATGTTGCCGGCCTCCTTCTCCTTCTCGCCCAGAATCAGCATGTAGGGCACGCGGTCGATGGAGCGGGCCTCGCGGATCTTGTAGCCGATCTTCTCGTCACGGTCGTCCACCTTCACGCGCACGCCGGCGTCGCGCAGGGTCTGAGCGACCTCGTTAGCGTAGTCGCGGGTCTTCTCGGACACGGGAAGGACCTTGACCTGGCAGGGCGACAGCCACGTGGGGAACTTGCCCGCGTACTGCTCGATGAGCATGCCGATGAAGCGCTCGAAGCTGCCAAAGCCCGCGCGGTGGATCATGATCGGCTGCTTCTTGGTGCCATCCTTGTCCACGTACTCCAGCTGGAAGTTGTGCGGGAGCTGGAAGTCGAGCTGGATGGTGCCGCACTGCCACTCGCGGCCCAGGCAGTCCTGCAGGTGGAAGTCGATCTTGGGGCCGTAGAACGCGCCGTCGCCGGGGTTGAGCTTGTAGTCGACGTGCATGTCCTCCAGGGCCTTCTTGAGGCCCTCCTCCGCGCGCTCCCAGTCCTCGTCGGAGCCCATGGAGTTGTCCGGGCGCGTGGAGAGCTCAACGCGATACGGGAAGCCAAACTGCGCGTAGTACGCCGTGATCAGGTGCGCGACGTCCTCGACCTGCTCCGTGATCTGGTCCGGACGGATGAAGAGGTGCGCGTCGTCCTGCTGGAACTCGCGGACGCGGAAGAGGCCGTGCAGGGCGCCCTTGAGCTCGTGGCGGTGGTCGATGCCGGCCTCCGCGAGCTTGAGGGGCAGGTCACGGTAGCTGCGCGGCTTGCTCTTGTAAATGAGGCAGGCGCCGGGGCAGTTCATCGGCTTGATCGCGTAGTCCTCGTCGTCGATCTGGGTCGTGTACATGTTCTCCTTGTAGTGGTCCCAGTGACCGGAGGTCTCCCAGAGCTTGCGCGAGAGGATGATGGGCGTCTGCACCTGGTCGTACCCGTACTTGTCCTGCATCTCCTGCCAGTACTGCATGAGGGCGTTGCGGATGCGCATGCCGTTGGGCAGCCAGAACGGGAAGCCGGGGCCGGCCTCGTTCATCATGAAGATGTCCATCTCCTGGCCGATCTTGCGGTGGTCGCGCTTCTCCGCCTCCTCCAGGAGCTTGAAGTGCTCGTCCATCTCGGTCTTGTTGCGGAAGGCGACGCCGTTGATGCGGGTGAGCATCTTGTTGTCCTTGTCGCCCTTCCAGTAGGCGCCGCTCACGCCGGTGAGCTTGAACGCCTTGAGCGCCTTGGTGTAGAGGATGTGCGGGCCCACGCACATGTCGACGTAGTCGCCCTGCTTGTAGAACGTGATGCGCGCGTCCTCGGGCAGGTCGCCGATGTGCTCGACCTTGTAGTCGGCACCGCGCTGCTTCATGTAGTCGATGGCCTCGGCGCGAGGGAGCTCGAACACCTCGAACTTGAGGTTCTGCTTGCAGATGCTCTTCATCTCGGCCTCGATCGCGGGGAAGTCGTCCTCCGAGACCTTCTTGTCACCCAGGTCGATGTCGTAGTAGAAGCCGTTGTCGGTGGCGGGGCCAAAGGCGAACTTGGCCTCCGGGTACAGGTGCTGGATGGCCTGCGCCATGATGTGAGCGGCGGAGTGACGGATGACGTGGAGCTCCTCGTCCTCGGGAACGTCCTCCACATGGCCGTCGTTGAACAGTGCCTTCATCTTGATAACCTCTTCCGTTGGTATACGCGGCGTGCCGCGTCCGCTATGCATAAAAATAGCCCGCTCCTACGGATGCGGGCTCCATGGCACCTGTCACAAGCCGAGCCCGACTCATAAAGGGACAGGTGCCTACATAGTCCTAGTTCGACGTGCAAAACGAGCGTGCATGTGCCGCGTGTGCCTTTCCTGCTTGGTTACCCCTCGGTTGTACCACACTCTGGCGCCGCAACGGGCCAAAATGGCCACTATGGTTGCCCATTCCATCCAATAAGGACGCAAGGGCGGTCGCGCGTCCTTCTACCCCAAGGGGGCGGACACCCCGTGCCGGGTCCAATCGTCACATGCATACGCCGGCCGCACGGCCACAGACAAGGTAAAGAGAAGGACGCCGGCGCGTGGTTGCGCTGACGTCCTTTGGGGTTCGGGAAATGTCCCTGCCGCTACTGGATGCGGGTGCGGCAGTACGGGCAGACCTTCCAGTCCGCGTTGAGCGGACGGTGACAGGTGGGGCACACGTTGCGCACCTGCGTGTTGCAGATGGGGCAGACAACGAAGTCGCGGTCGATGGGCGCGCCGCACTTGGGGCAGATGCCGTAGTGCGAGAGCTGGTGCTCGCGAAGCGCGATGTCCAGGTCCTGCTCCTCGCGGTCGACCAGGTAGGAGCTCGGACGCAGGATCACGTACGCCAGAAGGCCGACGATCGGGATGATCGAGATGATCGCCCACAGCCACCAGGGCTCCGCACCACGGCGCTGCGCGTCGCGGATGACGTACACGATGGAGAGGATGTAGAGCATCACGATGCACGCGACCATCAGGTAGAGGACCATGCGGACCTCGGGGGTGATGATCTGGTTCAGAAGATCTGACATGTCTTAGTGGCCTTTCCTTTTACGTACGGCTCCCAAAGCCCA
>QOUO01000140.1 GCA_003862195.1 Coriobacteriaceae bacterium | reverse complement strand
AGCTTAGGCGTGATTTTAATAGCGCTTGCGGCCGTTGGTGCAATAAGTGTTGAAACCTATAATAGTTTGGCTAAACAGAATCAAGAAGTCGAGGCGCAATGGAGTCAAGTGGAAAATGTGATGCAACGCCGCTACGACCTGATTCCTAACTTAGTAAGTGCAGTTAAGGGCAGCATGAGTCAGGAACAAAAAGTTTTTGGTCAGATTGCTGATGCACGGAAAAGTTACGGTAGCGCAACAACAGTTAAAGAAAAAGCCAAGGCCGATAATAAAATCAATAGTTCAGTTGGTACTTTAATCAATGTGATCCAAGAAAATTATCCTAATTTGAAGTCGAATGCTAATGTTGCGACATTGATGACCCAGCTGGAAGGATCGGAAAATCGCATTGCGGTTGAGCGGCGTCGGTATATTCAACAAGTTAAGACTTACAATCAAAATGTAGTTACTTTTCCCAAAAATATTTTTGCTTCTACGATGGGTTTAGGCCAGAAAGCTGAATTCAAAGCAAATTCGAATGCTGATAAGGCACCTAAAGTTGATTTAGACAACTAGGAAGTGGACATCGTGAACCGAAAAAGAACGAATGCGTGGCTATGGTTGTTATTACCTTTTTTGCTGCTACTTCAAACAACTTTTGTCCAGGCGGCCAGTTTACCTAGCATACCGACTGATAATTATTTTGATCAAGTAAATTTACTAAATTCACAGACACAAGATTTGGTTAGTACAAAGAATCAACAATATGCCGAAACCAAGGACAAACCGCAAATTATGTTGGCGGTAGTAAAATCTACTGGTGATTCTGATGTCGATCAATATGCGGCCGATTTATTTTCAAAGTGGGGTATTGGTCAAAAAAAACTGGATAATGGTATTTTAATTCTTTATGCCTTAAATGATGGGAAGCGTAATGTTCGTGTTGAAGTAGGTTACGGATTAGAAGATGTCGTCACAGATAGCCAGGCTGGACAAATTTTAGCCAGTAATAAAAGTCAGTTAAAATCTACCTCAACTGAGACTGTCAATCAGGGATTGCAAAAAACGTTCAGTAGTATCACAACATTGGTCGACAGGCATTACGGATACAAGAATGATAGAAAATCTGATAAGGGTTATCAAAATAGGATGAATTCCAATCGTAGTATTTTCAACGTGAAGAATATTCTACAACTTGTTGGCCTGATTATTGTTATTGGATTTATGTTCAGTCCTTGGGGGCGCAGTTGGCAATTATGGTCCATCTTAGCCTGGCTCTTTAATAACAATGATCATTTTGGTGGTTTCGGTGGCGGCGGTTCTTCTAGCGGTGGCGGTTCATCTGGTGGCGGTGGTGCAAGTATTTAGGTCATGAGATTGGTGTATGGTTAATGGTTTTGGATGATTATCACTTAAATAGAATCATAATTTTATTTAGAACTTGCTTTAATAGACGTCGTCGTACCATAGCAGAATTGAATGTAAAGCTGTTTATTTCATAATTTCTAAAAATAAAATTAGAAAAAGAGAGAAGCGAGTAGTGTATGATTTTTAGCGAATTATTGCAGCAGGCGCAAAACATAGCCGCAATATCACATTCAAGAATTGGTGTGGAACGAGAAAGTCAACGCGTA
>QOUO01000139.1 GCA_003862195.1 Coriobacteriaceae bacterium | reverse complement strand
TGGGCTCCACGGTGAACCCGTTCGCGACGGGCATCGCGTCTGACGTCCTGAGCTCGTGCGGCATCGTGGCGAACCAGGGAATCGTCATCGGCCTTGGCCTCGTCCTTCTCGTCACCTCGTACGTTGTGGCTGTCTACTTTGTGATGCGCTACGCGAAGCGTGTGCGCGGCAACAGGCAGAGGTCGCTCATGAGCGCGGATGAAACCGAGGCCGCGCGGGAGGCGTACGGTGACGCCGCGGCGGAGAAGTCGGCGTACAGCGAGCCCACGCGCAAGCAGAAGATGGTGCTCTGGCTCTTTGGCCTCTCGTTCCTCGTGATGATCATCGGCTTTGTGCCGTGGGGCAAGCTCGGCGTCAACGCGTTCACGGCGGGGGAGAGCTCGCATGTGGTGACGACGCGCGTCACGGCGTCGGACATCGCCAAGCAGTACGCGGACGACGACCTGGGCACCCTGAGGCTCATCCCCAAGGACGCGCACGGCACGCTCAGGACCACGGTGGTTGACAACGGCGGATGGTCCGCGTTCCTGACGGGCACGCCGCTGGGAGACTGGTACTTCTCGGAGTCCAACACGTGGTTCCTGCTCATGGCGATCGTCATCGGCGTCGCGGCGGGCATGGACGAGCACGAGCTCGTGCACACGTTCCTCGCGGGCTGCGGCGACATGATGGGCGTCGTGATGATCGTGGGCCTCTCGCGCGGCGTCGCCATCCTCATGGGTGACACGGGGCTTTCGCTCTTCGTGCTCCACCACGTGTCCGCCGCGCTCAAGGGCACGTCGCCCGTGGTCTTCGCGCTCGGCAGCTACGTGCTCTACTTCCTGCTTTCCATCCTCATCCCGGGCACGTCGAGCATGGCCACGATCTCCATGCCGATCATGGGGCCGCTCACGCAGTCGCTCGGCTTCAACCCCGCCATCATGATCAACGTCTTTGCGTCCGCGAGCGGCGTCGTGAACTACTTCACGCCAGCCAACGGCGCCATCATGGGCGGGCTCGCGCTCTCGCGCGTGGAGTACGGCACGTGGCTCAAGTTCGTGGGCAAGGTCGTGCTCGCGACGGCCGTCGTGAACGTGGTGGTGCTCGCCATCGCGATGGTCGTGCTGTAGGCACAAGGCATATGCAAGAAAGGCGCGTCCTTCTCGCCCGTGTGATTGGGGGAGAAGGACGCGCCCTCGCGTGCCGATGCGCTGCCGTTGGGCGTTAGTACACCATGCCCATGGCCTCGCGGACCTCGTCGAGCGTCTGCTGCGCGATGGCGTTGGCCTTGCGGTTGCCCTCATGCAGGACGTCCTTGACGTAGTCGAGGTCGTTCTCGTAGGCGTGGCGACGCTCGCGGATAGGCGCGAAGTAGTCGTTGACGGCCTGGGTCACGTACTTCTTGAGCTGGCCGGAGCCGCCGTTGCCGATTTCGGCTGCGATGTCCTTGGGGTCACGGCCGGTGCAGATGCCCGCGGTGGTGAGCAGCGCGGAGACGCCGGGCCTGGCCTCGGGGTCGTACGTGATGAAGCGCTCGGAGTCGGTCTTGGACTTCTTGATGAGCTTGGCGGTCTCCTCCGCGGTCATGCTGATGGAGATCGCGTTGCCGTAGGACTTGCTCATCTTGCGGCCGTCGAGGC
>QOUO01000138.1 GCA_003862195.1 Coriobacteriaceae bacterium | reverse complement strand
TAATTAGTGTATGCTGATTAACCGCATTTTCAGCAATCAGCAGGTTATACCGCGGAAAAAATTTCCGCATTTATATATAACGGCCGCATATCTGTGGTCAAAAACAGTACCTTGAAAAAAGCACAAAATAAGTCAGACGCCCTGCCCAGGATTCTGAACAGGTTCGTCACAAAGATGGAAAGCCCTACAGAGCCGTATGATGTTTCTTCAAGCTTTGTTTTTATGAGTCCCAGACCGTAGCATCTCTTGCTGAGGCTGAAGCTCCTTTCCACTTCGATCCTGTCTGTATTGTCTTTATATTCAATGTGCTTTTCTTCAGCACTGAGTTCC
Organism: Coriobacteriaceae bacterium; assembly: GCA_003862195.1. GTDB lineage: Bacteria > Actinomycetota > Coriobacteriia > Coriobacteriales > Atopobiaceae > Parafannyhessea. Next base: position 1,394 of record QOUO01000138.1, on the reverse strand, counting down.
TTTGACGGTCTTCCGAGCTTTGGCCCTGAGAGCCTTATGCCGTTTTCTTTGCAGAACTTTCTGTTTTCTCTTGTTCTGTAGATCTGATCTGCAAGAACACGCTCCGGATAATGTCCTGTCCGTGTTTTGTATGATTCCACGGCTCTCTTAAGGACTTCGGATTCATTGTATGGATCAAAAGTTATCTTTTCGATCCTTCCCATGTGGTCCTCATCGATACTGAGGTCGAACTTGATACCGAATTCCACGGGAGATTTCGTCTTGCCTCTCACTATAGGTCTGATATACGGCTGTGCGATGCTTACGATCCTGTCGGCTACTTTATGCGTCTTGTTGTCATACATGTATTTCTGCTGCTCATAGAGCTTTCTGATCGTATCTAGAAGCTTTTCTTCTTTTGGCAGAAGTGCATATCCGTCTGATATATATCTGTCGATGTAGCCCAGATCGCGTCTCACATAGCCCAGCTGCTTGCGTACTGTCGCTCTGATCTTTTTCTTTGAGCGTTTCTTGCATTTTGCAAGGTTGAGGTAATCCTTTCTTGCCTCCCTGCAGTAAGTACGCGGTCTGTAAAGTCCGTTATCTCCGCAGATACGGAAGATGATATCTTCAAGTTTTTCCCTGGCTTCGTTCAGCAGTGAAAAATCCTGTGGATAACGTATGTATGAGGGTGCACATGTCGCATCGATTATGAGCGTTCCGCTGTTTACATCTTTATCAGCAGCTTCAGGACTTTCAGTCTTGTCAGATTTTCTTCCTACTGCAGCAGAGCCTTCGGAGCTTCCGTTGTCGTTCTTATCATGCGGGTCTTTGTTCTCTGAATCCTGCTTCGCTTTATTTTCTTCAAGCAGGATGTCATTCATGAACTGACTCATGTCGAGATCTATGCGCTTTCTGAAAGCTACAAGTGTGCTCGCATCAAACGGCGGCGTCTCCTGATATCCCGGGAGCCCTATGAAATACTGGAGATACGGGTTCTCTGTGATCTCCTCTACAAGCTCTCTGTCAGAGAAGCCTAAACGTTTCTGGATCATCAGTGCTCCGAGAGCCATCCTGCATGGCTTTGCGACATTTCCTGTATCACTCTTGAAACGGGAAGCATACTTTTCTTCGTATTCATCCCATGGAATGAGCTCTGCCAGCCTGATCCAGCGGTTTTCCGGGTTCATGTGCATCCCGAGCGGCTGATTGAAATCAAAAAAAGAATACTCTGACTTATCTTTTGCTTTATACACGATTTTAATGCTCCGAGGGTAAAATTTTATTCAGAAACTGCACGAAAAGATGAATGAAATATCAAAAATCCATGCATCTATTATACCCTATATTGAGCCAGAAATCGCGTATTTTAGGCAATTTTTAAAGATTTTTTGCTAATCAGCAGACACTAATTA
>QOUO01000137.1 GCA_003862195.1 Coriobacteriaceae bacterium | reverse complement strand
CCAGGTCGCTCTTGGGCATGGGACGGCGGCGCACGATGTCCTCCATGCCCATGGCGCGCAGTAGGCGGAACCCGTCGCTCCCGTACTCGAAGAACTTCTCGTCCCCGCCCATCTGGTAGGCAAGCTGCCGCCGCGTGATGTCGCCGGGGAGCATGCCGTCCGTCAGCACGTCGTTTATTGCGGTTATCTCGCGCTCGTACATGGTGAATGCGCCCGGGTGCGAAAGCAGCCAGCCGTTCATCCAGAAGCGCTGGTCAAGCTGGACGATCTTCTGGCGCGCCTCCGCATCGGCCTCGCTGCCGCGGCGCACGTACGGCACGCTCTTGAGGTCGCGACGCGGCTGCTCCTTGCGGCGGGCATTGCGGGGCTTCTTGCCGCTGGCTGCGGGCTCTTGCTGCGACGTGGCGTCCCCGTCTGCCGAGTCGGCCTCGGGCGCGGCGGCGTCCTTCTCGCCCGCATCGGTGGCTTCGAGGTCGACGTCGTCCTCGGCAGCGTCGGAATCGCTCACAGCCTCAGGCGCTTCCGTCTGCACATCCGCATCGTAAGCAGCGTCATCTGCATCAGAATCGAAAGCATCCGCGGCGTCGTCCTCCGTCTGCGAGTCATCGTCGTCATCGGTGGACGCAGGCTCGTCCGCCTCGGGATCGGCATCCGTCGCCTCAGGATCGGCATCGCCCTCACCCGCGGCATCATCGTCCCGCGCAGCCTCGTCAGCGTCGTCCGTCGCGGGAATGCGCAGGTCATAGGCGCCGTCGTTACCGTCAGCCGGAACCAGCAGCCCCGCCTTGACCATCCGATTGAGGGCCGCATCGCTCACGTCGTACTTGCCCAAAATCCGGTCCAGGTCGTCCGAGGATATCCTGCCGCCCTTCACGCGAACGAGCGCGCTCGAAATCCCAGGCGCATAGCCCCTGTCCGCGGGACCAAGCGCCTGCACCATCGCGTCGCGCAGCGCCTCCGCGTCGTCGCGTTCCTGTCCCGTCAGCTTTCGAGCCATCACAAAGTCCTTTCGTCTTGCACACGCCCCTCTACCATACGATATTCGCGCGAATCTCGCAGGCCAGCCGTCAAACCACCGCGCAATCCAAACGCCCGCGGCACACGCGGACGCTTGAGAGGCTTTGAGTGGCGACCAATAGAAGCGCAGGCAGACGAGAAGAACGAGTCGCCGTTACTTCGACTTCGGCTTTCCACCCTTGCCCTTGGCGCGGTTGCTAGCGGCAGGCTTGCTCTTCTCCCCCGCCTCTGCCCTGACGTCCTTCTTAGTCCGTACGGCATCGGGATCGACGCCAACGGCCTCAAGGATGCGCTTGACGTTCTTCTTGGCGTTGCGGACGCCGATGTAGAGGACGATCGCCGCAGCCGCGCCGAACACGATGCAGACGATACCCAGCGCGTAGGTCCAGAACGCGGCGTGCTGGAAGACGTACGAGTAGATCAGAAGCGCGCCAACCGCGACGACGGAGTAGCTCAGGCGCTTGTAGACCTCAAGGCGCATGATGGCGCGCGTCTGCTTGTCTGCCTCGTCGATCAGGGCCTCGCGCTGCGCCTTGTCCATGGTCGGCTTTGCGTCGGACGCGCCGGTGCCGCCCTGCTTAGCCGTCTTCTTGTGCTGCCTGCTCTTGTCGTTAGCCATGATTCCTCCCGGTCTCTTCCTTGGAAGAGGATAGCCGAAGTCCCGCCAGTTGCCCTTACGCGCATGCGACTCGCTTGAATGCGGATGGCCTTGCAATGCGTACGGCATCCGTAGATCGGTCCCTAAAGAAAG
>QOUO01000136.1 GCA_003862195.1 Coriobacteriaceae bacterium | reverse complement strand
CTCCGACACCATGAGGGCGGAGGAAGTCGTGAGGTGCGTCGGGCGGGCCTTCGCCGATCACGGGACGCCGTCCATCATGAACTCCGACCAGGGCTCGGTCTTCGGGTCGGAGCAGTACGTCGGCCTGCTGGCGGCCAGCCACGTGACGCAGAGCATGGACGGCAGGGCCCGCTGGAGGGACAACGTGCTGATGGAGAGGTGGTTCAGAACGCTCAAGTCGGAGTGGCTGAGGACGCGCGAGTACTCGACGCCGAGGGAGCTCGAGCGGCTGGTCTCGGAGTTCGTGGGCTACTACAACAACCGCCGCATCCACCAGTCGCTGGGATACGAGACCCCGGCGAGCTGGTACTTCTCGGGAATCAACCAGAGGGCGGCATAGGGAAGGGCAAGAACAGCTAAGCTGGGAACACCATCAGGCAAGGGCTTTCGGTAGAAAACGCTAATTCGTGTCGAACAGACTCAGCCAGTTCAGAGTGTATAAGTTAGGTCGGAGATTATACTCAAAACTTGTCCAATTCTTAGGGGGGTCTGGTCTTTTCGATGATACACCAGGGGAACGAACAAACGAGTGTATCATGAATAACATCGCTTTGCCGCGTTATTTGGTTGGGGGAGCAATTGAACTATCCTAGCGTAGCTGTTGTGATGTCTACCTACAATGGAGAACAATATGTTAGCGAACAGCTTGATAGCGTACTTTCACAGGACATACCTGCTCTTTCAGTAGTCGTGCGCGATGACGGTTCGAAGGATGGTACACTGCGGGTTCTGAAACAGTATGAGGAACGTAATGACATTACACTGATATGTGGCGAAAACGAAGGATATGTCAGGTCTTTTTTTGACGCGCTGTCCGCGGCTGGTGATTTTGACTACTATTGTTTCGCCGATCAAGATGATATTTGGCTGCCTGGCAAGCTCTCGTCTGCTATAAGGTTAATAGGGGAATCGTCCTCAGACGGTCCAGTCCTGTATTGTTCGGAACTGTTCTATTGCGACGAGTTCTGCAAGAATCCGCAGCGCTCAAGACTTAATCGCATCGGTTTAGATGGCCAGAGAATGGTTTATGAGGACATTTGTTCTGGAAATACCATGGTATTTAATCGTCAGCTAAAGGACCTTGCCACTATTGGAGGATCAGCTGATGTCTTTGCACATGACTGGTGGTTCGGTCTTGTGGCTAGTGCCTTCGGCACTATCGTTTGGGACGAGACACCTCATCTCCTATATCGACGTACGGGCAACAATGCGAGTCCCTCGGGTATGAGTCCGGCACAGCTTGCCAAGTATCGCGTGCAGAAAATCTTCGGGAATGGCAAGCTTCCGAAAATCAAACAGCAGATTCGACGGTTTTACGCACTTTACGGAAATCAACTTAATCCTAGGCTACGGGAAGTCGTTAAGAATGCTGCAGAAGGTAGCCGTTTTCAAAAGGCTTTCGCTTCCGGTCGATATCGCCAGAAGAAAAGCGATGAGGTGCTTTTACGCCTGACTCTACTTGCCGGCTTGCTGTGATTTGGACTAGACACCGAATCCTCATGATAGGTAGTAAACGAGACTTCATGCCAACTACTGAGAGAACGGCTTCATTTGTCCCGGAGCTCCTGGCGCCCGCCGGGGGCCCGGGACCCTTCAGGGCGGCGCTCGCCGCCGGGGCAGACGCGATCTTCTGTGGCCTGGGAAGCGACTTCAACGCGCGTCGCGGCGCGGACAACTTCACGTACCAGACGTTTGCCGAGGCGTGCCGCGAGGCTCACCTGGCCGGCGCGCGCGTGTACGTGACGC
>QOUO01000135.1 GCA_003862195.1 Coriobacteriaceae bacterium | reverse complement strand
TAAAAGAAACGACAAGTAGTATAAAAATGATTATGTAGTCCCAAGGGCGTATTTGCTGTTTTAGATTTTTAAACATCTTCAGTGAACAACCTAGTTAAAAGACGCGAACTGCAGGCAAAGTATAAGAGTAATTACCGATCGAGTCGACAGATCCATCAGACTGTAGGCTATTTAGACCAATCTTAGTGCTAAAATCCTCTTGATTAACAGTAGTTGCATCAACTTTATAAAAAACTGTAGTCCAAGTTGTTGCTGCCTCAAGCAGTTTTTTTCCAGTGGAGAGTGTAACATCTGTTAATGTTAGTGCGGTAACTAAAGTAGGCATATTTCTCTGCGTTAATTTCAACTTTGTCTCCTCCATTTTTTTGAAATACACTTTATTAAAACAGTCATATGTGTCGTAAATATGGAGAAGCCAGCATATATAAAAAAGAGTGCCATGTGACACTCTTTTTGAGCTATTTAATATCAACAACACCGACAAATTCAACATCATCAATTGCAGTTAAGTAAAAACTATCAGTTGGTCCAAGTATTGCAAGTTGACCATTTTTGATTGTACATTCTTGATCTGGTGTGGTCAGTTTCACCGTCCCTTTTAAGGGAATGAGAACTATATTTCCAGGTACAGGGTGAAATTCTCCGTTGTTTGTCACTGTATTTTTCTTTAGTATACGATGACCAACCCGTCTTTGACCATTTTCGTAAAGGTGTTCATGGACCTCATCACCGCGACTACCAGTTAATATTTTCATATAATATATACCCCCAAGTTAATTGACTTTTTTACGTGGCTTTTCAGTATTATTGGAATTTTGTTGAGTGTTGTTTCCACAGCCGCCCATACTACCAGAGCCACCGTGCATACCCTTGTGCATAAATAGCATCATGAGTGGGTGTGCTAGAAGAAAAAGGGCTATCAGAATCCATTGTGACATAGTTTCACTTCCTTTTGCTTTGTTTCTATAATAAGTATAAATTGGAAGTGTGTTGTTTTTATGTTGTCGGGAATTTTTACATAGTTATGAATATTATTATGTATACACGACATTCAAATGAGTGTCGTGTTTTTGTTTCCTACAAACCAGATTTAATGGTCCACAAACTACCGCAAAGGGATCGAAATTATTTACAAAAATGTTTAAAAGAAAACGGAGCCATCAGCACCAAATTATTTCCAGATTTTGAGGGTGTAAAAAAGAACATAGAGTTTTCAGAAGATTATAATATTTTGAGAGATTGGGAAATTGCCTATCAAGAAGCTTCTTTTCATTCAAAGTTTATATCCAAAGAAGATCTATTGAAAATGGCAAATGGAGATCAGAACGTTATAGATTCAAGATTAAATACAGATCAGCTAAAGGAAGGTGAATTTTTTCTTTTTCGCTAAGTTAGTTCAATGTCCATTAGGGCATACCCTAATGGTCATTTTTGGTCCTGTGCTATACTAGGAATTATAAATGTTCATTAGAACTGTCCAAAAGGAAGTGCTGACAATGGCTAAAATTGGTTATGCTCGCGTGAGTTCCAAGGAGCAACATTTAGATCGACAGTTAGCTGCTTTAAGAGGCGTTGATAAATTATTTACGGATAAATTAAGTGGGGCTAACACTAATCGGCCAGAACTGCAAAAGATGCTGGCCTATATCCGTGAAGGTGATATTGTCTTGGTTACTGAATTAGACCGCTTGGGCCGAAACAACCAGGACTTAACTAAGATTATGAACACCATTCAAAATAAGGGGGCCACCCTAGATGTGTTAAACTTGCCGTCCATGACAGGGATTGCGGATCCTAATTTACGCCAGCTCATGACGAATCTCATTATTGAACTGTATAAATATCAAG
>QOUO01000134.1 GCA_003862195.1 Coriobacteriaceae bacterium | reverse complement strand
GCCGGCGACCTGAACAACCGCCATCCTAGAGGGGAGGGAGTTTTGTTGCATAGCATCAGTGCCGTCCACCCGCATAGCGGGTGGTTCTTTGTGCCGCGCTACGCGCGGCACAGGCTAAAGCCATGAATAGACACGAGAGCCCCCGCCGGCCACAAGGTCGTCGGGGGTTCTCGGGCGAGAAGGACGCGCCCTCCCGCTAGAGATCGATCTCGTACCTTCCGCCCACGAAGTAGTCGCGGCCGATGTAGACGGGCCTCTCGTCCGCGTCGACGTAGCCCGTACTGCTGAAGATGAGCGGGTCGCCGGCGGAGACGTCGAGCAGCTGCGCCTGCTCGGTCGTGGCCTTCACCGCGTTGATGGTCCAGACGGGGTTGTGGTCCGGCCGACGTCCCAGCGCGCGCTCGATCGCATCGAACATGGACACGTCCTCGAGCGGCACCGTGAGCAGGTCGTGGGCCCAGTCGTAGGGCAGAATCACGCGCTCGTCGCACACCGGCAGGTCGTCGGCGGTCCTCACGCGACGCACCAGGAGCATGAGCGTCCCCTCCGGCACCCCAAAGAACTCGAGCTCGTCGTTCCTCCCGGGAGTGATCTGCCTGTCTATCACGCGCGCGCCGGGGCGTGCGCCAATCTCCTGACACATCTTGGTGAACGTGCTGATCTCGCGCGTGCGGGAGAGGTGCCTGCTGATGTGCCGCGCGCCCACGAACGTGCCGCGTCCCTGCATCTTGACCAAGTAGCCGTCGGAGCAGAGGTCCTCGATCGCACGGCGCACCGTGATGCGGCTCACCTCGTATTTCTGGCTGAGCTCCGCCTCGGAGGGGATCCTGTCGCCGTTCTTGTAGGTGCCTGCCTTTATGGCGCCCTTGAGGTCGTCGTAGATCCGCTGATAGAGCGGCGTTGCCGTGCTTCTCATCCTGTGCCTTCCAAACGCGCGCCCCGTGGCGCAACCGTGCCATCTCTCACGTTCGAAACGTATGATACCTGCCATCACAGTCTATACGCGCACACGCCTCCGTCCCGGCATCAATCGCCGTGGGTCACGGCATGCGGTCCCAACGCAAGCGGCAGGACCTCCCTGAGCGAGCCGACCACCACGTCCGCCCCCCTCTGGTCGAGGCTCACGCCGGGCCGGGGTCGCAGTGCGCAAACGAGCGCGCCCGACGCCTTGCCCGCACGAATGCCGATGGGCGAATCCTCCACCACGACGCAGTCCCGCGCGCGGACGCCAAGCTGGCCCATCGCGGTGAGGTAGATCTCGGGCGAGGGCTTGAACTCGCGGCAGTCCTCCCCGCTTATAGAAAGGTCCACGTAGGGTTCGACCCCCGCCGCCCGCATGAACTCCCCTATGAGCTCCGGTCCCGACGACGAGCAGATCGCGCATCGCACGCCGCGCGAGTGCAGGTCGTGCATCACGGGCAGCGCGTCGGGATTCATGACCTCCCGCCAGGGCGTGGGGTGCGCGTCCATGTACTCGAGATAGCCGTCGTGCAGCCGCCTGCGCAACTCCGCGTCGCCTGGCACGAGCGCCTCCCAGATGGCAGGGTCGTTGCTGCCGCTGAAGTCGGGAACCGAGTCAAAGCGGAAGCCCTTCTCCACCAGATAGTCCACGCGACGCCTGTTGTAGAACTGCTCCGTGAACGCGAGCACCCCGTCCATGTCAAACAGCACGGCACGCGCCATGCGACACCCCCAAACGAGCCGTTCCACGCGGGCGAGAAGAGCGTTCCCTCTCGGTGGATTCGCCTACAAAAAAGCAGGCCGCCCGCGCAAGGACGGCCTGCGACATGCAGCATCGCCTAATACTGAAGCTTCCACATGTAGCGACGCATGGTGAGCGGGTGCTGCCTCGCCTCGGAGATCTTCTCG
>QOUO01000133.1 GCA_003862195.1 Coriobacteriaceae bacterium | reverse complement strand
TCGCCTACAAAAAAGCAGGCCGCCCGCGCAAGGACGGCCTGCGACATGCAGCATCGCCTAATACTGAAGCTTCCACATGTAGCGACGCATGGTGAGCGGGTGCTGCCTCGCCTCGGAGATCTTCTCGGCGTACACGCGCATGACGGCGGTGTGCACGAAGGGGTTGAAGTACGTGGCGACCTTGGAGCCCACGACACCAGACAGGCCGTAGTCCTTGGCGTCGATGACGGCGACCTTGGCGTCAAAGCGCTGCATGAACGTGAGCGCACGCGCGTCCATCGGGCGGGTCGCGCCATCGCTCATGAAGAGCAGGTAGGGCTTGTCCTTCTCGGTCAGCTCGAAGGGACCGTGGAAGTACTCGCCGGAGTTGTAGGCGGCGGAGTCGAGCCACTGCATCTCGGAGAACAGGAACATGGACGTGGAGTAGGCGACCTTCGCGCTCGCGCCGGAGCCCAACACGTAGATGAGCTGGTCGTCCTTGAAGTCGGCCGCGAAGGCGCTCGCAAGCTTGCCCGCGTGCTCAGCCGCGTCCTCGGCGAGGTCGTACACCTTGTTGAGGCCGTTGACCATGTCCTCGTAGAGGTCGGTGCCCTCCACCTGCTGAAGCAGCTCAACCGCGAGAGCAAGGGCATAGCCCATCTTCTCCACCTTGGCGGCGTAGTTCTTCTCGAAGCCGTGCACGATCACGTGGTCGACGCCCTCGGTCAGCGGGGAGGTCGCGTTGTGCGTGATGGCCGTCACGGGAGCGCCGAGCGCCTTTGCGGTGCCGTTGGCCTTGACGGTCTCGGGCGTGGTGCCACCAAGCGAGCAGGTGACGACGAACGTGTTGGGGCCAACCCAGGCCGGGGTGTCGTAGTTGAACTCGTTGGCGGTGAAGAGCTGCACGTTCAGCGTGCGGGTGTTGTTCGCCAGGAAGTACTTCGCGGGGTAGAGCTCGCTCATCGACGCGCCGCAGCCAACGAACGCCACCGAGTCGATCTGGTGGTCCTTGAGGACGTCCGCCACTATCTGCTTGGGCTTGCTGAGGTCGATCTCGAACATTGACGTATCTCCTTTTCCTTGTTCGGAAGGCACTGGTCGCCTTCCGGCTTTGTCTGTCGTTTCCGCCTGTCCCGGGCGATCGCTACGCGAGGATGCCGAGGACGGAGAGCAGGATGCCGCCGAAGATGCAGATCGCGAGGATCCAGCCGGACTTGACGTTCTTCTTGATGAGCCAGTACATGAGCCCCGCGAGGGCGAGCGAGATCATCTGTGGCATGATGCCGTCCAGGATCTTCTGGATCTTCACCGTTCCGTTCACGAAGGTCGCCGGTGCCGTCGCGCCGATGAGGGTCGCGACCATGCCGCCGATGGCCATGAGGCCCACGATGCCGCAGACGTACATCACGCGGTCCATGAGGTCGCCGTGCTGCATCTTCTCGAGGAAGTCGCGGCCGCCCTCGTAGCCGAGCTTCGCGCCGAACCACGTGACGAGCACCGACGGGATGATCGAGATGACCATCGCGAGGACGGGCCCGAGGAAGGAGCCCTGCTTTGCCAGGCTCACGCCGAGGCCGAACGCGATCACGCGGATCGTGCCCTGGAAGAACGAGTCGCCGATTCCGGAGAGGGGTCCCATGAGCGAGGTCTTCATGGCGTTGATGGCGTCGGGGTCGAAGGCCTTGGGGTCCTCTGCAAGCTCCTCCTCCATCGAGGCGGAGAGGCCCAGCACGAAGGCGCTCGTCTGCGGGGTGCAGTTGTAGAACGCCATGTGGCGACGGTACGCTTCCTTCTTGCGCTCCATCTGCTCCGGGTCCTTGTCCGCATCGGGATAGCAGCGGTCGATCGTGGGAGCCATGCCGTACATGAAGCCCATGTTCATCTGGCGCTCGTAGTTCCAGGAGTCCTGGATGGCCCAGCTGCGCCAGAAGAACTGGCTGATCTTCTTGCGAGTAGAGACTTCGTTCGTAGCCATGTCCTTCTCCTTACTCGTC
>QOUO01000132.1 GCA_003862195.1 Coriobacteriaceae bacterium | reverse complement strand
CGGCTCAGGACCTGGATGGTGCGGCGGATCTCCTCGACGCGGCCGATGACCGGGTCGAGCTTGCCCTGACGGGCGAGGTCCGTCACGTTGCGACCGTACTGCTCAAGCGCCTCGAACTGCGCCTTGGTGTCCTGCGACGTCACGCGCTCGTCGCCGCGGAGGTCGTTGTAGGCCTCCTGCACGCGCTTGCCCGTGATGCCCGCGCCGCGCAGCGCAGATCCGGCGTCGCCCTTCTCGTCCGCGAGGGCGCAGAGCAGGTGCTCGCTCGTCACGTAGCTGTCACCGAGCTTGGAGGCGAGCTTCTCGGCCTCGTCGCCAACCTTGCGCAGCTCGTTGCTGATGCTCATCTGGCTCATGTCACCCGTCACGCGCGGTGCGTGCGCGATGGTGTCGTCCACCTGCGCCTCGACCTGCGCGGGGTCCGCGCCCACGCGCTCGATGATGGCCCGTATGTTGCGCTCGTTGGACTGCAGCAGCGCCTTGAGCAGGTGGATGGGCCTCACCTCACCTGCCTCCGCATCGGCAGCAATGCTCACGGAAGACTGCAGAGCCTCCTGAGCCGTCACCGCCCACTTGTCAAACCTCATAAGTTGCCCCCTTCCGGGATTCCGATTTATCACTGTTCATTATTCCCCGTGAGCTGGGGACTATACACAAATCTAAGTCGCTGTTAGATAGATTTTCTACGCGTGGTAAAGAGAACCTAAAGACAAGCCCCGGGACGAGAAGGGCGCGGCCCCGTCCTGGAGTCGCGCCCTTTGGGCTCACCTTAGGTTGTGCGTGCGGGATGCGCCGGCCGTGGCCTCAGGCGTCATCGTCGCCATCCCTCCCGTTGGAAAGGAGTCCGCGCATGACCTGCTCCGGTCCCGCACCGTCGTAACGGGCGAGGGCCGTGATCTTCTCCCTCATGCGGAACTCGTGGACCTCGTCCTCGAGCTCGCGCACGCGGTCGCGCAGCCGGTCGATCTCCTTGTCGCGCTCCTTGGCACGCTCCCGCATGTCCAGGATCCTCACCACGCCGGCGAGGTTGATGCCCTCGTCGGTCAGCTTGCTGATGAGGTTGAGGCGCTCGATATCGCCCTGCGAGTACAGGCGCGTGTTGCCGCGCGAGCGCCCGGGCGTGACCAGGCCCTTCTGCTCGTACACGCGGAGCGTCTGCGGGTGCATGCCCGTGAGCTCCGCCGCCACGCTGATCATGTACAGTGGCTTGTTCTTGTCGTCCTCGTCCCTACTACGCGCCATAGCGCTCAACGTCCTTTCGGTAGTCGCGCTTGTCGTTATCGAGCAGGCCCTGCAGGGACTCGCGCTCCTTGGCCGAGAGGTGCGTGGGCACCTTTACCTTGACCGTCACGTACATGGCGCCACGACTTCCCTTGTGCTTCACGTCCGGGGCGCCAAGGTCCCTGAAGCGGAACGTCTTGCCGTCCTGCGTGCCGGCAGGAATCTTGAGCCTGACCTCGTGCCCGCTCGGCGTCGGCACGTCGACCTGCGCGCCCAGGGCCGCCTCGTACATGCTGATGGGCAGCTCCACGCGCACGTCCGCGCCATCGCGCTTGAAGAGCGGGTGCTCGGCCACGTTCGTGGTGACCACGAGGTCGCCGCGCGCGCCACCGTTCATGCCGTACTCGCCACGACCGCGGTAGCGTAGCTTGCCGCCGTTCACGGCACCTGCGGGCACCTTCACGGTAAGCGACTGGCGCTCCCCTGTCGAGGGGATGGTGTACGACACCTTGCGCTGCGCGCCCGAGAACGCCTCCTCGGCCGAGATGTCGATCGACATCGTGAGATCCCCACCCTTGACGGGACGGTTCGCCCTGGCCGCGCCAGGGGCGCCTGCCCCGCCGAAGATGGACGAGAAGTCGAACCCGCTAAACGCGCCGTCGCCGCTCCGGATGTTGTCGAATATCTCGGACCAGTCGGCGCCGTTGCCGCTCGTGGTGTACGTGTAGGTGCGGTTCCTCCCGCCGGACCCGCCAAAGTCGGAGCCGGGGATCCCG
>QOUO01000131.1 GCA_003862195.1 Coriobacteriaceae bacterium | reverse complement strand
GCGCCGCCCAGCCAGGACGGGGTCGCGGACCCGTCGAAGTCGCTGCCGAGGGCGATGACCTTCTCGCCCCCAAGCTCCAGGAAGTGGTCGATGTGGTAGCTCAGCTCGTCGAAGGTGAGCTCGGGACGCCCTGGGCCGGGCAGCGCGCCGCCGTCGAAGCGGTCGGACACGAAGGCGCGGTAGTAGTTGATGCCCACGAGGCCGCCGCGCTCCGCGATGGCCTGGAACTCGTAGTCCGTGAGGTTGCGAGGGTGGCCGCACACGGCACGGCTGTTGGAGTGGCTCGCCACGAAGGGGCGGCTCGAGTGCGCGAGCAGGTCCCTGAAGCCGGCGTCGTTGAGGTGCGAGACGTCCGCCACGATGCGGAGCTCCTCCATGCGGCGCACCGCCTTGACGCCAAAGGCCGAGAGGCCCTCCGATGTCGTGTTGCCCGAGCCCACGCAGTTCTGGCCGTTCCAGGTGAGCGTGATCATCTTGACGCCGTCGGCAGACATCTGGTCGAGAACTTCGAGCCCGTCCTCGAGCGGGGAGGCGTTCTCGACCGTGAGCATCGCCGCGACGCGGCCTCCTGCCAGCGCGTCTTGCACCTGCCTGCCGTCGCGCACCTGGGCGAGCTCCGCGGGGTGCGCCGCGACCTGGTCGCGGAAGTAGGCGGACACCCTGTTGTAGAACGCGTGCGGCGCGAGCCCCGTGCCCGCAAGGTCGTCCGGCACCCACACCGCGAAGCACTGGCACCAGGACCCCGCCTGAGCCATGCGCTCGAGCGAGAGCTGCAGGCCGTTGTGCAGGAGGTCCGCCCCCTCCGTCACGCCCGACGCGTACTCCGCGATGGGCCCCGCGTCATGCATGGACAGGCAGTCCAGCGTGTCGCAGTGCAGGTCGAATATGCGAATGCCATCTTGTGCGGACATGGTGCCTCCTGGCTCGCTTGGTGCTGTGGTTTGGGTTGACCTATCATACGTCACGACCGGATGCCCGGATGCCGCACGACGCGGCGCGACGGAGGGAGAAGGACATGGCACGCTCCGTGCAGCTCATCCTGACCGACATCGACCGCACGATCCTGCCCGCGGGGCAGACCGTGGTGCCCGCGCGCGTGCGCGAGGCGTACCACCACGCCATGGACGCCGGCATCCGCGTGGGACCGGCGACGGGCCGCGGCTTCGACTGGCTGGGGCCGCTGTTCGACGGCGACAGGTCCTGCTTTGCCACGTGCGTGGCGACCAACGGCAACCAGGTCTTCCTGGACGGCACCAAGGTGCGCGAGGTGAGCTTTGGCGGCGACGTGCTCGCGGGCGCCGTACAGGTTGCGTCGTGCTTCCCGCACGCCGGCGTGATCGCGTTCGACGGCGCCACGCCCACGCTCGTGTCCGGCGATGTCGCGGACCTCAAGGCGAGCTTCCCCTCCTATGGCGCCCTCTGCAGGGTGGCGCCGGACGGCGGCGCGCTGGGGCTTCCCGCGTTCCGCTGCACCAAGGCCAACGTGTTCATGGCGGCGCCAGCTGCGGACGGCACGCTTGCCCCCGCGGGCGAGAAGGACACGCGCGCGCTGATCGACGCCCTCAACCAGGAGGTTGACGGCCTCGACTTCGACTACCCGCAGCCGGGCTTTGCCAACGTGATGCGCCCGGGCCTCAACAAGGCGTCGGGCATCCTCGCGCTCGCGGGCGCGCTCCAGATCGACCCCGAGGAGGTCGTGGTGTTTGGCGACGCCGGCAACGACCTCGCCATGTTCGACGCGATCCCCAACTCCGTGGCCGTGGCCAACGCGACGGACGAGGCCGCCGCGGCGGCGCGCTGGCACATCGGCAGCTGCGACGACTTTGCCGTGGCGGACGCGATTGACGCCCTCGCGGCGGGGGAGTGGCCGTTCGTGCGCTAGCGACCGCGTGTGGGCTGCCCCTGGCACGCGCCCAAAGTTGTGGAGCGTGACGTTCTTCTCGCCCGCGTGCGCCGTGTGTGCTATCCTCACGCACAGGCAATGACGGAGAGGTTCGCCCGTCGCGTGCCCGCGGACAGAGAGGGAGCCCACCGGCTGAGAGGCTCCCAC
>QOUO01000014.1 GCA_003862195.1 Coriobacteriaceae bacterium | reverse complement strand
GTCGCGACGCACCAGGCGAACGCGAAGTTGATGAAGAACATGGGCCAGATCCAGCCCTGGCCGGCTGGTGCCTGGGCCGTGTGGAACACGTAGAGCGCCAGCCACTCGCACAGGGTGCAGAGCACGAGCGCGGTCACGAGGTTCAGGAGCGCGGCCTTCACGAACCGCGTCGACGTCTTCATGGGCATGATGGTTTCCTTTCCAAATGGTGCACCTCCCGCCTCGGCGCCGAAGCGGCGACCCGTACCCGGGCAACAGCCCAGGCTGCGCGCGTGGGCGAGCCGTCACGCGCGCATCATCACAAGCGGGGCGAGAAGAACGACGCGTCCTTCTCCCCGCCTCATGCCAAACGAGGCCGGCGGCGAGCCGCAGGCAGCCTAGCCGCGGGCAGCCCGGCCGCCGGCCGCAAGCTAGCTGCTAGACCGTGGGGAACTTGAGCGCGCGCAGCTCCGCGTACTCGTCCTTGATCGTGTCGCGCTTCTGCATGAACTCGATGCGGGTCTTGATGATCTCGTTCAGGTGCTCGGCGCGCGCCTTGTCGTCGTTGCGGTCGCGAATGAGGCCGTTGTCGGCAATCTGCAGGCGGGGCTTGCCGTTCTCGTCGGTCACCAGGTCGCCGCCGGCGCCGCACACCGCGCACTCCCACGGGAACTCGATGCCGTCCCAGTGCGGGTCGCCGGGGTACACCAGGCTGGAGTGGCAGTTGGGGCACACGCCGTCGTCCGGGTCACCCAGCCAGGTGCGCTGCTCAACGGGCGTCTCCATAGCCTGCCAGATGTTGTCCGCCATCGTGCGCACGCGCTCCATCTGCTCCGGGAAGGTGAGGACGGAGCCCGGGCGCGCGGAGCGCTGGATCATGTAGCGGTCCACGACCTGCATCGACATGGTGAACATGGTGGCCTGCAGGCTCTCGAGCGAAAGCGTCTGCCAGTCGTGCATGGAGCCGCCCACCGCGATGAGGCCGGCCACGGTGTGCGGGTTCTCCTTCACCACGCCGATTGAGAGCAAAAAGCTCAGCTCGTACGCCAGGAAGCGCTGCGCAAAGCGCGTGTAGAGCGAGCTGGGCTGCAGGTCGTACGTGGGGACGGCGATCAGCACGCCGTTGCAGGTGTGCAGCTCGGTCACGAGCCTGTCCACGTCGTCCTTCTCCTTGAGGACGCAGCCCTTGTACTCCTTGGTGGGGTCCTGCGCGATGGCGCCCATCTGCATGGTGCAGCCCTCGCAGCCCGTGCACGGCAGGATGTTGTAGTCAAATAGGTTGACGAGCTCTACCTCCGCGCCCTTTTCCTGCAGGCGCGCGAGCGCCGCCTTGAGCGCGACCTCGCCGTTGCCGTCATGCATGCCAGCGCAGATGCCCATCACCTTGTGCTTGGCTGTGGTCTCTTCTGCCATCGTAAGCTCCTCTCGCCCTGGCGCCCCTTGCGCCATCTGTCGAGAAGAGCATGCGCCTTGGCCCGCGACCGCGCCATGCGTGCGCGCACAAGGCTTTTGCGGCCTTTGCCTGCAGCTTTGTGCGAGCAAACAGGGTGCATCGACGCCGCTGTGGCGCCCGCACAAGCGCGTCCCCGCCACGCATGTGCCGGCGGGGGCGCATGTGCCGATGGTGCCGCTACCCCTCGCGCGGGGGCTGCTCGAGCTGCTCGCGGGTGTGACGCACGCGCGGGGTGAAGAGCCCCAGGTACATGAGGACGCGGAAGCCCACCTGGATCTGGAACACGTCCTCGCCGCTCGAGAGGTCGACCCCCAGGATCTTGCGGATCGTGCCCAGGCGGTACAGCAGCGTGTTCTTGTGGAGCGAAAGCTGCGCCGCGGCTCGCGCGGTGGACTGGCCGTTCTGCAGGTAGCCAAAGAGCGTGTTCATGAGGTCGCCGTCGTGCTCCTCGTCATGGTCGAGCAGGTGGAGAAGTGCGGGCGGGCAGATGGCCAGCAGGTCGTCCGTGCGGTCCGTGCACTCCAGAAGCTTCATGTACGAGAAGCGGTCGTAGCGCAGCACGCGGCCCACCTCCAGGGAGTCGCTCGCGCGCTGCCCGTAGCGGATGGCGTCGTGCGCCTGCACGTAGTACAGGTGCACCTCCGCCAGCGACCCAAAGGCGTTCGATATGCCAAACAGGAGGTCGTTCAGCTCCGCCACGTCTGCCAGGCGGTCCAGCTCGTAGGGCGTCAGGTCGCCCGAGTCCTGCCGGCAGACGAGCATGACCAGCTGATTCTTGTGCTTGGTGTAGAGGCCGTGCGCCAGCAGCGGCTGCAGCTGGCCGGCCACGTTCTGCAGGTTGCCCACGTTTGCGAGCGGGTTCTTGGGAACGGCCACCACGATGCGCATCCACGGGAGCGGCTCGAAGTTGATGGCCGCGGCGCGGCGCTCGAGCGAGGTGGGGTCGGGACGCTCGTTTTCAAGCAGCGACGCCAGGAAGTACGAGCCCATCTGCCCGCGCGTGCTCAGGTACACGGGATTCTTCTGCAGCTCCTGCGCGACCACGCCCACCAGCGTGTTGAAGCAGCGCTCCTCGTCCGGACCGATGGTGCGGTCGCGCTCCACCATCATCACGTGCGCGATGCAGATGCCGTGCACCATGGCGGCGCCGACCAGCGTGTTCACGCCCAGGCGGTCGTTCCTGTGCACGCAGGGGCACACACTGCCGGCCAGGCTCTCGTCCAGCCGGCGCTCGTGGATGTAGGCGATACCCTTCTCGCTCACAAAGCCGGTCGCAAGCTCCTCGCGCATAACCGTGGCAAGGGTGGAGTCGTCGTCCGGCGCGATGTCAAAGTGCCGCGCCACGTAGCGAAAGTTGGCGTCGATCACGAGGATGGGGTTTCCCAGCACGCGCGCCGCCACGTCCACGATGTACTGCAGGCCACGGTCCGAGAAGAGCGCGGCAAGTATGCGCTCACGCCCGTGCTCGCCGCATCCCTCCGGGGACATGCCAGCCCCCGATGCCACGCTCTTCTCGTCCATTGGCCTACCCTCCTACGCGCGTACCTGCCGATTGATTAAATATATCATCGGCTGGAACCCGTTTGTCCCTAGTGGGTGGCAGCCTCGCGAGCGGCTGCCTGCGCCCGCTCCTCCGCCTCCTGCGCGGGGGTCAGCTTTGCGTAGTGGATCATGCCAAAGACGACCAGGACCGCGATGATAATGATGCCGAGGACGAACTTCTGGCTGATCTGCGCGCCGAAGGGTGCAGTGGCCGCCTCGAAGAAGAGCGGCGAGAGCGCCATGCCAAAGTTGGTGCCGGCCATGCCGATGGCAAGGTTGAAGGCGCGGCCCTCGTTTGTGCTGTTGCCTGCCGCGAAGTTGCCCTGCAGGGGCACGTAGGTCTCCTTGCCTAGGGACGTGATGAAGCCGGCGCAGCACAGGACGCCGAGCGAGGGCGCCACGAGCGTCAGCACGAGGCCAAGGATGGTGACGCACCATGCCATGGGCATCGCGCGGTTCTTGAACCGCTTGAAGAGCGGGCCCACAAGAAGTCCCGCAAAGATTCCGGCCACGGTCATGATCGTCGATGCCATGGCACTCTGCGCCGTGCCGCCAAAGCCGCGGGCGGACACAATCAGCGAGACGTTGGTCGAGAAGAGCTGGAAGCACAGCACGAAGATGAAGCTGATGAGCGTGATGAGCGCGACCTCGCGCGGCATGTTCTTGAGGACGTTGCCCTTGCGCTTGGGCTCGAGGTGACCCATGGGGAGGCAGATGAACTCGACGATGATGAAGGGGAGTTCGGCGGCGTAGGCGGCATAGGACATGTACCACTCGCTAGACCCCAGGATGCCGGAAAGGACCGTCCAGAGGATGCCGCCCAGCGCGACGAACGTGGAGTACACACCCATGATGGTGCCACGCTGCTGCCCCTCGAAGTAGTCGGCAATGAGCGCGTCGGTTCCGTTCTGGATGCCGCCGATGCCAATCCCGATGAAGACGGATGCCGCGAGCACCTGCCAGAGCGCGTCATGAAACGCCACGACCATCAGGCCGGCAACCATGATCAGGATGTGGCAGGCAAGCACCGTGTAACGCTTCTGCACGCGCGTTGCCAGCACTGACGACACGAACAGCGCCGAGAGGGCCATGCACAGCGGGATGATGCCGACGCACATCTGCACCGCGGCGATGTTGGCGTCGGGGAAGGTCTTGGCGATGGAAGACAGAATCGGCACCGGCACGAGCATGCCCATGATGCACATTGCGGCGGAATAGATGCCGACGATGTATTTGACCTGAGTCTTGTTCACTGGTAACACCATTCCTCTCTGTTAGTCGTGAAATCCCTGGAAGACGGGGACGCCCGTGTAGGACTTGGGCTGCTCCTGCCCGCTCAGCACGCGCCGCGCGCCGGCGGCCATGGCCTCGAGCTCGAACTCGCCGGGGTATGCGGTGACCGGCGCGACCCAGCCGCAGGTGTCCCTCACGTGGTCTACGAGCTCCTGCGAGTGCGCCATGCCGCCGCCCAGGAGGATTCCGTCCACGTGCCCCGCGAGCACGCCCGCCATGGCGCAGATCGCCTTGGTGAGCTGGTAGAGAAGGGCGTCCCATGCGCGCTTGGCGGCCGCGTCCCCCGCGGCGGCGCGGTTCTGGACCTCGCGGGCGTCCGAGGTGCCGAGCAGGTCCACGAACCCGCCCGTCTTCATGCACATGCGGCGGATGTCGGCGGTGCTGCGGCCGGAGTCGATCAGGTCGAGCACCTCCACCACGGGAAGCGCGCCGCAGCGCGTGGGGGCCATCATGCCCTCGCCGCCAACGATGTCGTAGCCGTCAACCATGCGCCCGTTGTGGTGGGCGGAAACGGAGATGCCGCCGCCGATGTGGCAGACCACGAGGTCAAGCTCCTCGTAGGGGCGGCCGAGCGACGCCGCGTGGCGGATGGCCGTCTCCTTGAGGTTGAGCGCGTGCAGGTGCACGTGGCGGTAGACGCCCTTGACGCCGGTCACGCGTGCCAGGTCGCAGAGCTCGTCCGTGTCGGGCGGGTTCACCACGAAGGCCGGCTTGCCGTAGCGGGCGGCCAGCTCGTGGGCGATCTGCGGGCCAAGCTGGGCGGGGTGCTGCACGCCGTTTGCGCCGCGGCGGGCGTGGTCCAGAAGGACGTCGTTCACCTCGTAGGTGCCGCCCTCCACCGGCATGAGGCCGCCGCCGCGGCCCACGAACGCGTCCATGGTGGCGGGGTCGATGCCGGCCTCCGCCAGGGCGGAGTTGATCGTCTCCATGCGGTAGGGCATCTGGTCGGACACGCCCGCGAACGTGGCGAGGGTCGCGGCGTCGTGGTTGACGGTCTTCTGCAGCAGCGCCTGCTCGCCCTCGAACACGCCCACCTTGGTTGAGGTGGAGCCGGGATTGATGACCAGCACGCGAAAATCGTTCTTCTCCCCCATGGCTATGCCTCCTTCAGCGCGTGGGCGCGGACGCAGCTCATCACGACGTTGCCGACGATCTCGCTCACGGGAGCGGAGCGCGAGCAGTCGCACACGACCTTCTTGAAGCCCTGCAGGAAGGGGCCGTAGGCGTTGGCGTGCGCAAAGTTCTGCACGAGCTTGACGCCGATGTTGCCCACGTTGATGTCCGGCCAGACGATCACGTTGGCGCGACCGGCCACATCCGACGGGCGGTGCACCTTCTTGGCGGCCACGTCGGGACGGATGGCCGCGTCGAGCTGGAACTCGCCGTCGACCTTGAGGTTGGGCGCGAGCTCGTGCGCGGCCGCGACGGCGTCGCGCACCTTCTGCACCAGGTCACCCTCGCTGGAGCCGTCCGTGGAGTAGCTGAGCATGGCGACGCGCGGCTCCCAACCGGTGAGCGCGGCCACGGTGCCCGCGGACGTGACGGCAATCTGCGCGAGCTGCTGCGCGTTGGGGTTGACGCAGACGGCGGAGTCAGCGAAGCCGAGCAGGTTGCCCTCGCTCCCCTCCCAGCCCGGGATGTCGAAGATGCCCGCGGAGCTCACGGTGGTGACGCCGTCCGCGAGGCCGATGATCTTCTCGCCCGCGAGGATGACGTCGCCCGTGGAGCAGTCGATGCCACCAAAGCTCACGTCCACGTCGCCCGCGCGCTGCATCATGAAGGCGCGGTCCATGGCGCGCGCCGCGTGGCGACGGACGCCCTTGGGCTTGTACGGGCAGTCGGAAATGACCTCGAAGCGCTGGGAGAAGGACTCGTTCTGCTCCGCGTCCGTCACGTCCACGAGCGTGATGCCCGCGAGGCTCACGCCCTCTTGCTCCGCCGCGGCCCTGACCGCCGCCGCGTCGCCCACGATGGTGCAGGTGGCGAGGCCGTCTGCCGTGAGCTCGGCCGCCGCCTTGAGGATCTTGGGGTTCTCGCCTTCGTAGAACGCGACGCGCTGCGGATTTGCGGCAGCCTTCGCGCGAACGTCTTCCATCAGGCCCATGCTGGGTCCCTCCAATCGGTAAGAGAAGGGGCGGCCACGCGGGTCGCTCCGTCCCTGGGTCGAATCACTTGGTTCCGTTGTGCGTAAGTTGGAGCGGGCAGGGCCCGCTGCCATGGCGGACGTCCGCCTTGCGGGAGGCTCCCGACAAAGACGGCACGTCCTTCTCGCCCGGCTACTCCTCGTACTCCTCCTCGACGCGGTCGACGAGCTCGCCAAAGGTCTTCATCTTCATGACCTCGTGGATCGTGACCTCGACGTCGAGCTCGTCCTCGATGAGCGAGGTGAGGGCGATCATCTTCATGGACTCCTTGCCCAGCTCGTCGAAGGGGGTGTCGGCCGTGATGTCGCCCTTGTACTGGTACGCGGTCTTGGCGTAGCCCGCCAGCTTGTCCTGCAGCTCCTGCTTGGTCATGGTGTGCTTCCTTTCGCGTTTGATTTATCTTGATGTGATGCTTGATGTTGCGGGCGTCGTACTTCTCGCCCGCTTTGGCGACTTGCTGCGGGGTTGGCGCTAGGCCTCCGCGACCTCGTCGAGCTCGAAGCAGAGCTCGCTCCAGGTGACGGTCTGATCGGAGCCGGGCTTGAGCGGGGTCACGCGCTCGATGGGCTTGGCGTGCACGCCGATGACCTCGTGGTCCTTGTACAGGCGCTCCTGCAGGCGCTTGACGACCTTCTTCTTGCCGCAGAAGATCACGAAGGTGTACTCCGGGCCCTCGTCCAGCTTGACCTTGCCGTAGCCGTAGGGCTCCACGGCCTTGAGGTAGGGCTTGTCGTTCTGGATGCCGGGGACGACGAACGACTCGAGCGTTCCGTGGCCGGAGAGCTGGACCCACTCCGTGTGGCCGCAGCCGCAGGCGTTGCAGCCCAGGTGGGGCGGGAACTCGATCGCGCCGCACTCGACGCACTTGCGGCCCCAGTACTCGCCCTTTGCGACGCCGTCGTAGAACCTCTTGACGATGGGCTCCATGTCCGTAAGAAGCATGGCTTCCTCCTTCTGGTGTGTATGCTGGTTGGGCTACTCGTGCGTGCGCAGGATCTGGCAGCGGATGTTCTGGCCACCGCCAAAGCCGCGCAGGAACGTGGTCCTGGGGACGTTGGGCATCTGGGCGGCGCCGGCCGTGCCGCGCATCTGGCGCACGGCCTCCACGATGTCCGCCACGCCGGAAGCGCCGTGCGCATGGCCAAAGTTGCAGCGTCCGCCGTGCGTGTTGATGGGCTTGTCGCCATCAAATCCGCAACGACCGTCGCGCGCGTACTGCCAGGCCTCGCCGCGCGGGATGTAGCCGACCTCCTCAGCCGCGACGATGTCGCCCGCGAGGAAGAAGTCGTTCACAAAGAGAAGGTCGATCTCGTCCGGGCTGACGCCGGTGAGCTCGTACACCTGGCGCGCGCCCTCCTTGGTGCCCATGTACTCGTTGTCGGGCGTCGCGCCCTCGAAGGCAGCCGCGCCGGTGCCGAGCACGTCAATGGGCTGGTGGTCGTAGCCGCGGGCGACCGCCATCTCCGTCGGCATCACGACAAGCGCCGCCGCGCCGTCGCACTTGGTCTCGAAGCCGGTGACGCGCAGGTACTGCGTGACCTTGGGGTTGAACATGGACGAGAGGAACGCGTCCGCGTCCTCGAGGCCGTTGGCCTTGGCAGCATCGTCAAAGTCGGACTCGTAGAACGCAAGCGGGTTGAGCACGGCGTCGCGGCGCAGGCTCTTTGACATGCCGTTGAGCGCGGCGTCGATGTCCTCCGCGGAGAGGTCGTACTCCCAGCGGTACTTGTTGATCCAGTTGTCGAAGCTGATGCCAAAGGCGGAGTCGAGCGGACGGCCGTACGCGCGGTCGTACACCATGGGAATCGAGGGGAGCATCTCCTCGAGCGGGAAGTCGCGGCGGAAGCAGCCGGGGGCGTTCACGACGGGAAGCGACGCCGCGAGGTCGACGGCGCCAGAAAGCACAATATCGTACGTGCCGCTCGCGACGGCCTGCACGGCCTCCTGCAGGGCGACGTAGCCCGTGCAGCACGCCTCGGAGTGGTGCACGGAGCCGAGCCCGCGTACGCCGAACCAGTCCGCCACCTGCATGTTTGGCGTGAGGGAGTCGCCAATCATGAAGGGGTTCGCGGCCCCGTGGTAGAAGTACTGGATGTCGCGCGGTGCGAGGCCCGCGTCCTCGATCGCCTCGAGCGCGGCATAGCCGAAGGCGTCGCCCTCGCTCATGCCCTTGGTCTCGGGATGATCCTCGAAGTTCTTGAACGGCGTGCAGCCCACACCGACGATGGAGACGCTGCGTGCCTGCTTGCCCAGCTTGACCATGTGCTCACGTCCTTCTCACTTGCTTGCCTATCTGATGACACGCATGCTACGGACGAGGGCGGACAGAGGTAAGAACAACGGAGCGGCGCGCGTTTCACCGCGTGGGACACTTTTGCAAATTCTGTTTCTTTATGCTGGTAGATGAGACGAGTTTTTGGGGCATTCGCGCGGTACCTAGCTCGCGAGGCTGACGACGAGCGGTAGCTATGGTGCCGTCAGTGGCTCAAACCCTTATGATTGAATGCAACATAAATGGATTGCGCGAAGGGTTGGAAGATCGGGTGGAGATCAGTTTGGTCGCCGGGCGTTCGGGCAAAGACACTTACGTGATCTATGGAAAGCTCGGGGATGGCGAGCGCCTTGCCGTCAATGAGACGGCATCCATTGAGCTTATGGACGGTTCATCCGTCGAGCGAGAGGTCCTCGCACTCCGAGCGCTTGTTGGCGGAAAATATACAAACGTGAGGGAATGCATGGGACCGTGCCCCTTCGGCATGGAGGTCTCCGACCTTGAAGGCTGCGAGGTCAAGACGCCAGATGCCATAGAGGCACGGAGGCGCATCAAGCAGTTTGATCAGATGGTCTGCCTGACTCCGTTCCGAGAGCTCAAGCATGGCGACGAAAGCATTTACGACTGGGTCGAGGACGGCTACACGGTTCCTGAGAAGGTCCTTGCATACTTGATGACCACCGAGCCCTTCTTCATGTCACCCGGTATATACGAGCACCCATTCAGGCCTGGCAGACGACTGCTTGGTCCTTATTGCTACACAGACGGGCACTTCTGGTGGGACAGGGACTGCTGGAAGTACACGACAAAGTATCACGTCAAGCTTCCACAGGAATTCGTGGACTACGTGATGTCGGGCAAGGGCGACAAGTTCTTTAAGTCGCATTCCCCCAACCCCTCTTCATGGTTCGACAGAATTGAGGAGCTTTATGGCGACACCCCACACGGGAACTTCCTTCCAAGGAATGCGGGGAATGTCGACCTGGAGGATTTCTAGCTACCGCATGACACTCATCATCTACGGTTGTCATGTCGGTTGCCATGTCAAAAGTATGCCGCGGGTGAACTGCTTCTGACACGATCCATCTGATGGCGCAGAAGTTCTCCTTCTAGAGGGAAGCCGAAGGCCTCACGCATGGTGCACGCGTTCGCCTTTGCTACTCCCAGCCCTCTGGCGCCTTGGGCGTCTGGCGCACGCTCTCCTCGGAAAGGAAGAACGGCGCGTAGTACAGCCTGTTGAGGACCGCCGCAATCTTTTGCGGCTCAATCTCAGGATGGACCTCGAGCCAGTATTGGACCAGGTTGTTATGACCCGCGATCACAAACGACAGGTAGAGGTCGCGCGTCACGGGGTCGCCCTCGAGGGTCTCCAGCCGCGCGCGAAAGTAGTCGTGCATGAAGATGGTCGCCTTGTGCACAAAGGAGGGGTCGCCGTTCGGCCCGTTGAGCGCCACGATCTTGTCGCGGTTGCGCTGCAGCAGCTCCATCCTGCTCACCATGGTGCTCGTGGGGTCAAGTTCTGATATGCCAAAGCGGGCCTTGAGCGCCACGTTGTTGATGCGGCGCATGTTGTCGAGCAGCCCGCTCTCGAAGCGCTTGACCACGTCGTCCACGGAGTCAAAGTGCCGGTAGAACGTGGAGCGCGACACGCCGGCGAGCCTGAGCACGTCCGCCACACGGATGTCCGGGATGTCCGTCGTCTCCATGAGCTTGAACACCGCGGACTCGATCTTCTCGTCTACGTCGCCTTCCATCTGGCACCTCCCACGGGAGGTATCGTAACCCACCACCACGCGGACGCGGGCGTCGCGGGCGAGAAAAGCCCGCCAGCGGGTTTGCATCCGCTGGCGGGCTTCGTGTCAAACGCAGCTAGGCGCAAGGTACGCGCGATTCGCGCGCGTGGCGCGGGGACATCGTGCGAGCATCACCCCGTGTTCTGCAGGCCGGCGGAGACTCCGGAGACGGTGCAGAGGATCAGGTAGATCAGGCGCTCCTTCTCGTCCGCGGTGAGCACCTGGCCGCGCAGCCTCATGCGCGCAAGCGACATGACCTGCGCGATCGACAGCGCGTTGACGTACGGCAGGCGCATGCGGATGACGGGACCGAGCACGCGGCGGTGCTGCAGCGGCCACTCGTCGCCCACGATGGCGAGCACCCACTTGCGGGTGAGGCGCATCTCGTCCAGGACCTTCTTGCTCAGGTCCTCGCGGTTGGCAAGCGAAAGGTAGAGCTTGCCGATGCGCTCGTCCGTCTTGGAGAGCGACATCTCGATGTTGTCGATGAAGGTCGAGAAGAGCGGCCACTCCTTGTAGGCGCTCTGCAGTCGCTCCAGGTCGCCAAACTTCTCGCACGCCGTGCCCAGGCCGTACCATGCGGCGAGGTTGATGCGTGCCTGCGACCACGAGAAGATCCAGGGGATCGTGCGGAGGTCGTCCAGGGACTTGGCGCCCAGGCCGCGCTTGGCGGGACGGGAGCCGATGGGCATGAGGCCGACCTCGGTGAGCGGCGTGACGGTGCTGAACCACTCCGCGAAGCCGTCCGTGTTCAGGAGGTCGAGGTAGCGGTCGCGGCTCGCATTGGTGAGGGCCTCGGACACGTCCTCGTACTTCTCCGTGGACTCGGTGTTGACGAGCTCGGTCGAGGGCGCGCTCTGCAGCAGCGTGGCGCCGGCGACCTCCTCGATGTGGCGACGGGCCAGCGTGCGGTTGCCGTAGCGCGCGAAGATGACCTCGCCCTGCTCCGTGAGCTTGAAGCGGCAGTTGACGGAGCCCTTGGGCTGGGCCAGGACTGCGCGGTTGGCGGGGCCGCCGCCACGGCCGACCGCGCCGCCACGGCCGTGCATCAGCGTGAGGTCGATGTCATTCTCCTCCGCCCACTCCGCGATGGCAGCCTGGGCCTTGTGCAGCACGAACGTGGCCGTCGTGGGGCCCTCGTCCTTGGAGGAGTCGGAGTAGCCGAGCATGACCTCCATCTTGCGGCCGGTCTCGGCCAGGCGGCGCTGCACGTCGGGCAGCTCGAGCATCTGGTTGAGGGTGTCGACCGCGTTCTCCAGGTCCTCCACCTGCTCGAACAGGGGGATGACGTCGAGCACGGGCACGTCCTCGGCATGCGCGAACGCGAGGCGCGCGAGCTCGTAGACGTCGGCCACGTTCTGGGCGCTCTTGGTGAAGCTGATGATGTAGCGGCGCGCGGCCTTGACGCCGTTGCGGCGCTGAATGGAGCCGATGGCGCGGAAGGTGTCGAGCACCTCCTTAGTCATGGGCTGCAGCTCGCCACGCTCGCCCCAGCGGCCGTGCTCGCGGATGTCCTCGAGCGCGCGGGTGTGCACGAGCGAGTGCTGACGGAACTCCATCTCCACGAGGTGGAAGCCAAAGGTCTCGGCCTGCCAGATGATCTTCTGGACGGGACCGTAGGCGGTGCGGACGGCGCCGGCCTGTGCGAGGGACGACTGCACGACCTTGAGGTCGCTGATGTAGTCCTCGGCCGTCTGGTACATGATGTCGGCCGTGCGCTGGATCGTGGCCTCCAGGCGGTTGGAGATGACGATCATGGCGGCGCGGTGCAGCTCAGAGGCGGACACGCGCAGCGCGGAGGCGGACAGCGCCTCGCTCATCTCCACCTGGTGGCTCCACAGGTTCATGAGCTCCTTGGAGGGCTTGGTCGTGCGCGCGTCGATCGTGAGGTTGCGGCCCACCCAGGCGGTGCGGTCACGCAGCGCCTCCAGGATGTGGACGCGGTACTTCTCGCTCACCTCGCGGCTCACCTTGGCCGTGACGTTGGGGTTGCCGTCGCGGTCGGAGCCGATCCAGCTGCCGGGGTGGAAGAACGCGGGACAGACGGGCGGCACGGTGCCGGCCTTGTCGCCCAGCTCCCAGTCGTCAAAGCGACGGTAGACCTCGGGCACGGTGTCGAACAGCGTGTAGTCGAAGATCGAGATGACCGTGTCGGCCTCCTGGACCGGCGTCGGCTTCTTGATGGCGATGGGGCTCGTGCGCAGCAGGGCCTCGATCTCCTGCAGCATGCGGCGCTCGTTCTCCGCGCGCTCGGTCGGACCCAGGTAGGGGCGCTGCTCCAGCAGGTCCGCGATGCGGTGGATCTTGCCCTCGGTCGCCTTGCGGCGTGCCTCGGTGGGGTGTGCGGTAAAGACGGGGTGGAACTCCAGGCGGTTCAGGAGCGCGTGCGCCTTGGCGCGGCCGCACTCGTCGACCAGCTTGTCGTACGCGACCGTGATCTCGTTCACGGGGTCCTCGCGCGACTCGGGGTCCACGTTGGCCTCGCGGGCGCGCAGCGCGTGGACGCGGTAGTTCTCCTCGCAGATGTTCGCCATGTGGAAGTAGGCCGTCAGCGCGCGCACGATGAGGGTCTCGTCCTCGATGGACATCTGGTCAAACGTGTTGACGCAGTCGTCAAAGGCGGCCTCGCCCTGCTCGTCGTCCCGGCCGCTGCACTCGCTCCTCGTGGCAACGAGGGAGTCGTGCAGGATGTGGTCGAACTCGTCGCGCAGGCGCGGGTCGTACTCGCGCAGCACCTTGCGAACCAGACGCAGGAACAGCGTCATGTTCGCGCGGATGGAGTCCGGAACGTCCACGCCGGTCAGCATGGTGGCCGCCTGGGCAAGCTCCGCCGCCTCCTCCGCCGTGGGATAGATGGTGGGACGGTCCTCGCGCTTGAAGTGCAGCAGCTCCTCGATGGTCTTGGGGTTGCTCTGGGCAAAGCGCTCGACGTCCTCGTGCGGCACGCCCCTGGCGGCCGCGGCTGCGTCTAGCGCGTCCTTCTCGCCCTTGGATCCCGTGACTTCTGACACGGTGTTCCTCCTCTGCATGATGGCCCTCCCCCGCGCGGCGCCGGGCCGCGACCGGAGCGGGCGCATTCGCTCGCAGGATTATTGCATGTACACAATACCGCGGCGGCGCCCTCCCCATTGGGTCCGCACCGCCGCGAAACTAGATATTCACCTTTCAGGCGAGAAAATCGTGACGCCTGTGGATGAATCCGCGCCTTTGGCCGATTTTCTGGCGGAGCCGCGGCCCTTCTCGCTAGGAGTTTGTCCCAACAACCGTTGGCAGCGTCCTCATACATGCAGAGGCCCCGCCGGAGCGCAGCTTCCCACGACCCCGCAGCAAGAGATTCATGTCTGAATGATAGTTAAGCAGTGTTTAAGACATGAAAACGTGAGCTTAATCGAACTGTGATTTGTTGCGAAAGGTAAGGGTTGCCCCCACGTCTGGCGGGCCCCACGGCGCAAGGGCTATGCTTGATGGCATGCGAGCGGCGGGCGCGTCCGTGATGGATGCCGTGCCGGCCGCCGCGATGGCGAATCACCGCGACACGAAGGCGTCGATCCATATGAACAATCCCATCCACAAGCTACGGAAGGCACCCGCCAGACAGCAGGCGGACGACCAGCAGGACGGCGTGTCCACCAGGCTGCGCGCCGCGCGGGAGAGGGCCGCGGCCCCGTCGCAGGACGCGAGCACGGAGCCCGGGTTTCTCCGCCGCGTGGTCGACCATTGGTGGGACCGCCTGATTGGCGCCGTGTATTCCGGCTCGCTTTCCAACCAGACCGCGCGCTACGCCGCGCACAACCAGACACGCGACTACATCGCAAACTCCGTCGGCATGGGCGTGTGGGGCGCGCTCTTCCCCATCCTCACCATCGTGGCGTCGCAGCTTGCGGGTGCCGAGCAGGCGGGCATGTTCTCGATGGCGTTCGTGATCGCGAACCTGCTCATCTTCATCGGCAACTACGGCGTGCGAACCTACCAGGTGTCTGACATCGACGAGACGGAGTCGTTTGCCGCGTACCAGATCCAGCGCGTGCTTTCGTGCGTGCTCATGATGCTGGCCGGGTGGCTCTTCTGCAAGGTCAGGGGCTACGCGGGAGAAATGCTCACCATCTGCTGGGGCACGTTTGCCTTTAGGGTGATTGACGCCTTTGCCGACGTGTACGAAGGCCGGCTGCAGCAGATGGACAAGCTATACCTTGCGGGTATCTCGCAGGCGCTGCGCTGCGTGTCCGGCGTGGTGGTCTTCAGCGTGGTGCTGTTTGTGACGCGCTCCATACCCGTGGCGTCCATCGCGCTCGCGATCGTGGCGGCCGCCTCGCTCGTGATCGTCACGATTCCGCTGGCGCTGTTCGAGACGCCCAAGTCCCGCAAGTGGGAGCTGCAGGAGATCCGGGAGATCTTCAAGGAGTGCTTCCCCGCGTTTCTCGCCCAGTTTGTCTTTACGCTGATCGAGTCGGTCCCCAAGTTCGTGATGGAGGGTGTGCTGCCCTACAAGGCGCAGCTGGTCTTCAACGCGATCTACTTCCCCGCGCAGAGCATCCTCATGGTGATCGGCCTGGTGTACAAGCCGCAGCTCGTGCGCCTGGCCAACATCTGGTCCGACCCGAGCCGACGCAAGCGCTTTGACCTCATCATCGTGGCGGTGCTGGCGCTGTGCGCGGTGCTCACGGCCGTGTACGTGTTCATCGCGGCGTGGATCGGCATCCCCATCACGAGCTTCCTGTACGGCCTAAACTTCGAGCCGTACCGCACGGCGCAGTACCTGATGCTGGTGGCGGGCGGCATGACCGCGGCCATCGACTTTTTGTACCAGATCATCACGGTGCTGCGCCAGCAGCAGAAGGCCACCGGTGCCTACGGCATCGCGCTCGCCGTGGTGCTGGTGCTCTCTGGCGCGCTGGTGCCCACCATCGGGTTCAACGGGGCCGTGTGGGCGTACTTCCTGGTCATGGTGGTGCTGCTGGCGCTCATGGTGGTGCAGTACGTGCGCGTGCGCCTGCACCCCAAGGAGTTCTAGGGGAGAAGAACAGCAACCATGGACCAGCGGCTCGTCCACATAAGTAAGGAAATCTCCTACGCCCTGCGCCACCATCCCGAGGAGTTCGGCCTCGCTCCGGACGAGCAGGGCTTCGTGCCCGTGGACGCGCTGCTGGCCGCGCTCAACGCGCGCCACCCCGGCAGGCGCCCCGTCACGCGCGCGGACCTGGAGCAGATCATCGCGACCTCGCCAAAGCAGCGCCACCAGATATCCGGCGACCGCATCCGCGCGCTCTACGGCCACTCCTTCGCAACGCGCATCGATCACGCGCCCGCGACGCCGCCGGACGTGCTCTACCATGGCACCACGCGCCGCGCGCTCGCATCCATCCGCCGGCAGGGGCTCCTCCCCATGGAGCGGCAGTACGTTCACCTCTCCACCAACGTGGCGATGGCCCGCGAGGTAGGCGCGCGCAGGGACGAGCACCCAGCGATCCTGCTCGTGGACGCAAAGGCAGCCGCAAGCGACGGCGTCCGCTTCTACCTGGGCAACAACGATGTCTGGCTCGCGGACAGCGTTCCGCCGCAGTACCTGACCCTGCTCACTGGGCCAGACTACTCTCAATCCCAAGACTGAGCGCCAATCCTCAGGGCCGTGTCTTTCTCCCCCTCACTTCATAACTTGGCATGACAATGGGCCCCGTCGCAAACTCGTGCGACGGGGCCCATGCATCAACTTGTCAGACGATTGCCATCGAGGCTATGCAACCTACCGCCTGCCACTCAACAGCCAACCGTTGACTAGCAGTCCTCCTCGTGACGGCGACGACGCAGCCCCTCGAGGATGGCAGCGGCACCCAGGCCGGCAAACGCGACGGCAGCACCAGCGGCGTTGGTGTCGCCAGTCTTGGGCACGGCCTCGGTTGCAGATGCCTTAGTCGTCGCGGCAATAAGCCCCTTGCCGTTCGTACTCGCCATGTGCTTCGGAACGTACACGCCAGTATGAACGGTAGCAGCAGCCTTGCCAGTCTTGGCCTGCGCCTCGGCAACCGCCTTCTTGATGGCATCCTCCAGAGCCTTCGTGCGGTCGTAGTCCGCCTTTGCCTTCTTCAGGTCGGCAGCGGTCTTCTGCTCGTTTGCAGCAGCGGCATCGTACGCCTGCTGAGCCTGATCTATCGCATCGGAATCCTTGGTGTTGTAGGCGACTGCCGCATCCTGGATCCTCTGCAGTTCAGCCTTCCAGTCAGAAAGCTCGGTATCCGCGATGTAGGGATCCATAACGGCCGGATCTGCCAGAATCTTGTCCGCATCAAGCTCCGCAAGCTTCTTTGCCACTGCGGCGAGGCGAGCGGCCTCGGCATTTGCGGGATCGACCGCGTCGGCCTTGGCCTTCGCATCCGCCTGGGCGTCCGCCAGCTCCTCCTTCAGTTGCTCCACCTTGTCCTTGGCGTCCTGGGCAGTCTTCTGCAGGTCAGCCTTTTTCTGGCTGGCAGCAGTATCGGCAGCGAGTTCCTTTTCATCAGAGTCGGCCTGAACCTTGGCGTCAGCCAGCTTCTGCTGTGCATCCGTCAGGGCCGCGCTCTTCTGCGCGGCATCCTGCTTTGCCTTGGCAAGCGCCGCGTCAGCCTTGTCGCTCGCCTGAGTCGCATCATTATAGGCCTTCTGGGCGCCGGCGAGCTTCTGCTGGGCCTTTGCCAGCTCGTCGTTTGCCTTGTCCAGCGCGTCCTTGGCGGCCTGGGCGCCCTTGCTCACGGTCTCGTAGTGGGCCTGCGCGTCCTTGGCGGCCTGGGCAGACTTAGCAGCCTTCTGGCTGGAGGCGTCAGCAGCGGCCTTCGCCTGGTCGTATGCGGACTGAGCCTTGTCGCGGGCGGCCTTTGCCTGCTGGGCGATGGCGTCGGCTGCGGACTTCTGAGCGGCGGCGGTGTTGACGGCCTTCTGCGCCTGGTCGACTGCAGCCTGGGCACTCGCTACTGCAGACTCAGCATCTTTGAAAGCAGCCTGTGCTTTACCAACGCTCGCTTTTGCGGCGTCCATCTTCTCCTTTGCCGCCTGCTTCTCCGCAGAGCCGCTGCCGTTCATCATCGACTTGATGAGGTTGCGGAACTCCTCGACGGTGTAGTACTTGTATGAGCCAGCGTCTAGGTTGACACAATCAGCGCCCCACGCTGCCGTATTGTTGGACGAGTTAAATCCAGCGCCTTGAATGTTATTGTTATCGAGGATATTCAGGAAGTGACCGACCTTGTGATACTCGTCAGGATACTTCAGATAAAACTCATAGACGCTGAGGCCGCTCTTCGCGTGCTCGACTCCCTGGACGACGGCATCTGGGTGGGCCTTGATGAAGGCGTCATACTCGGACTTCTCGCTCATCCAAGCGGCAACCGGGTCCGTATATCCCCAAGCGAGATTTCGCGTCCCATACGAATATGGGGAGTGATTGGCATAGGTTCCGCTGTCATTGATGTCGCACTCAAGCGTCTGCTCGATGAACGTATACGGATCGACCTTCAAGTCCTGCAGCCCATAGCTCTCGCGGACCTTGTTAATCTCGTCCATGACGTCGCAAGCCTTCATGAGCGAGTCATAGTTCGCGTTCGAGCCATCGACCTTCACATCTGTGCCATAATTGCCCTTGTTGATATCGGCATAATCATTGGCATACATGTTTTCATTCCCGGAAACGCCGGCAATGTCCTTTGACGTCAGTGCGTCAAGCGTGTCCTTTGCCGTCTTTGGAGGAATCGGTTCCGGCAGCGCGTCATAAGCTGCCTTGGCATCGTCATAAGCCTTCTGGGCATCCTTAAGCTCAGCAGCAGTCGTGTTCTTGTTTGCTTTGGCTTTTTCCAGCTTCGACTGGGCGTCGGATAGGGCGTCCTGGGCCTTTTCCAGCGTCGAGTTAGCGTCAGAGGCCTTAGCCTGGGCATCAGAGTAGACCTTCTTGGCACTATCGAGGTCTGCGGACTTCTGGGTGGCTTTGTCGGCGTCTGAGTCGGCCTGCTGTTGGTCGGCATTGGCCTGAGCCTGAGCGGCGTCGGCGTCCTTCTTGGCCTGGTCGGCGCTGCCGGAGGTGGCGTCGCTCAGGGCCTTCTGGGCATTCTTCTGCGCCTGCTCGGCGGAGTCGGCGTTCTTCTTGGCGTCATCAAGGTTCTGCTTTGCAGTGTCCTTTGCTGCAGTGGCATCGGTTGCAGCCTTCTGGGCGTCCTTCACGGCCTTGTTCGCGTCGTCCGAAGCCTTCTGTGCGGCGTTGGCCTTATCCTGCGCGTCCTTCTGCGCGGCAGCAGACTTGTTAACCGCAGCCTTGTCGGCATCCAGTGTTGCCTGGTCCACGTCCTTAGCAGCGTCGGCAGCCTTCTGGGCGTCGGCGGCCTGCTTCTGTGCTTCGTCCAGCTGAGTCTTGGTCGACGTTGCCTTGTCGCTTGCCTCCTCCGCTGCGTCAGCAGCCTTGTTCGCGGCATCCTGCGCCTTCGCAGCTTCGTCCGCGGACTTCTGCTGGACGTCCTTCACACCGTCGCGAACGGTCGCCTCGTCCTTGGCCTTCTGCGCCTGGGCGTCGGAAAGCGTCTGCTTTGCGTTGGCTGCGTCGCTCGCGGCCTGGTTGTGCGCCGCCGTTGCCTTGTCCAGCGCGTCCTTCGCAACCTCGGAGTTCGTCGGAGCGGTCTGCGTGGTGGTCGCCTTCGCGGTGTCGCCCGTGGTCGTCGTTGCGGAAGCCTCGTCAGCCAGCGCCGGCGTCGCACCCACAATCAGCGCGCCCGTCGTCGCAAACGCCGCGGCCGCGGCGATGCCCTTCGCGGACTTCATGTGCTTGGGGGAAACGGATTCCTGCCCATTCTTCTTCATAACTGCCGCACTCCTTCCAACCCATGTCTACGAGGGCGAGAAGATCTGCGCAGCCAGCGGCATCCCCATGCCAACGGCGGCGACGCCATCCCCCGCAGCTACAAAGCCGGCGGAGCAGTCGCCCTCTCGTGCTCCATGGTCGTTCAGCACGCATCCAGAAATGTTGCACAACATTTCAGGATGCAACTATTTTTCTGTATCGCTCTCAATTGCCTTCCGTCCCTCACGCACCCCCGCACGAGTCCCAACCCTGGCCGCGCGCGTTTCTCGCCCGTTTCAAAAGTTTCGAGCCTGAAAACCAGGCGTTTCGACTGGTCGTGAGGGCCGTTTCTTACAATACCCGCCCTCTGAGCTGGCCTATTACAAACTCAGGCACTGCGGGAGGCATCGGACGCAGCCCCTCCCGCAGGGCCCTAGCCGCACACAACGCGCCGGTCGGCACCGGCGCTCGGCAGAGGAGGGGACATGGGAACGCGCATTGCAGAGCATCCGATTCTGGGCGTGCCCCAGAAGGGAAGGCTGGTCAGCTTCACCTACGACGGAAAGACGCTCCAGGGATACGAGGGCGAGCCGGTCGCGATGGCGCTCAAGGCCGCGGGCGTGATGGTGCACCGCTACACCGCCAAGCGCCACGAGCCGCGCGGCATCTTTTGCGCCATCGGCCGCTGCACGGACTGCGTGATGGTGGTGGACGGCGTCCCCAACGTTCGCACGTGCATGACGCCGCTCGCGGAGGGTATGGAGGTCCGCACCCAGTACGGCGCCACGGCCGTGCCGTTTGACGCGGGCGAGAAGGACGAGGCATCCGCGAAGGACGGTGGTGCCGCATGAAGCGCTATGACCTGATCGTGGTCGGGGCCGGCCCGGCCGGCATGTCCGCCGCCATCGAGGCGGCCAAGCACGGCGTGCACGTCGTCGTGTTCGACGAGAACGCGCGCCCCGGCGGCCAGCTCTTCAAGCAGATCCACAAGTTCTTTGGCTCAAAGGAGCACCGCGCCAAGATCCGCGGCTTCGTGATCGGCCAGGAGCTGCTGGACGAGGCCGCCAAGCTCGGCGTCACGGTCGAGCTCGACTCCACCGTCATCGGCCTCTACCAGGACAAGGAGGTCGTCGTCAAGCAGGGCGAGCAGGTCAACCACTACAAGGGCGACGCCATCGTCGTGGCGACGGGCGCCGCGGAGAACATGGTCACCTTCGAGGGCTGGACGCTTCCCGGCGTCATCGGCGCGGGCGCGGCCCAGACCATGATGAACCTGCACGGCGTGCGCCCCGGCAACCGTGTGCTCATGCTTGGCACCGGAAACGTTGGCCTCGTCGTGAGCTACCAGCTCAAGCAGGCCGGGTGCGACGTGGTGGCCCTGGTGGACGCGGCGCCGCACGTGGGCGGCTACGGCGTGCACGCCGCAAAGGTCGCGCGCACCGGCGTCCCGTTCTACCTCAGCCACACCATCAAGAGGGCCGAGGGAACGGACCACGTCACGGGCGTCACGATCGCGCAGGTGGACAGCCACTTCCAGTTTGTCCCTGGTACGGAAAAGCACTTCGACGTGGACACGATCTGCGTCGCCGTGGGCCTCTCCCCCATGTCGCAGCTCTTCAAGATGGACGGCTGCAAGGTCGTGGACGACCGCAGGAAGGGCGGCCAGGTCCCCGTGGTGGACGACCTCGGCCAGACGAGCATCCCCGGCATCTTCGCGGCGGGCGACGTCTCCGGCATCGAGGAGGCATCCTCCGCGATGATCGAGGGCAGGATCGCCGGCCTCGCCGCGGCCTCCTACCTGGGCTTTGCCACGGACGACGAGGAGCGCGCCGGCGTGGACGCCAACGAGCGCGCGCTCGACGGCCTGCGCCAGGGCATGTTCGCGCCCAAGAACCGCGGCAAGAAGGTCGAGAAGACCGAGGAGGGCATTCCCGTCTCCCAGACGCTGCTCGAGCGCGGCTACGTAGCCGATAGCGAGATCGAGCGCTTCCCCGGCGTCACGCACCGCGTGGGCATCCATCCCGTCATCGAGTGCACCCAGAACATCCCGTGCAACCCCTGCCAGGACGTCTGCCCCAAGCACTGCATCAAGGTCGGCTCGCACATCACGGCGCTGCCGCAGCTCGAGCCGGACGCCAACTGCATCGGCTGCGGGCTCTGCGTGGCGTCGTGCCCGGGCCAGGCGATCTTCCTCGTGGACGAGAAGAGCGAGCCCGGCTTTGCCGAGGTCACGCTCCCCTACGAGTTCCTCCCGCTGCCCCAGAAGGGCGACCGCGGGCAGGCGCTCGGCCGCGACGGCAAGCCCGTGTGCGAGGCGGAGGTCGTGGGCGTCAAGCGCACCAAGGCCTTCGACCACACGGCGATCGTCACGGTCAAGGTGCCCGAGGACATGTCGATGAGGGCCCGCTTCTTCAAGGCGGCGCCCGCCACAGAAACCGACTGAGGGGGCAATCCAGATGAAGGATATCAACGACCGCACGAGGGACCTCGGCCCCTTCGAGCCCAAGCCCGGCGACGACATGGTCGTCTGCCGCTGCGAGGAGGTCACGCAGGGCCAGATCAGGCAGGCCGTGCACGACGGGCTGTTCACCGTCGCGGAGGTCAGGCGCTACCTGCGCTGCGGCATGGGCCTCTGCCAGGGCCAGACCTGCGCCCGCCTCGTGAAGGGCATCATGGCACGGGAGCTGGGCGTGTCCCCGGACGAGCTCGAGCCCGCAAGCTCGCGCGCCCCCATGCGTCCCATCGAGATGAGCGTGTTCGCGAAGGAAGGTGGAAGGGATGGAGAGTAACGTGACCAAGGGAACCACGGCAGACGTCCCCAGCCGCACCGCAGACGCGATCGTCGTCGGCGCCGGCATCATCGGGTGCGCGACGGCCTACTACCTCGCCAAGAAGGGCACGTCCGTCATCGTGCTCGACGCATGCGACGTCATCGGCAACGGCGGCTCCACCAGGAACGGCGGCGGCGTCCGCCAGTCCGGCCGCGACCCGCGCGAGCTCCCGCTCGCGATGTACGCCGTCAAGAACATGTGGCCGCACCTCTCGGATGAGCTCGGCGCGGACGTCGAGTACTGCCAGGGCGGCAACCTCCGCCTCGGCAAGACCGAGCGCCACATCAAGATCCTCGAGGGCCTGCGCGACAAGGCCGTGGCCCAGGGGCTCGACATGCGCATGATCACCGGAGACGAGGTCCGCCAGATCAACCCGTACCTCTCGGACGAGGTCATCGGCGCGTCCTGGTGCCCCACGGACGGCCACGCCAACCCGCTCAAGGCCACGTACGCCTACTACATGGCCGCGCGTCGCCTGGGCGTGCGCTTCTACACCGGCATGCCCGTGACGGAGCTCCGCAAGGTCCACGGCAGGGTCCGCAAGGTCGTCTGCCCCGAGGCCACGTTCGAGGCCGACAGCGTGATCGTCTGCGCCGGCTACGCCTCCCGCAAGATCCTCGCCAGCGTCGGGATCGACGTCCCCATGTCCAACGTCCTGATCGAGGCGCTCGTGACCGAGATGGAGCCCCAGATGTTCCCGCAGATGCTCGGCACCGCCGACGCGGACTTCTACGGCCACCAGACCAAGCACGGCTCCTTCGTCTTCGGCGGCGACTCCGGCCTCGAGGACGTCAACAAGGACAACGGGCACGATGCCAACTCCTCCATCACGGCACCGGCCATCTGCCGCGGCATCCTTCGCTACATCCCCAAGCTCGCCAACGCCAAGATCGTGCGCACCTGGGGCGGCTACGAGGACGTCTGCATCGACGGCGTGCCCGTGCTCGGCCCCGTGGACGAGGTCCCCGGCCTCGTCGTGGGCTGCGCGTTCACGGGCCACGGCTTTGGCATCTCGCCCATCGTCGGCACGCTCCTCGCGGAGGTCGCACGGGGCGAGAAGACCACGCTCGACCTCTCGGCATTCCGCTACGACCGCTTCCACGCCAGGGCCTAGGCGGCACGCTCTTCTCCAATCCTTAACCACACCCGATTGAAGGGACCACCAATGGACTCCAGCATCGACTTCCTCTACCTCAGCGAACCCGACATGATCGCCGCGGGCGTCAAGGACATGCCCGCCTGCATCGACTGCATGGAGGAGCTCCTCGTCACGCTCGCCAAGGGCGACTACGTCATGGGTGGCGAGAACCACAACTCCCACGGCACGATGATCATGTTCCCGGACCACCCCAAGTTCCCCACCATGCCCGCCAACGGTGAGGACCGCCGCTTCATGGCCATGCCCGCCTACCTGGGCGGTCGCTGGCAGATGGCCGGCGTCAAGTGGTACGGCTCCAACATGGAGAACAAGGCCAAGGGGCTCCCCCGCTCCATCCTCACCATGATGCTCAACGACAAGGACACCGGCGCCCCGCTCGCGCTCATGTCCGCCAACCTCCTCTCCGCGTACCGCACGGGCGGCATCCCCGGCGTCGGCGCGCGCTACCTCGCGCCCAAGGACGCCAAGGTCGCGGCCATCGTCGGCCCCGGCGTCATGGGCAAGACGTCCGCCGCGGCCTTCGTGGCGGCCTGCCCCACGCTCGACACCATCCGCATCAAGGGCCGCGGCAAGCGCTCGCTCGACTCGTTCGTGGCGTTCGTGAAGAAGGAGCTCCCCAGCATCAAGAAAATCGAGGTAAAGGACACGATCGAGGACGCCGTGCGCGACGCGGACATCGTCTCGTTCACCACCACGGTCTCGGACGACCTCGCGAGCTTCCCCAAGGTCAAGGGCTCCTGGATCAAGCCGGGCGCGCTCGTCTCCATGCCGTCCGCGGCCCTGTTCGACGAGGACTTCCTGCTCAAGAGCCGCCTCGTGGTCGACAACATGGGCCTCTACGAGGCGTGGGAGGAGGAGTACCCCTACCCCACCTTCCCCAAGATGGGCATCATCGGCTGCGCGTTCACGGACCTCGCGCACGAGGGCAAGATCGAGCGCTCCTCCATCGTCAGCATCACGGACGTCATCACCGGCAAGGTCCCGGGCCGCGTGAGCGACGACCAGACCATCGTCTACTCCGTCGGCGGCATGCCCGTCGAGGACATCGCCTGGGGCGGCGACGTGTACCACCGCGCGAAGGAGCTCGGCATCGGCCAGGAGCTCAAGCTCTGGGACGCCCCCGCCATGTTCTGACGGCCCGGCCGACCCGCGCGGCGCAACATCCCCGTAACCGTTGCCGCAACGTCCTGAAAACCTTCGCTGCTAGCGTAGTTGGTGGGACAGGATGACGCAGGGGATGGCGCGCCGGCGGCGCGTCGGCCCCACACGGCGACGGGAGGCTCCCATGAACGAGACGTCTTCGCTGGTTCGCAGGCCACGCGCGCTCGAGGCAAGGGTCGCACGGGCGAGAAGGACCGCCCACGAGGCCGAGGCCCCAGAGCGGGCCGACCAGCCCTACCTGCCCCTTGGCGTCACCAACTACGAGGAGCACGTTCCCAAGGGCGGCTGCGCCTCGCTCGTCTACTCATTCTCGACCGGGGTGGACGCCGTCAGCCCCTGGGCCGTGCCCGACGGCTGCGTCGACCTCTCCTTTGGCATCGGTCCGTCGGATGTGGTCGTGACCATCGGCGGCACCGTGTCATCGGCCCGCGTATGGTCC
The DNA here is from genome assembly GCA_003862195.1 of Coriobacteriaceae bacterium. Lineage (GTDB taxonomy): Bacteria > Actinomycetota > Coriobacteriia > Coriobacteriales > Atopobiaceae > Parafannyhessea. The sequence continues at coordinate 16,002 of QOUO01000014.1, read as the reverse complement.
TTCTCGGAGGGACGCTCCTGGGTGGGCTGCCGCTTCCGCTCCGGCGAGGCGCTCCTTCCCTGCGGGCTCGCGCCGGAGGACCTCGTGGACGCGGACGTCGCGCTCGACCGTGATGTTACCGAAGGCCTGCTCGCGACGCAGCTCTTCGAGGCGGAGGACCAGGAGGAGCGCATGAGCCTGCTCGAGGACGAGCTGCGCTCCTGGCAGCTTGGCGGGGCCGCGCCGGCGCCCGTGCGCATGCCGGGCTCGGAGCGCACGCGCTCGCTCGAGCGCGCCGCCCGGCGCGAGATCCAGCGCACCGGCGGCAGGGCCACGGTGTCCGCCGTGGCGCAGGCCGTTGGCGTCTCTCCCCGCTACCTGCGCAGGGCCTTTGCCGAGGTGCACGGCTTCTCGCCCAAGCTCTACGCCCGCTTCGTGCGCTTCCAGCACGCCCTGAGCCTCGTCTCTCGCGCGCACGGCACGCAGAGCGCGACGGACATCGCACTTGCCTGCGGCTACAACGACCAGTCGCACCTCGTGCACGAGTTCGACGACTTCGCGGGCATGACGCCGGGGCAGTTCCGCTCGCTCGTGGGAGCCACGGCCTAGGGGCGGGCCGCCAGCGCGGCGGGGCGTCCTTCTCGCCCAGGCGTACTTCTCGCCCAGGCGTACTTCTCGCCCGCTTTACCACATGCATCACCCGCATCACCACAATCCAGACCAGGGCACACCGTGCCCGCGTAGGGCGCCCGCGCCCGAGGGAGGCTGCAATGTCTGCGGTATCGAGGATCGACATCATCACCGGCATGGAGAAGTTCGACGGCCTTCGCCGCACGCTCAGCCGCGCGCACGTGCGCGGCATGACCGTGATGCAGGTGCTGGGCTGCGGCGTGGAGAAGGGCACCAAGGAGTACGAGGTGGACGAGAACTACGAGATGGAGCTCCTGCCCAAGACCATGGTGTCCGTGGTGGTGGAGACGTCTCGCGTGTACGAGCTCGTGGACCTGATCGAGAAGGAGCTCTATACGGGCCACATCGGGGACGGCAAGATCTTTGTGAGCGACCTCACGCAGGTCGTGCGCGTGCGCACCGGAGACGAGGACACGGACGCGATCTAGCCACGCAGCCGACTGAGGGGGAACGCCATGGCACGGGACGAGGACAAGCCGCTCGGACTCAGGAACGTCGTATCCGTATCGATGGGACTCATCGTGTCGATGAGCTGCCTCGTCTCGCTCGGGCAGGGCGCCGGGGAGGCCGGCACCATGTTCATACCGGCCATGGCCATCGCGCTCGTGCTCAACCTGTGCTCCGCGGCGTGCATGGCGGAGCTCAACAGCCTCATGCCCAACGCCACGGGCGGCCTGGTGCAGTACACGCTCGCCGGGCTCGGCCCGCTGCCCACGCTCGTGGCCATGGTCGGCGGCTACCTGGTGTGCAACATCCTCTGCGGCGGAGTGGAGGCCGCCATCTTTGGCACGGTCATGACCCAGACGCTGCATCTGCCCATCCCCGCGGCCGTGTGGCCCACGCTCGTATCCATCGTGATCGCCGTGTGCGCGCTCCTGGGCGTGGACGCCTTTGCCAAGCTGCAGGACTTCGTGTCCTACCTGCTGCTCTTCTCCATGATCGCCATCGGGCTCATCGGCGCGCTCAGGCTCGGCACGGGCGAGGTCGTGCGGCAGCAGACCGCCGTCGCCACGGACCCGGCGTCCGTCGTGGCGGCCGTGGGCACGGCGTCCTGGCTCTTCGTGGGTGCGGAGTACTGCATCCCCATATCAAAGGACGTGCGCAACGCCAAGCGCAACATCCCGCTCGGCATGATCATCAGCCTGGTGCTCATCTTCGTGATGGACTCCATCGTGGTGCTGGGCTTTGGCAACTACGTGCCGTGGGCGGACCTCTCCAGCTCCGCCACGCCGCACCTGCTCTACGGCGAGAGGCTCCTGGGCGGCTTTGGCAAGGTCTGGATGTGCGTCGTGTCCGCGCTCGCCTTTACGGGCTCGCAGAACTCCACGGTCAACGGCCTGTCCCAGATAACCGACGGCATGACCAAGGTCAACATGATGCCGCACGTCTTTGCGAGGAAGAACAGGCACGGGGCACCCGCGGTGGCGATCCTCTTCGTCACGATCTCCATCTGCGTGATCGCGTTCCTCTCTGGCGGAACGTCTGACTCCATCTCGTTCATGATCCTGGTGGTCACGGTGCTGTGGCTCGTGTCCTACATCCTGGCGGACCTGGACGTGCTGGTGCTCAGGCGCCGCTTCCCCAAGGCGCCGCGCGCGTTCAAGGTGCCGGGCGGCCCGGTTGTCCCCATCGTGGGCATCGTCGGCACCGTGTTCATGATCGCCAACATTTCCTCCGACCCGGCCGAGGCGCGCCTGGTGTGGCTGGTCTCCCTCGTGACGCTGGCGGTGCTGGGCGTGCTCTCGCTCTTCTGGATCCGTCGCAAGATGCACATGGCGCCGCTCAAGCCGGTGCCCATCCCGCAGGTCCTGGCCATGGAGAACGACCTCTACTACACGATCCGCCACCGCCGCGGCATCTGGAGGTAGGCGCCAGGCACGGGGGCGCGTCCTTCTCCCCCAGCGCGAACTTCTCCCCTGGCTTGGCCTTGGCTGCCGGCGGCTTGGCCGCTGGTTGCGCCGCTATTGTTCCCCTTAGTTACTTGCGGGTTGGCAGGTTGCCTGCAAGACTTTGTGCGGACGAGAAGAACGGCAACCAAGGGTCGTGAACTTTATGCAGCACAGGAGGAAGCTCGAGAAGGACATCCGCTGCCCGCTGGAGTACGGGCTGGACGTGTTTGGCGGGAAGTGGAAGAGCCGCATCATCTGCGTGCTCTCAACCAAGGGGCGGCTGCGCTACAGCCAACTGCGAGACGAGATGACAAACGTGTCGGACGCGGTGCTTTCCGCATCGCTCAAGGAGCTCATCGCGAGCGGCATGGTGCTGCGCCAGAGCTTTGACGAGATCCCGCCGCGCGTGGAGTACTCGCTCACGCCGCGCGGCCTTTCCGCCGTGCCCATCCTGCGCTCCATCTGCGCGTGGGCGGGGCAGGTGCACCGCGAGGTCACGAGCGACGCGCCGCGCCAGTGCCAGACCTGCGGCTACGTGGACGTGGAGCCCACGGGAAGGCGTGTTGGCGCATAGCCGCAGGTCAGGCCGATGCTTGTGGCAACCATAGTCGCTCAAGTTCCCCTTGATGTCTTTAGGTTGCCGAGTCGATTCCATATCTTGAGTATCGCCAAACGGCAGAGCAACCCAAGAGGAGAGAGGAATCGACATGAACGAGAACGTGACCAAGCTTCTGGACGCCAGCATGTGGGACCTTGCGACCTGCGACGCCAACGGCGTGCCCAACGTGGTGCCCGTCGCCTTCAAGAAGGTGACCGAGGACGGCAGGCTCCTGGTGGGCGACGTGTTCCTGGGCACCACGCTCAAGAACATCGAGGCCAACGGCGGCAAGATCGCCATCTCCGTGTATGACCCCAAGGCGCTCGAGGGCTACCAGGTCAAGGGGACCGCAAGCTACGTGGCCGAGGGCGCCATCGTGGACGAGTTCAAGCAGATCGTGGAGAAGGTCTTCAAGGGCGCCGCGACCGCCAAGGGCGCGCTCGTGATCACGCCGTCCCAGGTGATCGTGACCACCCCGGGCCCGGACAACAAGAAGGTCCTGGCGTAGGGACGCGACAGGCAGCCGCAAACCAGCGGCCACCGGTGCCGCGGCCGATGCCACGGGCTAGGCCTCTGGCCAGCAGCCGGGAAGGTGGAGGTAGGCGCCCTCGGGCAGCGTGACGCGACCCGCAAGCCCCCGCGCGAGCAGCAGCTTTGCCCCGCGCACCGCCTGCACCAGCCCCAGCCCCGTGGCAAGCCCCGCCGCGATGGCGCTCGACAGCATGCACCCCGTGCCATGCGCCGAGCCACCCGCGACCGCGGGCACGCCCACCCAGGCCGTGCCCTCCGAGCTGGCAAGGCAGTCATCCGCAAGACCAAGGTGCCCGCCCTTGAGGAGCACCGCGCAGCCGTAGCGGGCGAGAAGATCGTCCGCCGCGGCTGCCATGCCATCCCTATCGGTTATCTGCCGCCCCAGCAGCGCCTCGGCCTCCGGCACGTTGGGCATGACGAGCGCGGCCTGCCGGAAGAGGGACGCGAGCGCGGAGGCTGCGGAAGCCCCGGACTCCGCGTCCTTCTCCCCCGGCGCGCCCGCCAGAAGCGACGTGCCGCTCGTGGAGGCGAGCACGGGGTCAACCACCACGTTGCTTGCGTGTGCCTGCGCGAGCGCCGCGGCCACCGCGGCCGCGACCTCGGGCGTGCCGAGCATGCCCACCTTGACGGCAGAGGGCGCCAGGTCCTCAAAGGCAGCCGCAATCTGGGCTGCCACCAGCTCCGGCGCAAGCGGGACCACGCGCCGCACCGCCGCGAGCGACTGGGCCGTCACGGCCGTGGCGGCCACCTTGGCATGGAGCCCCATGCCCGTGATGGTCGCCACGTCGCGCGCGAGGCCCGCGCCGCCGGAGCTGTCGAGCCCCGCTATCGCGAGGACGGCCCTCATGCGCGGGCCTGTCCGGAGCTGGTGCCCACTGCGTCCGGCAGCGCGGCCTCCAGGCTCGCGCGGAGCTCGCGGGCCACCGCCTCGCAGTCGTCTGCCGCAAAGATCGCGGACACCACTGCGCCGCCCGCGACGCCCGTACCGGAAAGCTCGTGCGCCGTGGAGGCGTCCACCCCGCCGATGCCCACCACGGGAATGGGCACGGCCGCGCAGATGCGGCGCAGCTCGTCGTAGGTCACGTCCACGGCGTCGGGCTTGGTCGGCGTGGGGTGCAGAGCGCCAACGCCCAGGTAGTCGGCCCCGGCGCGCCACGCCGCCACGGCCTCGTCCACGGTCTGGGCAGACACGCCAACTATGGCGTCCGGCCCCAGCATCGCGCGCGCCCGAGCGCAGGACGTGTCCTCCTGCCCCACGTGCACGCCGTCGGCCGCCACCTCGCGCGCAAGCTCCACGTCGTCGTCGATCACAAAGGGCACGCCCAGCTCCTCGCACACGGCCTTGAGCTCGAGCGCGAGGGTGCGCTTCTCCTCCGCGGGGGCGTCCTTCTCGCGTAGCTGCACGAAGGTCGCCCCGCCCGCGACGGTCTGCGCCACGCAGGCGGCGAGCGTGCGGCCGCGCAGCCAGGCGCGATCCGTCACGGCGTACAGCAGCATGCCGCGGCGTATGGCCTCGGCGGACCAGCGGCCGCGCCGGCACGGCGCCAGGCCCTCCTGGCCCAGGCTGGTCCCCTTCGCGGCGGGCATCAGAGGTCCTCCACGCGCGCGGCGTCCGCAAGCTCCGCGCCGGTCACGGTCGAGAGCGCGTCAATCAGGTACGTGCGGAAGCTGCCCGTGCCGTCGGCCCCCGTCATGCGCGAGCGCGCCTTCTGCCCGCAGACGCCCATGGTCGCCACGCCGGCGACGGTGGCGAGAAACGCGTCCGTGCCGGCCGCGAGGAACGCCGGGAGCAGCGCAGATAGCATGCAGCCGGTGCCCGTGATGCGGCTCATCATGGGCACGCCGTTGGTGATGGCGCAGGTGCGCGTGCCGTCGCTCACGATGTCGATCGCGCCCGTCACGGCCACGGTGCAGCCCCACGCCTGGGCGAGGCGCGCCACAAAGCCGGCAGACTCGTGCAGGTTGTCGCGCGTGGCGACGTCGGCCGCGGATGCGTCCACGCCGCGCGTGCTGGAGGACGCGCCGCCCAGCGCGCGGACCTCGCTCATGTTGCCGCGCACGAGCGTGGGGTGGTAGGACTCGAGCAGCTGGCGCGCCGTGTCCGTGCGCAGGTGGGAGGCCCCGGCGCCCACGGGGTCGAGCACGATGGCGTGGCCCAGCTGCGCCGCCTTGGCGCCCGCGCGGCCCATGCCCTCGATGCTGCGACGGTTGAGCGTGCCGATGTTGAGGTCGAGCCCCTGGCAGATGGACGTGATGTCCTCCACGTCGTCCGGCTCGTCGCTCATGATGGGGCTCGCGCCTATGGCGAGCAGCGCGTTGGCGCAGTCGTTCACGGTCACGTAGTTGGTGATGCAGTGCACGAGGGGCGACGTGGCGCGCACCGCGTCGAGGCAGGTCGCAAGCTCGGTGGACTTCATGGTTACATGCTCCTTTCGGCAGCCGTCGCGGGCGCGGTGCCCGGCGAGGCCGTCGTTCTTCTCTTCTGATTTGTGGTGTGCCGCGATGGTTGCGGCGCCTATGTTGCGGATGGCTGCCGGCAGCCGGACCTAGTCCAGGTCGACCGTGAGCCCCGCCATGATCCTGTTGACGGTGCGGGCGGCGCACATCTTGCCGCACATCGTGCAGGTGCCGTCCTCCTCCGGGGGCGCCTCCGCCAGGATCTCCTTGGCGCGGTCGGGGTCGATGGCGCAGGCGAACATGTCATCCCAGTTCACGCGGCGGCGCGCCTCGCTCATCTTGTTGTCGATGTCGCGCGCGCCGGGGATTCCCTTTGCGATGTCTGCCGCGTGCGCCGCGATGCGCGTAACCACCAGGCCCTCGCGTACCTCCTGCGCGTTGGGCAGCTTCAGGTGCTCGGCCGGCGTCACGTAGCAGAGCCAGTCCGCGCCGGAGCTTGCCGCCACCGCGCCGCCGATGGCCGCGGTTATGTGGTCGTAGCCGGGCGCGATGTCCGTCACGAGCGGCCCCAGCACGTAGAACGGCGCGCCATGGCACAGGCGCTTCTGCAGCTTCATGTTGGCCTGGATCTCGTCGAGCGCCATGTGGCCGGGTCCCTCGACCACCACCTGCACGCCCTTCTCCCATGCGCGGGTCGTGAGCTTGCCCAGCTCCACGAGCTCGGCCACCTCGCTCGCGTCCGTCGCGTCGTAGGTCGATCCCGCGCGCAGGGCGTCGCCCAGGCTGATGGTCACGTCGTGGTCGTGCAGGATCTCGAGCACCTCGTCAAAGTGCTCGTAAAACGGGTTCTCCTGTCCCGTGGTCATCATCCAGCCAAACAGGAGCGAACCTCCGCGGGACACCACGTTGGTCAGGCGCTTGGTCTCCATCAAGGTCTTCAGCACCGAGCGGTTGAACCCCGCGTGGATCGTCATGAAGTCGACGCCGTCCTCAGCGTGCGCCTCCACCACGTCCAGGAAGTCCTGCGCCGTCAGCTCCACCAGCGGCTTGTCGTTGTAGCCAATGGCGTCGTATATGGGCACGGTGCCCACCATGAGCGGAGTCTTCTGGATGAGCTTGCGGCGGAACGGGCGCGTCTTGCCGGAGTTCGACAGGTCCATGATCGCGTCCCCGCCAAAGCGCTCCGCGATGGAGACCTTCTCCCACTCCTCGGGCGCGTTCTGGATGTCGCCCGATATGCCCAGGTTCACGTTCACCTTCGTGCGCAGGCCCTCGCCCACGCCGCACGGCCGCAGCGCCGTGTGCGCCGTGTTGCACGGGATGGCGATGGTGCCCCGCGCGACGGCGTCCCTAATGTACTCGTCTGATCTGTGCTCGGCCTGTGCCACTGCATGCATCGCGTCGGTTACGGTTCCCGCGCGCGCAGAATCCATCTGCGTCATGACGCTCCCTTCGTTGGCATTACCCACATCAGGTTCTTGGGTCGTGGCGAATGGACACCACCTCTCAGCCGGGCCGTATCCCAGCTCCCCATGTCGCGGCCCATTGTAGAACACTTCCCGGGAATGTCACGCACAATGTCTGGCACAAAGGCGGGATTACGCAAGCTGCCGTAGCATCAGCCCCCACACGTGCGAAAATAGCCAGGTGAGAAGAATGACCACTGCCACCCGGAGGCTCCATGATCAGGCTCGCGCTTTCCGACTTGGACGACACGCTCATCCCCTACGGCCAGGGCCGCGCGTCCAATCGCTCCATCGCGGCGATCCGCCGCGTCAACGCCATCCCCGGCCTGGTGGCGGGCCCCATCTCAGGCCGGACAATCGGCATGATGTCCTGGATGTTCGAGGCCGACGCAGCCGACTGCTTCTCCACCGGCATCTTCGTCAACGGCCAGGTCGTGCGCCTGCGCGGAGAGGTCATCCGTCGCGAGGCGCCCAGCCGCAATACGTTGGACGCCCTAGCAGACTACCTAAAGGAAGTCGAGGGCGAGGGCGTCGCGCTCACGCTCTACGACGACGAGGTCGAGGGCCGCGAGATCTGCGTCGGCACCACCACGGAGCAGATGGCGCGCCACCCCAAGGCGTTCCACGCGTTCCACCTCGCAAGCGAGCACGTGCCGGACGGCCTCTTCGTCAAGACCAACATCCACTGCGACCGCCCGCGCCCGCACGTCGAGCGCCTCCGCGACGACCTCACGCGCCGCTTCCCGGAGCTCAGCTTCGTCTTCCCCAACCCCACGTCCTCGACCATCGACATCACGCCCGCCGGCGTCACCAAGATGACCGGCCTGCAGTGCCTGATGGACCGCATGGGCATCGGCCTGGACGAGGTCTGCGTCTTTGGCGACTCGGAAAACGACATGGCCATCATCGAGGGCGTTCCCAACTCCGTCGCCGTCGCCAACGCAACGCCGCAGGTCGCGGCCGCGGCCCGCTGGCACATCGGTCCCGCCAACCAAGACGCCGTCGCCCAGGCCCTCGAGGACATAGCCGACGCGGCGGAGAAGAACGCGCTGCCTTCCTTCATGCAGCAATAGGATGATGCCAGGTTGGCTGGTCGAATCATTTACTTGTGGTATAAAGATTCTGGCCTGGCTTTTACTCCTTCTTCGGAGTTAGAGCCAGACCATTTCTTAGTTGGACATAGCCATCTGGAACTTCGGCATCCCAATGTGATATATGAGTTGTGACCGGGCTTTTATTCCTTCGGGGGATTAGAGTCCGGTCATCTCTTTGTTGAGTTGCCAACCGGAACGATACCGCCGTGGCTCTCGTCTGACTCCGGGAAGTACCTATAGACGAGCGCGTCTGGCGTTCTCTCTAGGAGCGTCATCGTCGCCATGCGCTCTCCTATCGTTGAGATGTTTCTCCAGCTCCATGCGAGAATTGTAGCAACCCTCCCCCGTTGCATGAGCTGAGTCAAACTCCGTCTTGTCGAGCGCTAGCTCAAGCTCCATAAGCACGGACAGGTGTTGTCGGCCCGCCAACCAAGATCATATCGCCCAGGCCCTCGAGACCATATCCGCCGCGACGGAGAAGAACGAGCTGCCTTCCTTCATCCAAAGCACTAGGTGACAGAGGCTGGCTACTTGATAAATATCTTTCTTAGGTGAAGTGCTGGAGTATGAGGCGGACACGTGCCATAGCCGTTCGTGTCCCTCCATTCTGTGGCCGAGGTTCGTGTAAGCGTTCCTCGGTCTTCTCTATATTGAGTTAATCCCGTCTATGCCTGTTTGCCCCATCAGGACCATGTGCAACCGCGGACGCCCTAGCAAACCTCATTTCGCGCGCTTCTCGAACTTGCTTGCCAGCAGAACTCGCATCTCTTCGGTTGACATGCCACCATGCTCAACAAAGCTTCTCTTACCGTAATCAAGCTCTTTGAGCAAGATTGCCTCTGCATTGTCGAGATCTTGGCGACCAGGTTTGAGGCCAGGTATCGACCCACTGTTTGACATGAGAGACCTTCCTTGCACTGCGAGAATACAGAAACCAAAGGGAGCCACAAGGTGTTCTTGAGCTCCACAAAATATCACTCATCATCCCTCAGGCCACCAAACGAGGCGGAGCCTTCGGAGTGCTGAACTAAGCTATCAAACCCACATGTTATTGATGCCTTGTAACTAGCCCAACTACAGTATGTGCTCGGAGATCAACTCGCTAATCTTCCGGATGTCCACCTTCTTCTTGAAATCGAACTGGAGCATACGGCCGTTGTTGAATGCAAGTATAAGTTCGCTGTCGACGTCCATCATCCCCGCAGTTTCGATTCCGTAGTACTGGACCTTGGAATATGGATAGGAGAAGTAGGCAGTTTTCTTTCCAGTTACACCCTTTACGTTGACAACAAAGATGCGCTTGTTCGTGAAGATTACCTGGTCTCGAACGGTTTGGAACGCGAGCTCAATCTCCTCCCCGCCCACTAGCAAAGCTCCAACTTCATCACGGACATCGGAGAGCTCGATTGCTTTTAGGTTCAGCACATTTGCATCCGTGGCAATGCCAGTTGATACGTTGGGCATTCCAACCTCCCAGGACGCGATTCGTCACGTTCTTACCAACTTCAAGTAGGAATCCATACGCAGAGTCTGCTATGGCGGGTCTAAAGTCACCTCACTGGCTACCCAACGATTCCCTAAGCGTGAAAAGGGCGGCAGAGCAATTTGCTCCGCCGCCCAATCGTTAACTAGTTGAACTTGGCAGGACCTTAGTCCAGAACCGCCTCGTTCTTCTCGTCATCCGCGTCGATGCGCTCCGCGCGCTCCTTTGCGGACTTGCCGCTGACGTCGTTGCCGTACTCCTTGACGCCCGTGGGGTGCTGCTCGAGCCAGATCCTGTTGCCCTCCGGCGCCCAGGCCTTGGCGTAGGGCAGCGTGCGGGCGCACAGCTCGTCGGCGCTCTCCGGGGTGACGTACTCCGTGGACTTGGCGTCCGCCTCGTGCACGATGCGCGGCAGCACGGCCGGGTTCTCCAGCATGGGGCAGGGGCGCAGCATGTTCTTGTTCCAGGGGTAGTTCTCGCGGTACGCCTGGAAGATGGGCTGGTGCAGGCAGTCCACCCAGTCGTGGTCCTTGATGTTGATGTTGGAGTAGTGGATGAAGACGCAGGGCTCAACGTCGCCGCGGGCGTTGATGTGGCAGAACGTGCGGCCGCCGGCGATGCAGCCGCCCACGAACTCGCCGTCGTTCTGGAAGTCCATGGCAAATATCTGCTTGCCGCCCTCGTAGCCGCGGACGGAACGGATGCGATCGATCATGTACTCGCGCTGCTCGATAGTGGGCATGAGGTCCGCGTTGGCGCCCTCTCCCACCGGCATGTAGTGGAAGTACCAGGCCCAGCGGGCGCCCTTCTCGATGATCTTGTCAAAGTACTCGTCGGACGTGACCATCTCGGTGTTGAGGCGCGTGTACGCGGTGGACGTGCCGTACAGCAGGCCGTTCTTATGCATGAGGTCGAAGGCGTCCATGACCTCCTGGTAGGAGCCCTCGCCGCGGCGGCCGTCGTTGGACTGCTCCGTACCCTCCAGCGACACGGAGAAGATCAGGTTGCCCAGGCGCTTGACCTCGTCGCAGAACGGCTGGTCGATGAGCGAGGCGTTGGTGAAGATGTTGAAGAGGCAGTCGTTGTGCTTCTCGGCCAGCTTGAGGACGTCTGCCTTGCGGACCAGCGGCTCGCCGCCCGTGAGCATGAAGAGGTGGGTACCCAGTGCCTTGGCCTGCGTGACCAAGCGGTCCATCTCGTCAAACGTGAGGTTGAGCCTCTTGGAGTAGTCTGCCGCCCAGCAGCCGACGCAATGCTTGTTGCAGGCGGAGGTCGGGTCGAAGATCACGATCCAGGGCACGTTGCACTGCAGCTTCTCAGCGTTGGCGATGGTGTCGCGGTAGCCGCGGAACGCAGCCTCGTACGCGCCGTTGAGCACGGCCATCTTGAGGACGTTGGGGTCGGTCTCGTCGATCACGCGGAAAATCCACTGCTCCCACTTGGAGCCGGGGTACAGCGCCTTGTTCATGCCCCTGGACGCGCCGGGCACGGAATCCTTGAGCAGTTTGGATGCCATGTCCACCAGGTGCTGGATGTTCTTCTCGCGGTCCTCGCCGGAACCCGCCTTGATGATCTTGTCAATCACGACCGAGAAGGCCTTGCGCTCGGCCGCGTGCACAACCTTGGATTGCATGTCCACACTCCCTCTGCCCTGTTACGGGGCGACTATTGCCATCCTAAGCATTATCAAATGACTGCACGTTTGTCACAATGGGCAATACTGGACAATGCGTATCGTTATCCATACACTTAGCTTGCATTTGTATTGATATCTCACGGCACGTGGGCCAACCTCGCAAACCCACGCACCGTCCCGAACAAGGAGTCCCATGGCCCGCGACACCAGTACCGACCTGCGCGTCGTCCGCACAAGGCGCGCGATAGAGTCCGCGCTCGTCAGCCTGATGGTCAAGACGCCGCTGGACGAGGTCACCGTCAAGCAGATCTGCTCGGCCGCCCTCGTGAACAAGGGCACGTTCTACCGGCACTACCGCGACAAGTACGACGTGGCCGAGTGCATCGCCCGTCGCGAGCTCGACGAGTTCGAGAAGAACATAACAAACTGCATCGAAATCGTTGCAAGGACGGGCAGCTACTCCGAGCTGGACAGCATGGTCGACAACCAGGAGGTCGGCCGCAACGTGGGAACGCTCATCCTTCTGGAGCGCGTGACGCTGGACGGCCAGACCGTGCAGGACCACGTGCGTGCCATAATCGCGCGGGCGCTGGGCAGCCTCGCCAAGCTGAACATGGTGTCCCAGGACATCGAGACCGAGGCCTGGGTGCTCACCATGCTGATATTCGACTACCCCAAGTACCACCGCACCATGAAGCACCCCGTCGACATTGAGGGCTACACCCGCGCCGTGACCGAGGTCACGGGCATCTACCAGCGCCTGTTTAGCGATTAGCAATTCCCGCGGGCGAGAAGAGCATGCTCCGTCCTGGTAACAAATGAGGCGAGCCCCGCCGATGACGAGTCCAAGCATGGACATTTTTCTTTACGAATTGACGGGAACGACACCCATCCCTACCATGAACCAAGCGGAATGAGGTTCTCCGCGGGGCACCAAGCCCCAAACCGCCTTCGGGATGATGACCTCTGCCACTGTAGAGCGGCAGAGGTCTTTTCTTTTGCCGCGACGACGAGTTGCGCGGCAGCCAGCCGGACAACGTGACATGAAAGCGAGTAGCAGATGAGTGACAGACTTCGCAGGGTCTGGGTGAGCTATGGCGGGTTGATCCTGCTGGGTGCTGTAGGAGTTCCCATCGGCATGGCCGTGGGCGGGATCGACGCGGTGTTCGGTCGCGTGCTGATAGCGATCGGCGACCTGAGGGACGCGCACCCCTTCTGGTTCATCCCGTTCCTGGCGGCGGCAGGCGCTCTTATCGCCTGGTCGTACCTGCGCTTTGGAAAGAACACCGGCCGCGGCATGAGCCTCGTGTTCGACGTGGGCCTGGGACGCGAGAACGTGATACCCCTCAGGCTCATTCCCCTCATCATGGGTGGCACCTGGCTCACGCATCTGTTTGGCGGCAGTGCCGGCCGCGAGGGCGTGGCCGTGCAGATTGGCGCGACGCTTTCGCACTGGATCGGCTCGAAGCTGCCGTTCAAGCATCCTGGCAACACGTTCCTGCTGGTGGGCATGGCCGCGGGCTTTGCGGGCCTGTTCCGCACTCCCCTCGCGGCGACGCTCTTTGCGCTTGAGGTCCTGGTCGCCGGTCGCCTTGAGCTGCAAGCGCTCTTCCCCGCGCTCACGGCTTCCATCGCGGCAAGCTGGACCTCGGGCGCACTCGGCCTCTCCAAGTTCGAGGTCGCGCTGAGCGTACCCTCCGCGATCGATGCACGCACCCTGGGGCTGCTGCTCCTGCTTGGCCTCTGCTTTGGCATTGTGGGCGGGCTCTTTGCGTGGTGCCTCAAGTGGGGCAAGAAGATCGCCGCCGCACACCTGGAGAACCCCATCAAGCGCATCGCGATCATGGGCGTGGCGCTTTCCGTCCTCTTCCTACTGCTGTGGCAGGGACGCTACTCCGGACTCGGCACCAACCTGATATCCGCGAGTTTCTCGCCCAAGGCGTCCGCCACGATCATGCCATGGGACTGGGTGCTCAAGTTCGTGCTGACGGTGCTCACGCTTTCCGCTGGCTTCCAGGGCGGAGAGGTCACGCCGCTCTTCTCCATCGGCGCGAGTCTGGGCGTTGTGCTGGGCGGCCTGCTGGGACTGCCCGTGCCGCTGGTGGCTGCGCTTGGCTACGCGGCGGTGTTTGGCTCCGCCACCAACACGCTGCTGGCGCCCACGTTCATCGGCGCGGAGGTGTTTGGCTTTGCCTACCTGCCGCATTTCTTTGTGGTGTGCGCGGTGGCATACCTCTTCAACATGGACAAGTCCATCTACACCCTGCAGGAGGTCGCGTACCACAAGTAGCAGCTGGCCGAGGCATGGATGCGGGCTGGTGGCTTACGCCATCAGCCCGTTTCCATACGTTGCGTTGGGACGTCGGCTGCGTTGCGCTAGCCTTGCGAGCGCCTGCGAAGCTCCGCCACGCCAAAGCCCGCAGCCGCAACGCCGCAGACGACGATGGCGAGAAGAACAGCCCACGAGACCGAATCGTCCGACGTCAACGGCACGTTGGCACCAGACGCCTTGCTGGCATTTGCCTTCCGGCTGGGGCAGGCGGACTTCTCCCCTGCCTTGGTGGTCGAGCCAGCGTTGCAGCCCTTTGGCCCTGGCTTCGGATGCTTGTCTGGACCCCACTGCGCGTACAGCGTGATGGTCGCTCCGGTCTTGGCGGAAAGGTTGCGCATCGTTGCGGCGTTCTTGACGGCAAGGCCCTTGCCGTCCGCCGAGGTGTTCCATCCCACAAAGACGTAGCCCGTGCGCGAGAAGGCGCAGGCAGGCAGGGTCACGTCCTTGCCATACACGGCGGTCATGGGATCCATGGTTCCGGTCGCGTCGTCCGCGTTCTTCTCGAACTTAATCGTGTAGGTGTTGGCGGTTCCCTTTGCCAGCTCGTAGCGGCGCGGACCGACGCTGGAAAGCGGGATGGACGTCGCATCGTCACCGGCAAGCGAGCCCGTGGTGAACACGGACCAGCCGGCTGCCTTTGTGCTTTCGTACATGCCCGCAAGCGAACCGGCAGGCAGCATGGCCTTTGTGTCCGCGACCGTGGAGCCCTTGGCCAGCTGGTAGGTATAGCCGTCCAGCTCGTAGGTCGCAAGCGTCTGGTTGTACTGGTAGTACGCCGGCGCTCCCGCCACGGCCTTGCCGTCCTTGGTGAGGAAGAGCGAGTACTGGATCCTGTTGTCGTTGGCGTTGGCCCCAAAGTAGTCGGCGCTTATGACAGCTGCCTTTCCGCCCGTCTTGTCCAGCGCGACGTCCACGAACTGCCTGTCGTGCTTGTCCGAGTTGTAGCAGTTGGTGAGCGTGTTGTTCCTGAACGAGAGGGCGTCCGCGCCGTCCAGGTGCACCACGTGGTGGTGGCCGATGCCGTTGAACGTGCTGTTATATACCGACAGAGCAACGTAGGGCTTGGGGTAGTAGCTTGCATATGTATTGGAGTACGTGCCCTTGATTGCGCCGTACGCGTTGGGCGTGAAGGTGCAGCCGTCCACGGTGACGTCAGCCATACCGCTCAGCCACAGCTCGTAGTGGGACTTCTTGTTGGCCATATCGTCGTCGAGCGCGGACATGGGGTCGGAAACCTTGAAGGTGCAGTTGCGGAACGTGCCCTTCTGCACGCTTGTTGCATGTATCTGCCCCACGATAAAGCCCTCGGTAAACGTGACGCCGTCGAACTCCTCGGTCGAGGCGTTGCTGGAGAGGTATGTGAACTCCCACGGCCCGGGGTTGCCCGAGGCCATCTCTCCCTCGTGCTCGTTGCGACCGTCGTTCAGCGTGAGGTTGCTCATCCTAAGGGGCACGCCCAGCTTGCCGTCCGCGCGGCCGTTGGGCGTTGTGTAGAGCGAGCCCGCATACGTGCCCGTGAGCGTGACCTGCGCGCCAGCGTTGCCCACGATGGAGACGCCCGTCACGCCCTGCGGCGCCAGCGTCGCAGTTGGCGCGCCATCAAAGTCGACGGAGCCGGACACCGTGTACGTAACGACACCCGTGGTGCCATTTGCCTTAACGGCCTTGGCCGCGTCCGAAAGCGAGGCGTACGCCTGGCCACTACCCGTCACGCTGACCGTTCCACCCTGCGCAAGCGCCGTCCCCGGCACGATTACCAGGGCGAGAAGAGCGGCTACACCAACAAGCACACATTCACGGAGCGCCCTCTGAAATGCTCTCATGGGGGACCTCCTACCTTAAAGCTATTTCAGTTTGCTTTACTATAGCGCAAAATTACAGCTTTGTGCAGTGTCCTATTGAAGCAT
>QOUO01000130.1 GCA_003862195.1 Coriobacteriaceae bacterium | reverse complement strand
GGACCTCGCTCACCATCTCGGGGTCGAGGGCGGAGGTGGGCTCGTCCAGCAGCATGATGGGCTGCTTGGTGCAGAGGGCGCGCGCGATGGCGACGCGCTGCTGCTGGCCGCCGGAGAGGTTCTGCGGGTACTCGTCCGCCTTGTGCGCCAGGCCGACGCGCCTGAGGCTCGCGAGCGCGGTCTCCTCCGCCTCCTCGCGGCTCACCTTCTGCAGCTTGATGGGCGCGAGCGTGAGGTTGCCCATGACCGTCATGTTGGGATAGAGGTTGAACTGCTGGAACACCATGGAGGTGTACTTGCGCGTGAGCTCGAGGTGGTTCTTCTTGGTCATGAGCTCGCCGTTGATGCGGACCTCGCCGCCCGAGGGCTCCTCCAGCCAGTTGATGGAGCGGATGAGCGTGGACTTGCCGGAGCCCGACGGTCCGATGAGCACGACCTTCTCGCCCTCCTTTACGGAGAGGTTCACGTCCTTGAGCACGTGCAGGTCGCCAAAGTACTTGTCGAGGTGCACGATGTCGATCATGTTGGGCATGGCATCGGATCCTTTCTTGGGCGCGCCGTGCGGACCTTGCCCGCGGGCTGGACGCGCGCCGGCTTGCAACACGTTCTGACGGGTATGTGACTTGGCATCGCGCCCCGGTCGCGCTGCGCGACGGGCGCTTGGGCGGGGCACGCGCGTGGCGCGACGCCCGCCTTTACCAAACCTTATATTAAGGGAAGCCGCTGCTCACGGGCGCGTCCCCATAAAAAATGCTACAAGCACGTAACGTTTGGAACACGCGCGCGCAAAGCTCGCGGGGCCCGCGAGGCTACTCGGACACCGCGCCCGGGGCGGTGCCACCGCCGGAATTGCCGTCGCCGTCCGCGTTGACGTCCCCGTCACCGATGCGGCCGAGCACCATCCGGTAGCCGCCCGCGCACCCGTTGAGGCACTTGGACACGCGGCTGACCGTGGTGGATGACGCGCCCGTCTGCCGCGACACCGCCACGTACGACGCGCCGCCGGCCAGAAGCGTCGCGACCTGCAGCCGCTGCGCGAGGTCCGCGATCTCCTTGGGGCTGCAGACGTCCAGCAGGAAGGCTCGCGCCTCGTCCGCGTTGCGGATGGTCCCAAAGGCCGAGAAGAGCCTCTCCTCCTCCGCGCGAAGTCTCTGTTGCTGCGCCTCGTCCATGGTCGCCCCCCTGCGGCCGCCCTTCCGTTCTGGCAGATACTTTACCGCAATAAAGCATCCGTTGTGTTACGGAAGGGGCAATTGCGCGGGGCGCCTCAGCCGGAGTCGCGACTCTCCGCGGAGCGCGCGTCGCCCTCGCGCCGGCGGGGCAGCGCGCTCGCTATGGTCTCCGCGGCGCCGGCTGCCGCCTGGCGCGCGGCCTTCACTGCATCGGCGTACGCGCCGCGCACCACGGCCTGCGTCCTGTCAACCTGCTTTGACACGATTGACCCGACGAGGTTGAGGGCAAGGCGCTTGTTCTTCTCGCTCGCGGCGTTTGCCGCCGCCACAACCTTGGGGAGCCCCTCGCGCGACGTGACGTCCGAGAGCAGAGGGCCGCCCGCGCCGAGTATGTCGAACAGTTCCCGGATGAAGCTCTCGCGGTCCTTGGGGCCAACGGGCGACATCCAGTCGTCAAGCGCCTCGTCAAAGGTGCGTGCGTCGGGGTCGAGCCCGGCCGCGCGGACGAAGCCGCTTGCGGTTACCTGCCACGAGAGCGGGTCGTGCTGCATGAGGCCGGTCCCGAAGCTCCGCACGTAGGAGCGGGGCTCGTCCGGGCGGTCGAACAGCTGGCCGATCACGCTGTATTCCGGCTGAATGCGCACGTAGCTTGGGCCAAGGACGTCGCAGGCGTCGCGGCTGGCCACGCGTGCGTCCACGCTGGGCGCGTCGAAGGCGTAGCAGCGCAGGACGCGCGCCGCGAGCTCCGGTGCCACGTTGGCCACGGCGTACGATGCGAGGTTTCCGCCCTTGGAGTGGCCGCCCACGAGCACGGCGGCATCCGCGCGGGCGGCTCGCGTCAGCGCGCGCTCCAGGTAGTCCCTTGCGAGTAGCTGCGCGCCCGTGACCTCGAAGCTCAGCATGAAGTCCTCGCGCCAGCCGGCGAGCGTGAGGTCCGTGCCGCGGTACGACACGTAGC
>QOUO01000129.1 GCA_003862195.1 Coriobacteriaceae bacterium | reverse complement strand
ACGAGATGGTGCCGCGCTACTTCCGCCTGTGCTCCACGCTGCCCGTGGACGAGGTCGACAAGATCGACGCCGCCTTTGCGGACGGCACGGCCGACCCGTACAAGCTCAAGCGCGAGCTCGCCCGCAATATCGTGGACCTGTACCACGGCGAGGGCGAGGGCCAGAAGGCCGAGGCCGCGTTTGACGCGCAGTTCAAGAAGAACCAGGTGCCGGACGACATCAAGGAGTTCCCGTTCTCGCTGGTGCAGCCCAACGACGAGGGCAAGGTCTACCTCGCGAAGCTCCTGGCCGACGTGGAGATCGCCAAGTCCGCGGGCGAGGGCCGTCGCCTGATCGACGGTGGCGGCGTCAAGATCGACGGCAAGGCCGTCCCCGCCAAGAGCTACAACGTGGATCCCACGCTCTTCTCGCCCGGCTGCGTCCTGCAGTCCGGCAAGCGCCACTGGGCGAGGCTGGTGTAGGGTGGCCTCAGAGCTACCGTAAATCCTTGCGTGACAATGACGCTCGCAAACAGTTGCATTGCCGGCTGACATCTGTTGAATGTACCCGCTATGGGCGCGAAGCGACGGACTGCTTCGCGCCTTTTTTATAGTGAAGACGCGACGTCCTTGTTCTCGTCGAGTGCGTGAAATAGGATTAATTGGTTTTATATGCTTGAACTCAGCAAGCCGACCCGTTGATGGGAGCTAAAACGTGAAAGTCCTTGCCATCATTCCCGCCTATAACGAGGAGGAATGCCTGGCTGATACGGTCTCTGAGCTCGTTAAGACCTGTCCCGACGTGGACTATCTGGTGGTAAACGATGGCTCGAGAGATCGCACGCCACAGATTTGTGACGAGCTGCACCTGAATCATATAGACATGCCAGTGAACTGCGGACTGACTTCCGGCGTGAAAGCCGGCATGAAATACGCGTATCGTCACGGTTATGATGCCGCGGTGCAGTTCGATGCCGATGGGCAGCATGTACCCGAGTACATTCCGCAGATGGCAAAGGCCATGCAGCAAAGCGGCGCCGACATTGTCATAGCGTCTCGGAATCTAGCCGGCGGTGGTGCCCAGGGTGCACGTGGCACTGGCGCGAAGTTGATTACCGCGCTTATTAAATGTGCGACGAAGCAGATCGTCACCGATCCTACATCGGGTATGCGGATGTATAACCGTGCCATGATTCAGAAGTATGCTCGCGACTTCGACATCTCGCCTGAACCAGATACCATCTCACTACTTATTCGCAAGGGCGCTAAGGTTGTCGAGATTCCCGCGCAGATGCGTGAGCGTCAGGGTGGAACTAGCTACCTACATAGCTTCAGTGCCATTTCGTACATGGCACGCACTTGTCTGTCGCTGCTTCTGTTCCAATGGTTTAGATAGGGGATAACGGATGTCTCCCGTACTTCGTGTGGTTCTTATCATCGGCGCTTTGTTTGCGCTTTCGATTGTTGTCAAGCGTGTACGCAAGAGTAAGATTCGTGTGGCAGACTCAGTTTACTGGGTGCTGTGCGCTGTGCTCATGCTGCTGTTTGCGATTTTCCCGGGTATTGCGTTCTTCTTTTCAAGGTTGCTCGGTTTTCTCTCGCCTAGTAACTTCGTGTTTTGCATCATCATCATGCTGATGCTTGTAAAGCTGTTCAACTTGTCGTGCGATGTGTCGCGTTTGACTGACAAGACGGAGCAACTAGCACAGGAGCTTGCCCTACACACAAAAGACGAGATGGACTGGCGCGAGACGCAAGCTGAGAAAGATGGCCAGAAACAGTAGCAGCACAACGGCTATTGATGGCGTAAGTGCAGAGCTGTTTACCCAGTGAGTTGGGCAAGGTCAACAGGAATATCCCACTTATTGTCGTGGCAATCAGATAGAGGAGTTCAAAATGCAAATGGCTGCCGACCAGGTTAAGCTCAGCATTATTGTCCCGTGCTACAAGGTCGAGAAGTATCTTCCTAAGTGTTTAGCTTCTCTCATGGGGCAGACGCTTGACAACTACGAGGTCATCTGCATCAACGACGGTTTGATGTGGCTGGCCAATCCTAGACACGCTTGAGCCGGAGCTACCGAAAGCCCGACAATGTGCCGAGAGGCACGAAGGGAGCTTTCGGACCATGAGCAGGACGACGAGGAGAAGGTACGACCCGCAGT
>QOUO01000128.1 GCA_003862195.1 Coriobacteriaceae bacterium | reverse complement strand
ACCTCACGTTCGACGAGATGGACTCCCTCGTGCAGCAGGCCAACGACCTCGGCTGCCACTGGTTCTTCATGACCGGCGGCGAGCCCATGGTGCGCTGGAAGGACATCGTCAAGCTGGCCGAGAAGCATAACGACTCCCTGTTCAGCCTCTTCACCAACGGCACCCTCATCAACCAGAAGGTCGTCGACGACTGCAAGCGCCTCGGCAACGTGCTCTTCTCCGTCTCGCTCGAGGGCTCCAAGGAGGCCAACGACGGCCGCCGCGGCGAGGGTGACTACGACAAGGTCATGGCAGCCTTCGACCTCATGAAGGCCAACGGCATCCCGTTTGGCGTCTCCACGGCCTACACCCGTGCCAACGTCGAGGCCGTCACCTCCGACGAGTACTACGACATGCTAATCGATAAGGGCGCCCTCTGGGCCTGGTACTTCCACTACATGCCCGTGGGCGAGGGTGCAAACGCCGACCTCATGCCCACGCTCGAGCAGCGCCAGTACATGATCAAGCGCATCCGCGAGGTCCGCGACTACAAGGGTGGCAAGCCCATCATGGTCATGGACTTCCAGAACGATGGCGAGTTCGTCGGTGGCTGCATCGCTGGTGGCCGCGTGTTCTGCCACATCACCGCCCGCGGCGACGTTGAGCCCTGCGTCTTCATCCACTACTCCAACGCCAACATCAAGGAGCAGAGCCTGCTCGAGTGCCTCAAGCAGCCGCTCTTCCAGCAGTACCGCGCCAACTGGCCGTGGAACGACAACATGCTGCGCCCCTGCCCCATGCTCGAGAACCCCGAGGTCCTTCCCAAGATGGTCCACGCCGCGGACGCCAAGTCCACGGAGTACGTCACGCCGGAGAGCGTCGACCACCTGTGCGCACGCACCGCTCCGTATGCCAAGAGCTGGGCGCCCGTGGCCGAGAAGGTCTGGCGTGAGGAGCACCCGACCGGAAAGAAGGTCTACGACGACGACATCTCGATGATGCCCGTCGACGAGAAGGGCAAGATGCTCGAGAAGCAGGACGAGGAGGGCTTCACCGTCACGCTGGACGACTAAGCCTCGCCTGCAACAAGTTTGACCTGGGACCCGGGACGCCGCGCGGCGCCTCGGGTCCTCCTTTTATGGACCCGAGACCAGCCCAAGCCCACTCCATACCACCCAGGCAGAGTTGCTTCAGTTGAGGGCGCGCCAGAGGGCGCATGTCCAGCACTTGATCGGACGCCCATTTAATAAAGTCGAGCTTCTGGGTGTTTCTGACTTGAGTCGGTAGCCCCGACCAGTCACAAAACACCCAGAAGCCTGGTCTCTTTCGAGCCTCGGCCGTGATGTGGGTGTTTTAACGGTACCCCAAAGGCAACAAGACTCCATTTCAATAAATATCTGAACCACAAACCACCCAGTTCGGCGGATTTTTTCAATGGAGGCTCGCGCAACTCCGTCCGCGCGGCCGCGAGCGCATACAATGTGCATCCGTCACCAGGGCGGGTGCCACGCGCGCCGCCCACGCACTTCTCCCCCCGTAAGGAAAGGTCCCCATGCACGCGCTTCACGCCAGACTGCCCAAGAACTTCGTCCTCGAGGAGCGCCTCGAGCGCTACGCCGACGCGATCGAGGCGAGCCCCGCGGACTACGCGGGCACGTGGGCGGAGGCCTGCCATCCGATTGACCCCGCACACCCGCACGCCCGCTACCAGCGCATAGTGCTGGACATGGGCTGCGGCAAGGGAGCCTCCACGGCGGAGGCGGCGTCACGCGACCGCGACACGCTGTACGTGGGCATCGACTGCGAGCCCATCTGCATCGCGTACGCCGCTCAGCACGCCGTGGAGTCCGGGCTCGACAACGTGGTCTTTGCGCCCGGCGTCGCAAGCAAGCTCGGGCGGTACTTTGCGCCCGGGGAGCTTGACCAGATCATCCTCAACTTCCCCACGCCGTTCCCGCGCAAGAAGGAGGCGTGGGAGCGCCTCACGCACGCGGACGTGCTCGTGAGCTACCGCCGCCTGCTGAAGCCGGGCGGGGTCGTCACGTTCAAGACGGACAGCCTGCCGCTGTGGAACTTCTCGCGCGGGCAGTTTGAGATTGCGGGCTACCGCGCGCTGTGGGAGTCGACCGACGCCCGCGCCGAGCGCCCGCAGGACCCCGTCA
>QOUO01000127.1 GCA_003862195.1 Coriobacteriaceae bacterium | reverse complement strand
ACGGGCTTTGTGATGGGCGTCGCGTGATCGTAGACGCCCACCTCGCCAATCCTTGTGGGGGCGTCGCTTTCCGCCCAGTATGAGGGAATGACGATGACTGGATTCAAGGGCCCACCCGCTCCTCCCGAGCCCGCGCCGCAAGGCCGCGCAAAACCCTGGGAAAACTCCGCACTGACGTGTCTAGATGATACCCGCTCCTATGCCATTTGTGGCGCATTTTGCGCAATCTGGCGAGCAAGGTTTGACGCGGCGTCGGCTTTTGGCAAGGGCACGCGGGCGAGAAGGACGCGGGCCCGTTGCCGCGGCGGGCGGCGGGGCTTAGAGCGCGCGCCAAATGTAGTCGCGACGGAGGCGCCGGTCGCGGGCGGGGCTGTCTACGTGGTAGGCGCGCGGGTGGCGGCGGAGCTGGAGGCGCTCGCAGTCCGGGCCCATCTGGGCCGCGGGAAGCGGCACGCCCAGGACCTCGGCACGGGCCGTGGCGCGCGCGTAGCTCACGTGGCGCACGAGCTCGCCCGCAAGCACCACGGCAACCGTGAGCGCGAGCAGGGGGAGCTTGCGCAGCTGCGGAGCGGTACCGTCGAGCGGCACGAGCGACACCGCCATGGACAGCACGAGCTCCGCCACGGGCACCCAGCAGAAGAGCTGGTTGAGCACGCGTCCGCCGGGCACGCGGAAGGGACGCGGACGGTCCGGGTCGATCCGTCGCAGTCGCAGGAACGCCGGGAACATGGGCAGGTACGCCGCGAGCGTGAACACGATGTCGAGCGAGAGGGCCGTGTAGAACACGCCGATGCCCAGGTCGTCCAGGATGGGACCCGCGATCACGAGGATGGAGGCGCACACGCCCGTGGCGAGGCATGAGCCAAGGTGGCGGTCCTTCTCGTCCTCCTGGCCAAAGACTTGCGGAAGGTTGCCCTCCCTGGCGGCACGGTTGGTGACGGAGCTCACGCCATGCGACCAGCTGATCATGTTGGCAAAGCACGAGACCAGAAAGCCCACGCTCACGAGCATGAACACGGGGCTGCCCTTGCCAGCCATGATCGCGACGGCGTCCGTGATGCCGGAGTCGAGCGCGATGGAGCCGTGCGGCACGGCTGTTGATATGCCGAGGGAAACGAAGAGGTAGATGACCACAATCGTGAGGCCGGAGGTGACGATGGCCTTGGGCATGTCGTGCTGGGGGCTCTCCATCGAGTCCACGAACGTGGCGACGACCTCGCAGCCCATGTAGTTGTAGATGATGACCGAGAGGTACGTGATGCTGGTTGGGTCGCCAAAGTTTGGCAGCAGGGACCGCGGCGTGAGGGGTGAAGCGAAGCCGTGCGTGGTGCCATACCAGATGCCGAGGCCGCCGATGCCCACCGCCATGGCCACGTTGATGACGGCGCCCAGGTTCATGAGCCCGGACAGGTCGCCCACGTCGCGCATGGAGACCCACACAACAAACCAGATAAACGCAAGCTCGATGGCCACGGACACCCAGGATGGAAGGCTGCGCCCCAACACGGCGCCGATGGTGGTGGGAAAGAGAACCGATATGGACGCGAGCCACGTGAAGTAGTTGACCCAGTAGTACCACGCCTCGCGCGTGGCCCAGCGGCGGCCGAGCGCGTCGCGAACCCACTCGTAGACGCCGGCACCCTCCGCGTAAGTGGTGCCGAGTTCCGCCACGATGAGCCCGTACGGCATGAGGAAGGTAACGAACAGGAAGAGCCACCAGAATACGGAGGAGTTGCCAATCGCGGCGGCGGGGGCGCATGCCTCGATGGTGAACACCACGCAGATTATCGAAAGCATCACGTCGACTAGGCGCAGCTTCTTTTTGGCCATGACGTGCCTCCGAGCATGATCGTGGCTGACGGTTGGTGCGGTGGTGCGGTTGGTGCGGTGACGCGTCGGCTTGTCCGCATATGGAGCGGGGCGCCCCATCGGGACGCCCCACCTGGGAATGGATCTGGAGGAGAAGGCCGCGTTCTTCTCGCCCGCGCCCGCTCCGGCATGCCAGCTTACGGTTGGCTTTTACTTGACCTAGGCAGAGGGCTCCTGCTGCGTGATGCAGTGGATGTTGCCGCCGCCATAGACGACCTGGTCGGACTTGACGCCCACGACCTTGTAGACGTCCTTGCCCCAGGTCTCGTCGTAGATCTTCTGCAG
>QOUO01000126.1 GCA_003862195.1 Coriobacteriaceae bacterium | reverse complement strand
CCGACGGCTCGGCCAAGTTCATCACGGCGTTCTTCCGCGCGCCGCAGGTGACCGAGGCCGTGCGCGACCTGCTCCAGAAGCGCGACGGCCTGATGCTGGGCATCTGCAACGGCTTCCAGGCGCTGGTCAAGCTGGGACTCGTCCCGTTTGGCGACATCCGTCCCATGGACGAGAAGTGCCCCACCCTCACCTTCAACACCATCGGACGCCACCAGAGCAGGCTCGTCCGCACCCGCGTGGCCTCGAACCTCTCGCCCTGGCTGTCCCAGGTGCCCGTGGGCGAGGTCGACACCATCGCCATCAGCCACGGCGAGGGCCGCTTTGTGGCCTCCGACGAGCTGCTTGCCCAGATGGCCGCGGCCGGCCAGATCGCCACGCAGTACGTGGACGAGGACGGCGTGCCGTCCATGGACCTGGACGTGAACCCCAACGGCTCCGTCCTCGCGATCGAGGGCATCACGAGCCCCGACGGTCGCGTGCTCGGCAAGATGGGCCACACGGAGCGCTCCGGCAAGGGCCTGTACCAGAACGTCCCGGGCAACAAGTACCAGAAGCTCTTCGAGGGAGGCGTCGCCTACTTCAAGTAGGCGCTCCCGGCCGCGCGGGTCACGCGGCGCAGAGAGATGCAACCAACGGGGTCGGATGCGAGCGCGTCCGGCCCCGTTCTTCTCGCCCGCGAACATAGCTATTGTCTATGGATATGACTAGATAACGCATAGTTTTCTATCGAAAACGTCACGGCCATACTGGTACGCGCCGGGCGAGAAGAACCGCCCACCCGGCCCAAAGCCAACCTCCAGACGAAGGGTCCCGTCATGCCGTACACGCACAACTCCCCGTTCCGCTTCGACGTCGTCGGAAGCTTCCTCAGGCCGGACGTCCTCAAGCAGGCCCGCGCGGACCACGCCGCCGGGCTCATTTCTGACGAGCAGCTCACCACCGTGGAGAACGAGGCCATCCGCGACCTTGTGCAGAAGCAGAAGGAGGCCGGCCTGCACGTCATCACGGACGGCGAGTTCCGCCGCAGCTATTGGCACCTCGACTTCATGTGGGGGCTCGGCGGGATCGAGCGCCGCGCCAGCCGCGAGGGCTACAGGTTCCACGACGAGGAGACCACGGCCGACACCGCCGTCGTGGTGGGAAAGATTGACGGTAGGAACCACCCCTTCGTGCGGCACTACAAGTTCGTGAAGGCGCTCGAGAGCGAGGGCAACGTGGCCAAGCAGACCATCCCCGCGCCCATCCAGACCTACAGCGAGGTCATCCTGGACCGCACGGACGGACAGGTGGAGAGCCTGCGGAGCGTCTATCCCACCAACGAGGAGCTCGCGGCCGACATCGCGGCCGCCTACCGCACCGTGATTGCCGACCTCTATGCGGCAGGCTGCCGCAACATCCAGTTTGACGACTGCACCTGGGGCATCTACTGCGACCGCGACTTCGTGGCGAAGACCGGCCTCGCCCCCGTGGACATCAAGAAGGTGTGCGAGCTGGGCGTGAGCCTCAACAACGCGGCGCTCGAGGGCAGGCCGGACGACCTCACGGTCACCACGCACGTGTGCCGCGGCAACTACCACTCCACGTACGCCTTCGAGGGCGGCTACGACCCGGTGGCGCCGTACCTGTTTGCCAAGGAGGACGTGGACGCGTTCTACCTGGAGTTCGACACGCCTCGCGCCGGAGGCTTCGAGCCTCTTGCCCACGTGGCGCCCGGCAAGAAGGTCGTGCTCGGCCTCGTGACGTCCAAGCAGCCCGGCCTGGAGGACGAGGACCTGCTCGAGCGCCGCATCCGCGAGGCCGCGCAGTACGTGCCGCTGGAGGACCTCTATCTGTCCCCGCAGTGCGGCTTCGCGAGCTGCGAAATCGGCAACAAGCTGACGGAGGAGGAGCAGTGGGGCAAGGTCGCGCTGGTCAAGCGCGTGGCGCGCAAGGTCTGGGGTGACGAGGACTAAGCCTCCGACGGCTCGCGCCTCCCAAGCGGATACAATCTAGTGCAACGGCGCCTGCGCCCCGGATCGCAGCCCGGTCCGGGGCGCAGGCCACACACGGGAGCGGCCGCGCGGAGGGAGCCAGCTATGGATTTGTCAACAGGTTAGCCAGGCCAACTTCGGCCTTTCCAGCACCTTGACAACCGGATATGGAACGTTGTTTTCCGGCACGAGGGGCCAGGCGGCCGGCGGCCGCCCGTGACGGGGGTATGTCGCCGGGGCCT
>QOUO01000125.1 GCA_003862195.1 Coriobacteriaceae bacterium | reverse complement strand
GGTTGCGGAGTTGATGGCGTTGGACGCGTTGGCAGCTGCCTGGCTCCAGGCGGAGCCGGCAAAGTAGCCCACGCTGCACAGGACCGCGTTCCACACCAGCGAGCCCAGCACCGTGTAGAGGCTGAACTTGCCGATGCCCATGCCCGAGGTACCCGCGGGGATCGATATCAGGCTGCGCACGATGGGCACGCAGCGGCATACCAGCACGGTGATGGCGCCGTGGTTGCGGAACCAGCCCACGGCAGTCTGGACGTCGTCCTCCCTAAAGCCGAGCGTGCGCATGGGCCTGGAGCCCATCAGCCTGCGCAGGCGCTCCTCGCTCAGCAGCCTGCCCACGCCAAACAGCGCGTACGCTCCCACGAGCGAGCCTACCGTGGCCGCCACGATGGCGCCGGGCAGGGTCATGGTGCCAATGCTCGCGAAGAAGCCCGCGGCCGGCAGGATCACTTCGCTCGGGATGGGCGGGAACACGTTCTCCAGAAACACGAGCGCCGCCAACGCGGCGTAGCCAAACCTTCCGATCAGCGCGAGCATGGTTGCCTGCATGTTGTGCTCCAATCACGTGGGATTGCGTCGGCCACCCCTGTGGCGGCCCGTCTGCCTGACGATGCGTATCCTCCAATGCGGCCCTAAACCGCACCGTACGGCTTCCTAAACAGTGGGTTAACTGCCGCCGCGCACCTTTATCTTGCGTTTAGCTTGCCGTTACCCCAGCTACAGGGGCCGGTGCGAGCATGGCGACCGTCAGATAACGGCGGTGCAGGCACGTCGCACAACACGGGGAGGCAGCAATGGCAACGGATCGGGCGAGAAGAACGGCAGCAGCGGGTGGCGGCATGGACCTTGTGGTGGGCATCGCGTGCGGGCTGGGGTTCGTGGCGCTGGCGGCGCTCGTGTGCGGCGGCGCGACGGCCCAGGCGGACGGGGCCGCCCTGGCGCTGGTCGCATCCGCCAGGACGGCGTGGCTCACGCGCGCGTTCCTGCTCGTGACCAACGCCCTCAGCCCGATGGTCCTCGTGGCCGTCGCGGTCATGGCCACGCTCGCGCTCGCGCTCTTTAGGGGGCGCGTTCTTCTCAATCTGATCGCCCTCGGCGGGGCCTGCGCGCTCGACGTGGTGCTCAAGGCGGCGTTCTGCCGCCCGCGCCCGGAGGCCTTCATGCTGGTGGCGGAGTCGGGCTACTCGTTCCCGTCCGGCCACGCCATGGTCTGCACAACGGTCGCCGCGCTGGCGTGGCTCGCGCTGCGTCCGCGTCTGGGCGCCCGCGGACGCGCGATCCTTGCGGCTGCCTGCACGGCGTCGGTGGTGCTGGTGTGTGCCAGCCGCGTGTACCTGGGCGCGCACTATCTCTCCGACGTGGCGGCCGGGGTGCTGGCCGCGCTCGCCTGGGTCGCGCTCGCGCACCGCCTGGTGGGACGCGCCGGCCGCATGGCGCTGCCCGCCCGTGGCACCCGGCCCGCGGACGCACGATAATGGGAGCCAGTCATCCAACGCCGTCGCACGCGGGAGGTCACATGGGTCAGGCTCAGTCGGGCGGTTCCACGGGTAGCTCCACGGGCGGGACCACCATCAGGCACCGCCTCATGGTCTCCAACATCCTCATGATCGTGGTGCCCGTCGCCATCGCGGCCCTGGTGGGCGTCGCCTGCCTGGCCGTCATCTACAACACCATGCACGAGGGCAGCGGCGTCGGACTGGGTGACGAGGGCGACTTCTATTGGACGGGCCAGGCCGCGGCGGAGCTGGTGGAGAAGGGCATGGGCTCCGGCTCAAGCGCCTCCTCGCTCGACGGCGTGGCGGACGTGCTCGCCAAGGGCGGCCTCACGTTCGCCGTGCTGCAGGACGGCGGTGCCACGGTCACGTACCGCTCGGACGGCGCCACCAACGCCGAGCTCTCCCTCGCGCGGACGGCCATCTCCGCGGGCGGCCTGCCCTCGGTCCTGCGCACGTCCTCGACCTCCGTCTTCGTGATTGGCAGGCAGGGCTCGGGTGCCAACAGCTACGTCGCCGTGTTCGGCAGGGTGCGCGAGGTCGCAAACGGCACGCTCAAGGGGGCGGCCATCGCAAGCGGCGTCGCACTTCTTATTGCGGTGGTCGCGGCGGTCGCGCTCATGAACCGCTTCTGCCGCCGCTACGTGTACGACCGCATCACCGGCCCCATCGGGCAGCTGGAGCGAGGCGTCGAGCACGTGGCCGCGGGCGACCTCTCGTACCGGGTC
>QOUO01000124.1 GCA_003862195.1 Coriobacteriaceae bacterium | reverse complement strand
CCCACTCCTTAACGTCCTGCATTTCTCCTCGCTTTCCGGCGGCAGCGCCGCCCTCGCATGTTGCTTCCTATCTGGTCTGCAGTCTCTGCAGGTGGTACCAAGGTGAACGTCGCGGCGCTAGCCCTCGCGTCGCAGGATCCGCTCCGCGTTCCTCACGCGCTCCGCGCTGGGTGGCTCCACGCCCTCGAGCGTGTACCTCATGCCGAGCTCGCCCCACTTGTAGGCGCCGAGCGTGTGGTAGGGGAGCACCTCGATGCGCTCCACGTTGTGCAGGCGCGAGAGGAACTCCGCCGTACGCTCGAGCAGCGCGTCGTCGTCCGTGATGCCGGGCACCAGCACGTGGCGGATCCACACCGGCTCGCCGATCGCGTCGAGGTGCTCGAGCGCGGCGAGGATGTTCTGGTTGCCGTGGCCCGTGAGCTCGCGGTGACCCTCGGGGTCGATGTGCTTGAGGTCCGCGAGCACGAGGTCGCACGACTGCATGAGCCTGTCGAACTTCTCCACGTACTCCGCCTTGGGCGAGAAGGGCTGCAGCGCCGTGTCGAGGCAGGTGTTGATGCCGCGCTGCTTTGCCTTGGAGAAGAGCTCCTCCACGAAGTCCATCTGCAGGAGCGCCTCGCCCCCGCTGACCGTGATGCCGCCGTCCTCGCCCCAGTAGCCGCGGTAGCGCTCGGCCTTGTCCAGAATCTCGTCGGCGGACATCATCGTGCCGCCGTCCATGGTCCACGTGTCCACGTTGTGGCAGTAGCGGCAGCGCATGGCGCATCCCTGCAGGAACACCAGGAAGCGGACGCCGGGGCCATCGGCCGACCCAAACGATTCCAGAGAGTGGACCCTTCCAAGCACGGAGCTGCCTCCTCTTGACCTCGCGATACGGGGACGTGCGCGGCAGCTGGCGGCTGGTGCCTGCCCGCTCGCGGCGCGTGAGGCAAAGGTACGTTCTTTACGAAAGGCTTTCCTTGATTGCAATCAAGTAACGAAAAATTGACCGTTACGCGACGGGGCGAACGGTCGGAATCCGCCGGCAAGCGGCATGATACACAGGCGAGAAGGACCTGGCCCGTTGGGTCGCTACTCCGCCATGCGCCGCAGTGCCGCGCGGTCGAGCACCTTTATGCGCCCGCGGCCCTCGCGCTGCACCAGACCCTCGCGCTCGAAGGCGCCGAGGCTCCGGCTCACGGTCTCGGGACGCAAGCCCACCGAGTTGGCGATGTCGTTGAGCTTGAGGTTGATCTCCGCGCCCAGGCAGCGGTCGTCGCGGTAGAGCAGGAAGCGCGCGAGCCTGCGCCGGGGGTCGCGGATGCCCAGGAGCTTGATCTTCTCCTCCGCCTGGACCAGCTCGGAACCGAGCGTCTGCATGAGGCCGAGCGCCACCTGGGGGTTGCGCTTGATGAGCGCCAGGAAGTCGCTGCGGCGGATGCGGCACAGGTCGACGCGGCTGAGGCAGCCCACGGAGTAGTGGTAGACGTCGTCCTCCTGCATGAACATGCCGTGCCAGATGGCCTGGCCGTCGTGCAGGATGTCGAGCAGGTACTCCTCGCCGTCCGCGTCGACGTGGAACGTCTTGATGCGCCCGTGGCGCACGATGAGGATCGACTCGATGGGGTCGCCCTCGTGCGCGATGATGCTCCCCGCGGGATGGGTCGAGCGGATGGCGCCGGCCATGAGGCTGCGCTTGGCGTCCTCGGGAAGGCCCGAGAAGATCCTGATGCCGTCCATGCACGACGTGTCGTCCAGGAGATGGGGGCAGCGGACGGCGCAGCCATCCCCGCAGGCGTTGTCCTTCTCCTCCATCGTGCCTCCCTCGCTCGCATCCGTCACCAAGATGATAGCAATGCGAGGGGCGCGCGCCTCGCGACGGCACGCGCGCGACGGTCGTCGCAGACGTACCGCATAGCCGCCCGTTGGCGACAGTCGCGGCTTAATTGTGGCGTTCATGTGATAGTCTTTCATGAATGTGGACATGGCGGCTGACGTTGGGGTTTGCCCCGTCCCGGCATGTCCGGAAACCAGTTCTGTCTGCTGCGAGGAGACACACATGACGCTCGACAACAATCCAACCGAGGATACGTCCCAGGCCGCGGACCTGCCCGTGACGGCGACCGACGTCCAGGACGAGGCGCAGGCCCAGGGCGAGGGACAGACCGCGCTCGAGCAGGAGCTCAAGAAGCGCGAGGCGCTCTGCTCCGAGGCCGAGTCGGTCGCGGGCGAGAAGGACTGGCGCCGCGGGCCGTCTGACTTTCGCAGGCTGGCGGACGAGTGGCGCTCGCTGAGGCGCTGGCACGACCCGCGCGAG
>QOUO01000123.1 GCA_003862195.1 Coriobacteriaceae bacterium | reverse complement strand
TATTCGGTTGCTAAATTAACTTTAGTCTAGCATAGCGCTTACTGACCACGTATTTGGCCTTGTACTCTCCTTGTCAGTTTTCGGTTGGAACCAATACGCGATAGAAGGTACTGTTGAACATTCGAGTAACATAAACGCTTCTGGATATCTAAGTAAGTATCTGTCGAAAGCACTGAAAATCAATAGCAGAATGAAATTGCATAAAAATGATTAAATATCTTATAAGTTATAAAAAAACAGCACTATCAGGATTTACACGTTAAAAGATCTATAAAGTGTAGTGACCTGTATAATTGACTAAAAGTTATTGGGGAATGATTTTTAAGCAATGATCTTTTTGTTTGTTTTGTTGAGAAACCACTTAACGTGACCTTTTTTGATCACGCTTAAATCATAATCTTCATTGGATAAGAAGTAAATAAGCAAATTAAATTTCTATAGAAATGTTGTGATAATATAGAATTATAAAGTTATAGTTCTATAGAACTATAAAACTGGTTTTAAACTAATCTTGCACTATTCCTAATATTAAGCTACTATAGTTCTATAGAAATTCAATTCTATAAAGCTATGTTTCTATAGATTTTGAATAAAATAAATGGAGGATAAATTTATGGCAATTACGATTACTACCGGAAACTTTAAAGGTGGTGTGGGCAAAACAACTAATGCTGTGATGATTTCTTACATACTATCAAAGCATAATAAAAAAACATTACTTGTTGATCTTGATCCCCAAGCAAATGCAACGGATTTACTTTTTACCACTATGGAAGCCATTTATGATATTAAACCAGACTTTGAAGAGACATTAGAAACTGCGCTAATCAGCGGTAATCTACAAAAGGCCTTAGTTCATGTTAAAGATAATTTAGATTTGCTACCGTCATATCAAGATTTACAAGGATATGAAAAATATTTAAATGAAACTTTTGCTGATGATTATACACAGGACACTTACCTAGCAAAACTGCTCAGCCCATTGAAAGAAAAATATGATTACATTATTTTAGACGTTCCACCGCAGTTAAATAAATTTACTGATTCAGCGCTTGTGGCAAGTGATTTTGTAATTATTATTTTACAAACTCAAGAAAGATCATTAACAGGCGCTGAAACCTATGCTGAACACTTAATTAATTTGAAGGACGACTATAAGCTCGGATTGGATTTATTAGGTGTTTTACCGGTTTTGCAACAAAACGGGAACAATCTAGATCTTGATGTCTTAGATGATGCAATTGATAGTTTCGGAAAAGCCAACATGTTCAAACAACGGATTAGACAAATGGCTAGGTTAAAGAGATTTGATCGAACTGGTATTACTGATAGGTCTAAGGATATAAATGATATTCGAGTAATGAGTGTTTACGAAAATGTTGTCAACGAAATCAAAGAACGAATCACTAAATTTAATGAATAAGGAGAGATCATATTATGGGTGAAAAGTCACTGGGATTGAATGGCTTAGGCAAAATTAGGAAGAATAAAACATTCCGCCCAGAACGGATAGAACCTAAGGTATCTGAAACCATACGAAGATCTTTACCAGACGACCAAATTTTAATGCACTATACTAGAAAGTTGAAAGCTAAAGACACGCCAAAATCTGTTCAAACACAAATTGATACTCACATGGCGATTAAACAAATCGGGATTGTTGAAAACAAAAAGAACTATGAAGTTATTAATGAACTTGTTGAAAAATATATAAATGATATGCCGGATACCAAGAAAAAACTTGTGATGGAATTCGTTCGGCAGGTTCAGCGAAATATGCCTGAAGAATGATGATTATTCTTCTATAGAATTATAGATATATAGAAATATGATTCTATAGATATAGAAATGACTATTGGTAGATAGCATCAAGAATCTTGTGTACATAAACTGCCTTCGTACATAAAATATGTAGCTAACTTAAATAAATGATGCTTCCAAAGTGTTCTGAAGTTCTTTGAGTCCTCGATGGATTTGTTTCAAGGATTACACATTATAAGCAAAAACTTGTTTGTGCTCTCCCTTATGAAACCAACCGCTCTCAGGATCATTCCGACTAACTTTTCGTCGTTTGGTTTTTACAGCTGATTGATCTGCTTTTAAGGGCAACCCGATCTTTTTTCAATCTTTTGATCCAAGGCTTGACGATAATTAACGGCCTCTTTGTTAACCATCACGTCTGAGAACTTATGGTTGTTTGCATCGGCTTTAACGTGGGTTCTATCAACGAATAGGACCGAAGAGGGTCCACCAGCTTTGCCTGGACACATTGGAGGAGAATTTGCTCAAATAGATCCGTCCCCTTA
>QOUO01000122.1 GCA_003862195.1 Coriobacteriaceae bacterium | reverse complement strand
CGGGCGCATCGGCGCGAACGTAGAGCTGGGGCACCATAAAGAACTGCCTCGTGCCCTCCAGGAGGACGTTGGCGATCTTGACCTGCTTCATCTATACCTCGACTTCCCGCGACCTTGGCCGCGCTGGTTCAAGTTGCCTCAAAACATAGGGTTCCACTCGAAACAGTATGATTGGAAACCCGCCCGAGCACAAACCCCCGAGGCAAAGGCCCACGTAAAAACGCCAACTCGATTGGAGCCGTGATGACTACTCCACGATCTTGTAGAGGTGACAGGTGCCGTCCTCGCTCGTGAGGACCTCCTTGAAGGCCGAGCTCCACGTGCCCGTACTCCTGACACCCTCGAAGAGGTTGGGGTCGGGAATGCCGATCATGACGTACGAGCCGAGCTCGGAGGGCTTATTGAGCGTCATGACATACTTAGCACCAATCTTCTTTACCGCGTCCCTCACATCCCGCCTGTCTGCGTACTCGTCGAGGTGCTCGCGAATCAGCCTACTGTCGACGCTCTCCCCGTCCGAGCCGTAGCCAGCAAAGCCACGATAGTAGGTTCGCATGCCCGTAAGGCCATAGGCGATGTGGCTACCATCCCACGGGTTGTTGATGACCAGCGAGTCACCCGTAACCTGTTGTGCCTGCGTGAGGAAGTCGGCCTCCGACCTGCTGAGCGGAGACTCAATGTGATACCAGTCGTGCACGCACTGGCGTAAACCACCGAACGCCGTCCGGAACGGATTGAAGCCTGGCAGCGTGAGCGACGGCATGTAGACGATGGCGACGATGACGAGGAGAATGACGCCCTCGTACCTGAGATCCGAATGGACCGAATTCCCACGCCACTTGCAGACCAAGCGCTTGACGAGGTCCACGAGCCACTTACCACCTACGACGACCAGCGGGATTGCAGCCATGGACGCCGTGGCAGCAAGTCGCACCGGATCTGTGTACCAGAAGCCCGCGACGATGTGCTTGAGGGTGCCGTCTGTCGTCGCGCCCACAAAGCAGATGAAGCAAGCAAGGAGGTACGAGAAGAGCACCCATCTCTTCTCCCCATCCCGTGCGATCTTGTATGCACCAACAATGGCGAGAATCGCAGGAATAAAGTTAGAGACCACAATATCCGGGTCGAACCCATTAAACCCACCAAGGTACGACTGGGTAAGGATATTGATGATTTCCTGCCACTTGCCCGCAAAGGGTGGCCAGTCGAAAGTCACCACGCCCGGAGACACTATGGAAAGGACCTTATAGGCGGCGCACCAGAGCACCACGCAGAGCGCCGCGAAGCAGAATGCTAAGAAGCGACTCGAGAGATAGCGGGAGCCTGCGAGCTTGACGCTCCCCAAGGTCCAGATGCGATGGAAGAGGTAAGGAATCAGGAGGATTGCCGCACTAAACAGGCTGTTTGGATGCAGGCAGCCGATGCCAAAGGTAACCAACAGGAAGATGACGAGTTGCCAAAGCCTGAAGGCAATGCCCCTGAAGTGCGGAGACACGAGGAACGCAAAAAACATGAGGAAGGCGGGCACGCAGCATATTCCCGCAAGATTTGGAAACAGCGGGCCCCACGTTAAAAAGTTCCATGGGCAGCCCACGAGGCACAGGCATGCCACGGCGCCCACCGCGAACATTCTCTGGTCTTCTGGGAAGAGCACGGAGATGACAGCCGCCGCCCCAAGGGGAAAGACGAAGCAGCAAAACACGAGGTTGACCGCATTGATGCACACCGCAAGTGCAGAACCGGAGACCTCGCACACGAGGGCGTACAGGGTGTAGACACCCGTCGGATAAAAACCGCGCCCCACGCCGAAGGGTGCAATGGCAACGTCTTTGGCCGTCATGTACGCATCGATACCAAAGATGGAGAACCTGCCCGAATCCATCATCGCGCGGGTCGCGTTGATGTGATGCCCGACATCCCAGGCCTGAGAGAAGGAGCTCGGACCATCGATGCAGCGATAAAAGACGTAGTAGCCGAGCACCAGTCCCACGAAAACATAGGCAATCAGGATCTTCCAGTCGATAGCGGGCAGCTGGAGATCCTTGGTGCACCTCTGCCCCTTGCGCCACGTACGCATGACGAGGAGCAGTACGACGTCGATCGCGAGGAAGGCCGAGAGGAGCGACATCGCGTTGGAGAAGATTCCCACGCGCGCCAACACGCAGCCCAGCACCACGAGGACGCTTGCCGTCACGAGCGGCGACAGCGCGACCGACCACGCGCGGGCAAACCCCACGCTCCGGAGCATGAGGTAGCCGGGAATCACGAGGAGCAGGGCCGCTATTGCATAGGTGAAGTAGAAAGTCATGTGGAACCGTTCGGACGTACCTTTTACCGGGAGGCGCACT
>QOUO01000121.1 GCA_003862195.1 Coriobacteriaceae bacterium | reverse complement strand
CAATATCCGTACCAGAACCCATGGCAATGCCGACATCAGCGGTTGTTAATGCTGGCGCATCGTTAATACCATCACCAACAAAGGCTACTGGTGCTTGTTGTTGAAGTTGTTTAACGTGATCAGCCTTATCGCCGGGTAAAACATCAGCAATGACCTCATCAATGCCAACCTGATCAGCAATTGCACGAGCAACTCGTTCGTTATCACCAGTCAGCATCACCGGACGTAGGCCACGCTTCTTAAGTGCCGCAATTGCTGTAGCCGAGCTTTGCTTTGGTGCATCCTGAATAGCAATTAACCCGATAATTTCATTATCGTAGCCAACGATCACTACGGTTTTAGCTTCGCTTTGTAGTTGTACCATCTTAGCCGTTAATTGATCGGTAAGTTTATAATTATCAAGTAACTTATCATTACCAATAAAGGCTTCTTTACCATTGATTTGTGCCTTGACTCCCTTACCCTCAATCGCTTTGAAACCTTGTGCAGTATTGGGAGTGATGCCTTGCTCTTTAGCCTTTTCTAAAACAGCCGCCGCCAAAGGATGCTCCGAAGAAATTTCTAGATTGGCTGCCACATTCAATACCGCTTGCTCATCGCCAACAATATCCGTCACCTTTGGTTTACCCACAGTGATTGTTCCTGTTTTATCAAAAACAACTGTTTTGATCGTATTAACTGCCTCTAGCACTTCACCGTTCTTAATCAGAATCCCCATCTTTGCACTCCGCCCTGTACCAACCATTAGAGCTGTGGGGGTAGCAATTCCTAGTGCACATGGACAAGCAATAATAATCACAGAAACAGTAAATAACATGGCAGTCACTACACTAGCTCCAAGTAAAACATACCAAACGAAAAAGGCCAGAATAGCGATAATTAGAACAGCGGGAACAAAAATATCAGAAATTTTATCAACGGTTTTTTGAATCGGTGCATGACTTGTTTGAGCCTTTTTGACCATCTCAACAATTTGCGCCAATAATGTATCATCACCAACCTTACTAGCTCTAAACATAAATGTTCCTGTACTATTCATTGTTGAACCAATCACTGAATCGCCAACTTTTTTCTCGGTTGGCATGCTTTCACCTGTAACCATCGACTCATCGATTGTTGAACTACCCTCGGTAATAACACCATCTACAGCAATTTTTTGACCTGGTTTAACGCGAAGAATATCACCGACAACAACTTCTGCCATTGGAATTTTTACAATCTCACCATTGCGCAAAACCTCTGCCTCTTTTGCCTGTAAATCTAGTAACTTAGCTACTGCACCTGATGCACTACGTTTCATATTTTCTTCAAAAACTTGTCCTAATAGAATTAGTGTAATAACAAGTGCTGCGTCTTCAAAGAAAACATCTTGGTTATTAAACATTGCATAAATGCTGTATAAATAGGCTGTTCCAGTCCCAATCGCTACTAAAGTGTCCATATTAGCATGGTGGTGCCGAAATGATGCCCAAGCACTTTGTATAAATGCCCGACCAGAGACAGCCATTACTGCGGTTGTCAGTAGAAACTGCGTCCACATACCTCCTGGTAACTCAAAGCCAAAAGGACTAGCAACCATATTTATTAATATTGGAGTGGAAACAATCAAAGAAAATATAAATCGATTTCTTATATTCATTTTATAACCACCTTTCCGTAGGCCATATCCATACCACAATGAAATTGATATTCGCCGGCCTTATCAGTATTAATTGAAAAAGTTTGTTGTTCATTTATTGGCAGAAATCGTTTGATACCAAGTTCCGGCAAAACAATTGTATCGACACAGCCTTTTTCGCTGATTCTTTTAAAAGTGATTTCTGCAGGGATCCCCTTGATTAGTTCTACAGCATCTGGATGATAGCCACCATCAACGATTACCATAATGCTTTGTTTCTTATCTGTCATAACGATTACCTCCAATATTTTTAATAAGCTTGCTTATTTTACAATTACTTTTCCATGAAACATATTCATTCCGCAAGCATAGTCATACTCACCGGATTTACTTGTATCAATATCGATCACATGATCCTTATTCTGTGGTAAAAATTCATTGATACCAAAATCTTCAAAAACTACTTGCTCCAAGCAACTAGATGGATCTTTACGATTAAAGGTTATTTGGGCAGGAACTCCGCGCTTCAAAATTACGGTACTAGGCGTATAACCACCACTAACAATCACATTGACATCCTGTCTATTATCCGTTATATCTGCCGCAACCTCCTTAGCTGTATGTTTACCGAAGAACCACCAAACAATAAATCCAACTAGCAAACCAGCTACTATTGTTACCAAAATTTTATCCATGATCAGACTTCCTTTTTTTATAAAAATTAATTTTATTCGGTCATACGACAACCATCTTTTTATTAAACAAGCAATTACAGTTAATTACGTTGAAGCATTTATAAGCTTTTCCATTGTGACCGTCAATTTCATTC
>QOUO01000013.1 GCA_003862195.1 Coriobacteriaceae bacterium | reverse complement strand
GCCGCAGCCGGCGAGACCGAGCGTCGCCGCCATTGCCGCCCCGGTGAGCAGGAAGGACCTGCGCGTGACGCATGCGTCATGCGAAGCGTTGTGGAACATCGTAGAACCTAACCTTTCGTTTGTATTTTCGGGCGCTTGGTGGTGCCTATCACGCCCGCCTTCACCATGGAAGGCAGCTGCCCTAGCCCCTCCCTCCCGAGTGGGACGAGTGCGGACGGACGGGGCGGAGCTCAGCCCTGCAGCGAATCATCTCTGCCGCGATCGAGACCGCGATCTCAGGCGGCGTCACCGCGAGGATCGGCTCCCCGATCGGGAGGTGGATCGCGTCCACCCAGTCGGGGTCGACGCCCCGCTCCTTGAGGACCTTGCGCGCGTAGGCCGCCTTGCCGCGGCTGCCGATGCAGCCCACGTAGGCGGGACGCGCGGGCGCGACCTGCTCCAGCACGTCGATGTCCCATGCGTGCCCGTGCGTGGTGACGACCACGTAGTCGCGGCCGGTCGCCTTGATGCCGCCGGAGGCGAGGTCCCGCAGGTCACAGCAGGTCACCTGCTCGGCCGCGGGAAAGTCCTCGGGGACGGCGACCCCGGGCCGGTCGTCGACGACCACGACCCTGAACCCGACGCTCGCGAGGACGGGCGCGAGGGCACGCCCCACGTGCCCGCCGCCGAACACGTACGCCTTGGGGTCGGGACCGGCGGGCTCCGTGTAGGTCTGTGAGGCCTCGTCCCAGGCGGACACGTCGCAGGCGGCCGCGGGGTCGTCCCCCAGCTCCGATATCGAGGCGAGCCTCACTGCGACGTGCGTGGGGTCCGCCCAGCCCTCCGCGATCACGAACGGCTGCTCGGACGAGAGACGTCGCGACAGCTCGGAGAGGAGCGGCTCCGCCACATCGGGCTCCCACAGGCTGACGCCGCACAGCGCGTCGCCGCCGCAGGCCATCCCCGTCTTCTCGTGGGTCATCCACTCCAGCCGGCCGGACTCCTCGCCTGCCAGCACGCGACGGCACCTCTCCTGCATCTGCTGCTCCACGCGGCCGCCCCCGATGGTGCCCAGCCAGGTGCCGTCGGAGAGGAGCGCCATCCTCGCGCTCGCGTGTCGCGGCATCGAGCCGCGTGTCGCCAGGACGCTCGCCAGCGCGAAGGGCCTCCCCGAGCGCGCCTCGTCCAGGAGGCGCCCCACGAACGAGGGATCTCGCATGGTCTCGTGAGAGTCTGACATCGTCTACCTGCCCTTCTCCTTGGTATCGTCCTTCGACTGCCCGAGGCGGATCCGCGCGCCGCCCTCGTAGGCAGACACCCCGCCGATGACGCGTGCGTCCGGGACGCGCCCGTCCGCCAGAAGGTCCACCACGAGCGCGTCGGCATCCCCCGGCGCCACGCTCAGCAGCAGGCCGCCCGACGTCTCCGGGCAGAACAGCAGGTCCTGCAGGTCCTGCGCGACCCCCGTCGCATTGACGCTCGCCTCGGCGAAGTGCCGGTTGCGGTACATCCCCGCAGGCAGGACGCCCATGGCGGCGAGCTCGCGCGCCTGGCCGAGAAGCGCGGGCGCGCCGGGGTCGATGGTCAGCCGCACGTCGGAGCCCTGGGCCATCTCGAGCGCGTGGCCCATGAGACCGAACCCCGTCACGTCCGTGGCCGCGTGCACCTCGTGCCTCACGGCGACGTCGCGCGCCCAGCGGTTGAGGGTCGTCATCTGCGCCTCGGCGGCACGGACGTCCTGCGGCCCGGCAAGCCCGCCCTTCTCCGCCGTGGTTATCACGCCCACGCCCAGGGCCTTGGTGAGCACGAGCACGTCGCCGGGACGGGCGCCCGAGTTGGTGAGCATGCGGCGCGGGTCAACGAAGCCGGTCACGGCGAGGCCGTACTTGGGCTCGCGGTCGTAGATGCTGTGGCCGCCCACAATGGAGGCGCCGGCCTCGTAGACCTTCTCGTAGCCGCCGCGCAGGATCTGGTGCACGACGTCGGAGGGCATGTCCTCGGGCACCGCCATCACGTTGAGGGCGACCTTGGGCTCGCCGCCCATCGCATAGACGTCCGAGAGCGCGTTCGTGGCCGCGATGGCGCCAAAGGTGTACGGGTCGTCGGCGATGGGCGGGAAGAAGTCGACGGTCTCCACCAGCGCGAGGTCGTCCGTCACGCGGTACACCGCCGCGTCGTCGGAGCGGTCGAAGCCCACGAGGAGGTTGGGGTCCCGCTGCACCTTGATGTCTGCCAGCAGCTTCGCGAGCTCGCCCGCGCCCACCTTGGCGCCGCAGCCCGCGCACTCCGCCAGCTTGGTCAGCTTGACGTCCTCTGCCATGGCTACCCCTCCAGTCTGTGCGAGAAGTGCAGCAGCGCCTCAAGCACCCCGCCGCCGATTGCCCGGGCCTTGTCGGACGCCGAGCAGCAGTGCCCCGCCTTGCAGCGGGGGTCGACGTCGCCCGACTTCATGCCGCGCGTGACGGGGACGCCCTCCTGCAGCAGGCCGCGCAGGACGCCGTCGATGTTGGCGCGCACGGGCTGGCCCGCAACGTGGGCGACCACGTCGCCCTTCTTCACCATGTCGCCGATGCTCGCGCAGGGCTCGAACGTGCCGTCCGCCGGCGCGCGCAGCACGCGCTCCGTCGTGTACCCGCCAATGTTTCCGGGCACGCCCGTGTTGGGGATGGGCGAGCCGTCGTAGATAACGCGGCCCAGGTAGTGCCCGCGCTTTGTCTCTATCGCAGCGTGGCAGTCCGCGCCGGACGAGGTGCCCGCATGGAAGCCGGGGCCCACGCCTATGACGATGGGCGCCATGTCCTTGGTGGTGCCGAGGTTGCGCTTTGCGATGATGGCGTCGACCACGCACTCCGGCTTGAGCGCCGGGATGCACGTCCCCTCGGGGTCCACGAGCACGGCGATGCGCTCGTGGCCGGACGCTATGGACGCGGCCTCCGCGACGTCGCGCGCGAGCACGGCCTCCACGCCCTCGACCTCCGCCCTGCCCAGGCGGATGGCCTCGCTGAAACAGACGGTGCGCCTGACCGCCGTGGGAACCGCGACGTCCAGCATCACGATGTCGCATCCGGCGCGGTGCAGCCTGAGCGCGATGCCCGAGGCGAGGTCCCCGGCGCCCCTGATCACAACAAGCACGATTCCTCCCGTTCCGCGGGCACGCACCCGCTCAAAGCTCCAGATCGTAGATTCCGGCGACGTCAAAGCGTCCCGTGGCGAGCACCTCGAACCGACCGCGCTCCGCCGGGGGCATCGACCACGCGAGGCCGCAGTCGGCCGTGATGCTCACCGGCGTGGGGATGAGCCTGCCCTCGACCCCTTCCTGCCTGCACGCCGACTCCGCCTCCAGGGCGTCGTGCGTGGAGTCGAACGCGGCGACGGCGCGCGGCTCACGCCTGCGCCGGGGCATCGGGCGCCTCCCCCGTCCCCTCGGGCGCGGGGGCGTCGTCCCCCTCCGCCAGCTGGGAGAGGGCCCTGAGCGCGTAGTCCACGTCCTTCTCCCCCGTGAACCAGCCCATGGAGAGGCGGACCGCCCCGGTGTGCTCCGTGCCGAGCGCGCGATGCATGCGCGGGGCGCAGTGGCCGCCGGCGCGCACGGCGATGTCGTAGTCGTGGCCGAGGGCGTCGGCGAGCTCGGAGGAGTCCCAGCCGTCCAGGTTGAGCGACACGACGGGCGCGTGGTCGAAGTCGGGCGCGTCGAGGCCGATGCGGTCCCGCGGGAGGTCTCCGTAGACGGTGGCGGCGGGGCCGAGCCTGCGGAGGCCCGCGACCAGCCTGCGCGTGAGCGCGAGGTCGTGCGCGTGGATCGCGTCGAGTCCCGTCGAGAGCACCCACCCGGCGGCCGCCGAGAGGCCCGCCAGGCCGTGGCCGTTGAGCGTCCCCGCCTCCAGGTGCTCTGGGTAGGCGGCGGGCTGGGACTCCTCGAACGAGAGGACCCCCGTGCCGCCGCACAGGACGGGCTCGACCGTCACGCCCGGGGCGACGGCCAGGCCGCCCGTGCCCTGCGGGCCCATGAGCGCCTTGTGGCCGGTGAAGGCCACCAGGTCGACCCCGAGCGCATCCATGCGCACGGGACGGGCGCCGGCGGTCTGCGCGCAGTCGAGAAGGACGTGCGCTCCGACCTCGTGGGCGCGGTCGGCCACGCGGGTGATCTGCGCGTCAGGAAGCACGTTGCCCGTGAGGTTCGAGGCGTGCGTCAGGCACACGAGGCTCGTGCCCGGCGTCACGAGCGAGAGGAGCGAGTCCACGTCTAGGCGGCCCGCCGCGTCGGCGGGGGCGAAGTCGACGCGGACGCCCCTCCTCTTGCGCAGACGGTACAGCGGGCGCAGGATCGAGTTGTGGTCCCAGTCCGTCGCGACCACGTGGCCGCCGTCTGGCACGCATCCCAGGATCGCCATGTTGAGGCCCTGGGTCGCGTTGGCCCCAAAGACCACGCGGCCGGGGTGGCCAAAGCCGAGCACCTCCGCCACGCGCTCGCGGCACGTCGCTATGGCGCGGGCGGCGTCCAGCTCGGAGTCGTGCGCGCCGCGACCGCTGCTCCCGAACTCGCGTAGGGCGGTCTCGACCGCCGCGATCACGCACTCCGGGCGACGGTACGAGGTCGCCGCGCAGTTGAGGTACACCATGGCGATGCGCCTACAGCGTCGTGACGCCCGGCTCGCCCGAGAGCGTCTTCGCGATCTCGTACAGGTTGGTGACCCCGCCGACGGCGAGCTTCTCGCGGATGCCATAGAAGTCGAGGCAGGTGCCGCAGGTCAGGATGGTCGTGCCGCGGCTCTCCAGCTCGCGGATGTCGTCCAGGGACTCGGAGCCCTCGCAGGTCAGGTGCGCGCCGCCGTTGAAGAAGACCATCTTCTTGGGAACGTCGTCCTGGTGGGCCAGCGCGTAGATGAGGCCCTTCATGAGGATGTGGCCGAGCTTCTCGTCGCCGCGGCCCATTGTGTCGCTGTCCACGAACACGACGGCGCCCGACTTGGCGGGGACGTCACAGTATGCCTGGGCCTCGACCTCCGCGGGAGACTCGGCAACGACTGCGGAGCGCGGCGTCAGCGTGAGGGCATCGTGGTCGCCCTTGGACTCGA
The DNA here is from genome assembly GCA_003862195.1 of Coriobacteriaceae bacterium. GTDB lineage: Bacteria > Actinomycetota > Coriobacteriia > Coriobacteriales > Atopobiaceae > Parafannyhessea. The sequence goes on along the minus strand of QOUO01000013.1, from coordinate 38,019 downwards.
CGGACAGCTCGCAGTCCTTCTGGCTCGCCAGGCGGGTGAGGTTGCCGCGCGCGACCTCGTCGTTCACCAGCACCGTGAGGCTCTCGCCCGGCATGAGCTTGGGGAGGGCCTCCAGCGTGAGGACGACCGGCTTGGGGCAGGTGAGGTTTCTTGCGTCGATCTGCATCTTCGTTCCCTTCCTCCTATCGTGGCAATGTCTCCAAAGCTGCGGTGCAGGCGTTATGTTTTGCGATGGACAACGGTTGTACGAACGCGAAGGGGTGCCGCGGCGGTCCATCACAAAGGTTGCCGCGGCGTCCCCACGCGTCTACAGGATATAACATTGTTTGAGTCAGCCAAACAAACTTTCTTACCCTGCCGCGAGTGGCACGAGTACCCGCCCCGGCGGTAGGGCGCGGGCGAGAAAGACGACGTGCCGCGGGCCGTCGCACCGCCTCGCATGCCGGACCGCCGGGGCCGATTCCCTACTCCGCCCCCGCGACGAGCTCGGGCTTGAGCGGCGCCCCGTCCGGCACGTCCTCCGGCCTGGGCGGCACCACGACGGGACCGGGCGCCGGCTTGGGCCTGCCCGAGCCGTTCACGCGCTCGATGGCGTCCGCGGCCGCGTTGATGATGTTCTCGTACCCCGTGCACCGGCACAGGTGTCCCGAGAGGAGCTTGCGCAGCTCGTCACGGGTGTAGGTCTTGCCCGTGTTTACGATCTCGACCGCGCTCATGATGATACCGGGCGTGCAGAAGCCGCACTGCACCGCAAAGTCGTCAATAAAAGCCTGCTGCACGGGATGGAGCGTTCCGTCCGCCGCCTGCAGGCCCTCCACGGTGAGGATGTCGCGGCCCTGCGCCCAGTCCGTGAGGTAGAGGCAGGTGTCCGTGGCCACGCCGTCAATCAGGACGGTGCAGGCGCCGCACTCCCCCACCTCGCAGCCGCGCTTCACGCTCGTGAGCCCCAGGCGGTTGCGCAGGGTGTCGAGCAGGGACTCGCGCGGGTCGTAGCCCACCTGGACCGGCTTGCCGTTGACCGTGCACTTGAGGATCCTCATGTCCATCAGACCGTCGCGCCTCCCTTGCGCGCCGCGCTCATGAGGGCACGCCTCGACATCTCCTTGATCAGCTGCTGGCGGAAGGCCTTGGACGCCCTCCACGAGTCGCGGGGGCGCGTGTCCTCCAGCGCCAGCTCCCCTACGCGCTCCGCCGCCTGGGCCACGGAAAGTCCGCGCACGCCGTCCTCGGCCGCGTGCGACCGCATGGGCACGGGCCCGGCCACGCCAAAGGCGAGCCGCACGTCCGCCAACGTGTCATGGTCCTCGGCAAGCCTCACCAGGCAGCAGCAGCCCATGGTCGCGATCTCGAGCGCGTTGCGCTTGCCGTACTTGATGTACTCCCCGGCAAAGCCCTCGTAGTGGGAGCGCGGTACCCTGATTGCCACCAGCAGCTCGTCGCGACGGCGCACGGTGCGCCCGGGTCCCGCGTACCACTCGTCGATCGGCACGGTCCGCCTGCCCTCGGGACCAACGAGGTCGAGAAGGACGCCCAGGGCCATGCACGTCGAGGCGGAGTCGGCACTCGTCACGCCGTTGCAGAGGTTGCCCCCGATGGTGCCGGCTATGCGCAGCTGCGGACCGCCCGGCGTGTCGCACGCCTCGCCCAGCACGGGGATGCGCTCCTGGATGACCGGCGAGGTGGTGACGGAATGGAACACGGTGTTGGCACCGATGCGGACGCAACCGTCGTCCAAGAGCGTCACGCCCGAAAGCTCGCCCGCGAGCCCGTGGATCGAGACGAGGTGCGCGGGTGCGCCCTTGCCGTCCCTCAGCTTCACGAGCACGTCCGTGCCGCCGGCTATGACCTGGGCCAGCGGGTCCGCCGCAAGGGCCGCCACGGCGTCGTCCACCGACGTCGCCTGATGCAGGTACTCGATGTCATACACGCTAGATCAGCCCCTCCCTCTTGAAGCCCTCGAACAGCCGCTGCGGCGTCATGGGCGCCTCGTAGAACTTGACCCCCGTCGCGTTGAGGATCGCGTCGCGCACCGCCGGCGCCGCCGGGATGCACGGGCACTCGCCCAGCGCCTTGTTGCCGTACGGGCCCGTGGGGTCGTACGTCTCCACGAAGCCGGCCTCGAGGTCGGGCAGGTCCATCGCGGTCGGGATCTTGTAGTCGAGCAGGTTGGGGTTGAGGATGCGCCCGCTCGCGGGGTCCGTGAGCAGCTCCTCGGAAAGCGCCATGCCCAGGGACTGCGCGATGCCGCCATGGACCTGCTGCTCGGCAGTGCGCGGGTTCATGATCATGCCGGAGTCGTGGTACTCGACCACGCGGTCGAGCGTGACCTTGCAGAGCGGTACGTCCACGGTCAGGTCCACAAAGCAGCAGCCCAGGGCGAACGTGTTGGACTTGACCTGGGCCGTGTCCTCGGCAAAGAGCTGCTGGGCATGGTCGAGCGAGTAGTAGGACTCCTGCGCGACCTCCTCGAGCGAGAGCACCTGCTCGCCCGCGGCATCCACGATGCGGCCGTCGACAAGCCTGAGGTCGCCGGCGTCCGGGCGCATCTCGTGCGCGTAGGCCACGATCTTCTCGCCCAGCTCCTCGCCCACCATGCGGACGGCCGTACCGGAGACGTAGGTCTGGCGCGACGCGTAGGCGCCGGAGTCGTACGGGCTCGTGTCCGTGTTCTGGGTGGAGACCACGTGCACCCACTCGGTGGGGATGCCGATGGCCTGGGCGGCCATCTGCGAGAAGATCGTGTCAGCCCCCTGGCCGATCTCCGTGGCGCCCAGCTCCATCATGACCGAGCCGTCCTGGTTGAGGATCATGCGGGCGGACGCCGTCTCGAGCGAGAGGGCCGCCACGGCGGTCTTGTACGAGAAGAGCGCGACGCCTATGCCGTGGCGGATGGGGCCCTCCTGGTGGGCGTACTCGGCGCGCTTTTGGTCCCAGCCGATGTCCGCCTTGCCGCGGCGCACGCACTCGCGCAGGCCGTCGGTGTAGCAGGCGAGCTTGCCGGGCCAGAACTCGTCCACGTAGCCCTTGGTCATGGCGTTGTTGAGGCGGAAGTCGCAGCCGTCCCAGCCCTGGTCGTAGGCGATGTCACCCATGAGGCACTCCGCGGCCCAGTTGCCCTCGGGCACGCCGTAGGCTCGCATGGCGCCCGCCGTTATCTGGTTGGAGTAGAACGTCGTGGCCTCGACGCGGCTCGCGAGCTCGCGCATGTCGTAGAGCTGGCGGAAGCTGTTGACCGAGTTCGCCACGAGCGCGTTGCCGTGCGAGGCGTACCCGCCCTGGTTGGAGTAGGCCACGCAGTGGCGCGCCACCAGGTTCTGGTGGTCGTCGTAGGCGGCCTCCACGTCGAACGTCTTTGGCTGGCGCGAGCGCGTCGCGAAGAAGACCTCCTCGCGCGAGAGCTCCAGGCGCACGGGACGGCCGCCCACCTGCATGCACAGCCAGGCGTTGAGCGGCTCGAACAGCACGTCCTGCTTGTTGCCGAAGCCGCCGCCGATGTAGGGCTTGATGACCTTGACCTGGCCCCAGCCGATCCCGAGCGCCTGCGCGATGATGCGCCTCACGATGTGCGGGATCTGGGTGGAGGTGACGCAGGTGATGCGGCCGTTCTCCATCTTGCACCACGAGGTGCACGACTCGATGTGCACCTGGCTCTGGCGCGGGGTCGCGCTGTGCTGCGTAATGTGATGGAGCGACGGGTCGTCCAGGATCTGCTCGATGCTCTGGTAGCGCTCTCCGCGCACCTTGGACCTGAGGTCCATGTGGGCGATCACGTTGTCGGGGCGCTCCTGGTGGAGCTCGCCGGTCTTGCCGGGGTGCAGCGCGGACTCCGTGTCGAGGCAGGGCGGGTACTCGTCGTAGGTGACCTTGATGGCCCTGAGCGCCCGGTCGGCGGCGACGGTGTCCTCCGCGACCACGGCGGCGATGTTGTCGCCGTAGCAGCGCACGCGCGCGTTGAGCAGCTTGCGGTCTTGGATGTCCTGGTGCGACTGCCGCGTCGACCACGGGTGCCCCGCGGTCCCGAACTGGATGTCCGGGACGTCGAAGCACGTCCAGACGCCCACGACTCCCTCGATCTTCTCGGCCTCCGACGTGTCGATGGCCGTGACCACGCCGTTGGCGATGGTCGAGTGGAGCACCTTTGCCTCGAGGCACGGCTTCGGGCACAGGTCGTCCGTGAACTTGGCCCGTCCGGTCACCTTGTCGTAGGCGTCCACGCGGGTTAGGCTCCTACCCACTTCCATATGCGTCTCCGTTTCTTGAAGCGGCCCGGGACTTCCGCTGCCCCACCTCGGCCGCCTCGGCGCCACCTTCGGGCGCCGGGAGAGGGTCACCGCTGCCCGCACGCATCCAGGCGCCGCGGGCGGGACCCACGGGTTCAAGGATACCGTCCGAGACGCCCTTGGTGCCCGAATCCATCCCATATCCCCCGGTATCCCCCCGTGAGCGTAAGGAAATCCGCGGGGTGCGGGACGCCGCGCTATGCGCGCGGAAGTGGAGCGCCCCGGCGCCCCACGAGACGACAAGGGGGCGCCCCGCACGACGGCGAGGCGCCCCCCCCGGTGGGCTCGATGAGAGGCGGCTGCCTAGACCCTGGCCACGGCCTTGATCTCGACCCTGCCGCCGCCGGGCAGCGCCGCCACCTGGAAGGCCGCGCGTGCGGGATACGGCGCCTTGAAGAACTCGGCGTAGACCTCGTTCATGGCCGCGAACTCGTTGATGTCGGCGAGAAGGACGGTGGTCTCGACCACGTCGTCCATCGTGGCGCCGGCCGCCGCGAGGATGTTCTGCACGTTCGTGAGGCTCTGGCGGGTCTGGGACTGGATGTCGTCGCCAGCGAGCTTGCCCGTGGCGGGGTCGATTCCCAGCTGGCCGGAGACGTTGACGGAACCGTTCGAGGCGACGCCTGCGGAATAGGGGCCGAGGGCCTTGGGGGCCTTGTCGGTGACGATGGCGGTCTTGCTCATGTTGTTGCTCCTTCTCTCGTGCCCGCGTCCGCGGGCGTCTTACGAAACGTATTGTACAGGCCGCCAGGCGGGTGCCCGGGTGCCGTCGGGAGGGTCAGCGGGCCACGTAGCGCCCGGGCTTCTCGCCCGTGGGCTCGCCGTCGCGCGCGGCGAGGGTCCCGTTGACGAAGACGTACTTGGCGCGGCCGTGGGCCTGGAACCCCTCGTAGGGGGTGTAGTCGACGGCCTGGTGCTGGTTGGACGCGCCGATGGTCCAGCGGACGGACGGGTCCCACACGCACACGTCCGCGTCCGAGCCGGCCGCGAGGGCGCCCTTGCGCGGGTACATGCCGAAGACGCGCGCCTGCCCCTCGCTCAGGAGACGCAGGTAGTCCATGGGGCCGAGCCGTCCCTCGAAGCTGGTCATCATGAGGGCCGGCCGGTGCTCTACGCCCGGGCCGCCGTTGGGGATCTTGGTGAAGTCGCCCCTGCCGCGGTCCTTCTGGCCGTGCAGGTTGAACGAGCAGTGGTCGGTGGAGACCTGGTCGACCTCGCCGTCGCACACCGCCTGGCGCAGCACCTCGACGTCGTGGGGCCTGCGCAGCGGCGGGCTCATCACGTACTTGGCGCCCGCGAAGCCGTCCTCCCCCTGCTCGAGGTAGCGGGTGTCGTCCATGAGCAGGTACTGGGGACAGGTCTCCACGGAGACGCGCACCCCGCGCGCCTTGGCGGCGCGGATCTGCTCGAGGCCGAGCGCGGTCGAGAGGTGAACGACGTTGACGCGCGCGCCCGTGAGCTGGGCCAGGTACATGAGGCGGCCTATCGCCTCCGCCTCGCACTCGGCCGGGCGGCTGAGGGGGTGTCCCTCGGGGCCGGTGATGCCGCGGGCGAGCACGCGGCGCTGCAGCGCGTCCACGAGCGTGCCGTTCTCGCAGTGCACGCACAGGATGCCGTCGAACGGGCGGATGGCCTCGAGCAGCTCCATGGTCTGCGCGTCGTCCAGGCGCAGGTGGTCGTAGGCGAAGTAGCTCTTGAACGACACGATGCCCGCGTCGCGCATGTCCGCGATCTCCTCGCGGGTGTGGTCGTTCCAGTCCGATATCGCCATGTGGAAGGCGTAGTTGGAGGTGCAGGTGCCGTCGGCGCGCTTGTGCCACTCGTCGAGCGCCTGGTGCAGCGTCATGCCGCGGTCCTGGGTCGCGTAGTCCACGATGGTCGTGGTGCCGCCGCAGGCCGCCGCGCGCGTGCCGGTCTCGAAGCTGTCCGCCGTCCAGTCCATACCCGTCCAGCACTGCATGTGCGTGTGGGCGTCGATGAAGCCGGGAAAGACCCAGCACCCGGTGGCGTCGTAGGTCTCGCATCCCCCGAGCTCGCCCTCGCCGAGGCCACCGGGCACCACGGACTCGATCTTCTCGCCCGCAAGGACGAGGTCGCCCCGCACGACGCCGCCTGGCGTCACCAGGTTGCCGCCCCTCACGACGGTCCGCCTCTGCTCGCTCATGTCGATCATCTCCCCTGGGGAGGGAACCTCCCCGCTCGCATGTCCGCTGCGCCGCGGCGCCTATGGCCTTGCGCCCCCGCTCGCCCCGCCTGGCTCGTGGCCGCGGTCCCCCTCGAGGTGCGCCTCCAGCCGCTCGAGGTCGTCCGGCGTGTCCACGTCCTCGAGCTCGCACTCCTCTGCCGCTGGGACCAGCGTGACCAGCCGTTCGAGTGCCGGGTTCGCCTTGAGCACCGCGGAGCCTCCCCGGTCGCCCGTGGTGCGGGCGAGCTCGCCAAAGAGCCAGTTGGGAAAGATCACGGGGCTTCCCGGCCTCCCCTGCCACGAGAGGCGCGCGACCCCCCGCGGGTCACGGGCGAACGCCTCGGCCAGGGCACGAAGGCTCGCCGTCGAGACGAGCGGCTGGTCCCCCTGCAGGAAGAGGCAGCCGGGTGCGTTGCCGGCCCACTCCAGCCCCGCGCGGATGGTGTCGCTCTGCTCGTCGCCCGCCGAGAGCCTGCTCGTAAAGCCGTATCGCTCGCAGAGCGCCCGGACCTCCGGCGCGCGGGTCACGACCACGACGTCGTACACGTCGAGCGGGACGGACGCGAGCGTGCGCGCGAGCACCTCTCGCCCGCCGAGCCGCGCCAGGAGCTTCTGTCCCCCAAAGCGCTCGCCGTGCCCGGCCGCCATGACCACGCACGGTATGCGGGGGTTGCCGCACTCGCCGGCAAACGCGACGCGGTACGCCTGGCGCGAGGCATCGCTCACACTGGCCTCCCACAGGCGGTAGCGCCGGATGGCCTCCTCGCCCCGCTGGGTCAGGCTCGATCCGCCGCCTCCCTCGCCGCCCACGACGCCCCTGGTCAGGGGAGCGCCCAGGCTCTCCTCGGCATTCCTCACCAGGCGGGTGGCCTTGGTGTAGCTCATGCCCATGGCCTTCGCCGCGGCCGAGAGGCTGCCCTTCTCGCCCACGAGCTCCAGCAGCCGGCAGGGGCCGGGGCCAAAGGCGCGGTCCCCCTCGTCCCGCATGAGGTAGCAGACCGTTCTTGGTTCCATCAGGGCCCCCTTTCGAGGAGTCAGGGCACGGACGTTAGAGAAGAGCGTACCATCGCGTACGGAAGGGACGACCCGCCGCCGGCCAGCGGCCATGCGATGGGTCGTCCCGAAGTCTTGGTTGAGAAGGACTCCGCCTCTGCCTAGCGCTGGTTCCAGCGGGGCGTCGCGGCGTCCTCGAGGGCCTGGAGCGTGGCGATGGGGTCCTTGGCCTTCTGCAGGAAGACCATGGCGGCAACGGCGTACGGCTTGTAGCTGGCCTCCTTGTACAGGCCGTCGCGGTGGTAGTCGAACACCTCGTTCTCGACCTCGCCGTGCTCGCAGCTCACGCCGTTGATGTCGGCGGGCAGCGGGTGCATGTAGATGGTGTCCTGGCCCTTGGCGGTGGTCTCCATCAGCTTCTGGGTGCAGCACCAGTCCTTGTGCGTGGCGTTCTGGGCGAGGAGCTCCTGCTCGAGGGCGTCAATGCCGGCCTGGTCGCCCGCTGCGTAGAGCTTCGTGCGCCTCTCCATGGCGGCGTAGGAGGCCCAGCTCTTGGGAATCACGATGTCGGCGCCCTCGAAGGCCTCGGCCATGCTCGTGGTCTGGGTGAACGTGGCGCCCGTCTCGCCTGCGTAGGTGCCCGCCTTCTGCACCAGCTCGGGCATGAGGTCGTAGCCCTCGGGATGGGCCAGGGTCACGTCCATGCCAAAGCGCGGCAGCAGGGTGATGAGCGACTGCGGGCAGCTGAGGGGCTTGCCGTAGGAGGGGCTGTAGGCCCAGGTCACGGCGACCTTCTTGCCCTTCAGGTTCTCGAGGCCGCCAAACTCGTTGATGAGGTACAGGATGTCGGCGGAGGACTGCGTCGGGTGGTCGGAGTCGGACTGCAGCGACACGAGCGTGGGACGGTGGTCGAGGATGCCGTCACGCCAGGACTGCTCGACGGACTCCGCGACCTCCCTCATGTACGCGTCGCCCTCGCCGATGAACTTGTCGTCGCGGATGCCGATGACGTCGGCCATGAAGCTGATCATGGTCGCGGTCTCGCGGACCGTCTCGCCGTGGGCGATCTGGGACTTGGCCTCGTCGAGGTCCTGCAGCTGCAGGCCGAGCAGGTTGGTGCCGGAGGCAAAGCTGAAGCGCGTGCGCGTGGAGTTGTCGCGGAAGTTGGAGACCGCGAGGCCGGACTGGAAGATGCGCGTGCTGATGTTGCGCTCGCGCAGGTTGCGCAGGGCGTCGGCCACCAGGTACATGGCCTTCAGCTCGTCGGTCGTCTTGTCCCACGTGTGCAGGAAGTCGTTGTTGTACATGTTCTTGAAGTCGAGCTCGGCAAGCTTCTCGAGGTACGGCTTGATGTTCTTCTCGCTCATTGCTGTCTCCTTGGCGTTTTCCTTGGGCGTGCGGCGCGGGGACCGGCTCAGGTTGGCCCCCGCGCCTCGTGGCTTGCGTCTGGCGTCCTACTTGATGTCGTTTCCGGTCAGCGTTCCGCGGTACTCCGTGGCGTCGCCGGTGGCCTGGCTGGGGTCGTACAGGTTCACGGCCGCGACGTAGAGCGCCGCGCACGTGGAGAGGTCCTGCTTGTACGTGACCTCGTTGGGCGCGTGGGCCTGGGACTCTGCGCCGGGGCCAAAGCCGACGCACGGGATGCCGTAGCGGCCCTGGATGGACACGCAGTTGGTCGAGAAGGTCCACTTGTCGCACAGGGGACGTCCCTCGCGCTTGTCCATGGACTTGGGGCAGCCGATGCGCTTGTCACCAAACAGCGCCTTGTGGGCGTCGACCAGCGCCTTGACGTGGGGAGCGGTCTCCTTGTTGATCCACGTCGGGAAGTAGGCCTCGGTCTCGTACACCTCGCCGGTCCAGCTGGGACGGTCGTACATGTACATGGAGACCTTCACGTCGTCACCGTACTTCTTGACGGCGGGGAGGTTGCGGACCTCCTCCAGGCAGGACTCGTAGGTCTCGCCGGCCGTCATGCGACGGTCGATGCTGATGGCGCAGGAGTCGGCCACGGCGCAGCGGCTGGGGCTGGTATAGAAGATCTGGCTGACGGTGCAGGTGCCGCGGCCCAGGAAGCGGGCGTCCTCGTAGTGCTCGGGGTTGTACTTGGGGTCGAGCATCTTGACGAGGCCCTTGATGGAGGTGGACTCGTCGCAGCCGTTGTTGTTGAGCGCGCGGACGTCGCTCACGATGTCGGCCATCTTGTAGATGGCGTTGTCGCCGCGCTCGGGCGCGGAGCCGTGGCAGGAGACGCCGTGGACGTCGACCCTGATCTCCATACGGCCGCGGTGGCCGCGGTAGATGCCGCCGTCGGTCGGCTCGGTCGAGATCACGAACTCGGGCTTGATGCCGTCCTTGTTGTAGATGTACTGCCAGCACATGCCGTCGCAGTCCTCTTCCTGGACGGAGCCCACGACCATGATCTTGTAGCCCTCGGGGATGAGGTCCATGTCCTTCATCATCTTGGCCGCGTAGGTCGCCGCCGCGACGCCGCCCTCCTGGTCGGAGCCGCCGCGGCCGCCGATGAGCTGGTCGTCCTCGAAGCCCTCGTAGGGGTCGAAGTCCCAGTTGTCGCGGTTGCCGATGCCCACGGTGTCGATGTGGCCGTCGATGGCGATGATCTTCTCGCCCGTGCCCATGAAGCCCATGACGTTGCCCAGGCCATCGACCTTGACCTCGTCAAAGCCGAGCTTCTCCATCTCGGCCTTGATGCAGGCGACGACGTCGCCCTCCTCGCAGGACTCGCTGGGGTGAGAGATCATGGCGCGCAGGAACGCGGTCATGTCCGCGTTGTACGCCTTTGCCGCATCCTTGATCTTCTCGTAGTCGAGCTGCTTCATTGGGTCCTCCTTGCGCATTGCGACGTTCCGTTGCCTGGCAGTAGACAATGTGTCTGCTTACCAAACTTTTTGTTTGGCTGAGTCCATTAAAGCACGCCGGGCGCGGGAATCAAGCCGGTTTACCAAACAAATTGTTTTTCCCGCAAACGGTCGTTTTGGAAAGGCGGACGGCACGAACCGTTCCGCATCGCTCTCAAGCGCCAGGCCAAGAGGGCGAGAAGCGCGACGGCGCCGGGCCCCATCTCCCATGGGCCCGGCGCCGCCATCGCAGGCAGTCACGGGGTCGCCCCGCACCCGCCCCATCGTTCTTCTCGCTCGCTACTTTGCCTCGTCGGCGCTCTGCCATGCGCCGTCCCACACGACCTCGCGGTAGCGCACGGGGTCGGTGTCGCCCTCGGTGGAGAAGAGCAGGACCTTGGACTCGCTGCCCAGCTCCAGCTGCTCGCGCAGCTCCGCGTAGGCGGGGTCGCACATGATGGTCGAGATCACGCCCATGCCCACGGCGCCGGACTCGCCCGAGGTCACCGCGGGGTCGCCCTTGACGGGAGCGGCGAGCATCCTCATGCCCTTGGCGCTCACCCAGTCGGGGCAGCTCACGAAGGCGTCTGCGTGGTTACGCAGGATGTCCCAGCCGATGGTGTTGGGCTCGCCGCACGCGAGGCCCGCCATGATGGTCGTGAGGTCGCCGCCCACGGTGCGCGGGTTGCCGTCCCCCGCCTTGGCGCCGCGGTACAGGCAGTCCGCGGCGGACGCCTCCATGATCACGAACTTGGGCGGGCACGTGGGGAAGAGGTTGCTGAAGTAGCCCACCATCGCGCTCGCGAGCGAGCCGACGCCGGCCTGCACAAACACGTGCGTCGGGCGGTTGACCTCCAGCTGGCGCAGCTGCTCCGCCGCCTCGGACGCCATGGTGCCGTAGCCCTGCATGATCCAGGACGGGATCTTGGTGTAGCCGTCCCAGGCGGTGTCCTGCACGATCACGCCGTGCTCGGTCTCGGAGGCCTCCTTGGCGGCAAGGCGCACGCAGTCGTCGTAGTTGAGCTCCTCGATCGTGACCTTGGCGCCCTCCTTGGCGATGTTGTCAAAGCGGGTCTTGGTGGAGCCCTTCGGCATGTGGACGACGGCGTTCTGGTGCAGGCGGTGCGCCGCCCACGCCACGCCGCGGCCGTGGTTGCCGTCGGTCGCGGTGAAGAACGTGGCGTGGCCAAAGTCCTTCTCCAACTGCTCGGACGTAAGGTAGTCAAAGTCGCAGTCGCTCACGTCGCGGCCGGTCTGCTCGGCGATGTAGCGTGCCATGGCAAAAGATCCGCCCAGCACCTTGAACGCGTTCAGGCCAAAGCGGTAGCTCTCGTCCTTCACGTACAGGCCGCCCAGGCCCAGGCGCTCGGCCATGCCCTCGAGGTCGGCCAGCGGCGTCACGGAGTACTGCGGGAAGCTCCGGTGGAAGGCCCGTGCCTTACTCACGTTCTCGACCGACATGATGGGCAGGTTCTTGTCCTCGTCCTTGGGCATGTGGTTCATGACCCAGCCAATCTGCGGCTCCATGCTCTCCCCTTCCCCCTGGCGCTCGCTCGCGGCCAGGATAATTACTGTTTGTCTTACGACCTAACTTTTTGTTAGCTTCTCCATTACAGCACAGCCGCGGGAGTTTTCAAGGGTCTTCTCGACAACTTCGCGAGCGGCGCGCCTGACCGCCCGAGCGGTGGCCACCTAAAGCATCTCCACAAACGCCTGGATGCGGGTCTTGAGCTGCCCGTCGTCGTCGCTGCCATAGTCGGTCGAGACGTGCATGAACGGGATGCCCGCCTCGCGTGCCGCCTCCTGCATCCCAAACGACTCCATGTCGTACAGGGTGCAGAACTGCAGCGAGCAGTCGATGATGCCGTCTGCGTGCTGCTCCCTTGCCATGCGGATGACATCCTCCTCGCGCCCCTTGTTGGGCGAGAAGATCGCGCACTGTATGTTGAGGTAGCGATCGGCGATGTCGTCGAGCATCTGGTCGACGGTCGTGCCCTCCTCGCTCACCAGGTCCTTGTAGTAGCGGCTTCCCGTGCAGCACTCCTCGCCCACCACGACGGCCCCGGACTTCTCGATGATGTTGAAGAGCTTCCAGTTGGGCACCGCCATGGGCGTGCCGGTGTACAGGATTCGCTTCGCGCCCTTCGGGGCGACGCCCACCCCGTCGCGCACGCGCTGCTCGCACTCCTCGGCCATGGCGTTGATCGCCATCGTGAGGCGTGCGCTGTCGTCCATGAACGCGGCCTGCACGGTCAGCAGGGAGTCCAGGCCCGATATGGGCGCGGGGCACGCCGACCTCACCCGGTACAGGCGCTGGAGCGCACGGCGCTTGTCGTTCGCGAGCTTGATGCCCGCATGGAGGCTCTCCGCGGTGATCTGCTGCCCGGTCTCCTGCTCGATGCGGCGCGCGAGCCTGCGGACCTCGTTTCGCCACACCTGGCGCGTCTCGTCGGTGCGCACGTGCGGCACGTCCATCACGTACGTGGGCTTGAGCTTGCCAAACTGCTCGTACGCCTTCTTCTTTCCGTCGCAGGTGTTCTCGCCCACCACCAGGTCGGCGCTCTCGATGTAGGGGCACACGCGGCCCAGCTTGAAGCCCATGAACCCCTTGATGAGCGGGCACGTGTTGCGCGGGACGTAGCGCTCGGCCTCGTCCGGCTGCCAGTCCGCGCCGGCGCACAGCCCCACCTCGACGGCGCCGGCCGCCGTGATGACCTCCTCCGGGACGTACAGGCAGAACGTGCCGATGACCTTCTTGGGGTCGCCCGCGTTCCTCCCGTCCACGAGCTCGCGGATGCGCCCCGAGTGCAGGTTGTTGGCCACCCCGTCCAGGTACGCGGTCGAGGCGGGGCGGTTCTTCTGCGTCAGGAACGCGTCCCCGTACATCTGCCCCACCGCAGCGAGCAGGCCGTCGTGGGCCTTCACGTCCATCCCGAGGCCCTCCCACATGGGCACGTAGTCGTACTTCTCGTCAGCCATAGGCTTTTCCTCTCCTGCCGCCGAGCGTCCCCGCGCCCGGCCAAGCCACTCTGCCACGTGCCTATCCTTGCGGCCGTTAGCCACGCTCGTGGTCAACGCCGCCTCTGATACTAACAATTTGTCTATCTTCAAAACTATTTGTTCGGTAACTGGACGCGTTCGCCCCGCACAAGGAGCGGGCCCCGGGCCTCGCGCAACGCGAGTGTCCCGGGGCCTGCCCATTTCCATATCATGCGGTCGAGAAGGACGCCCGCCCTACTCGCCGGCCTTCTCCTGAGACTCCGTGTCGCCGTCCTCGGCGGCGGCCCTCAGCTCGGAGAGGCGCTCGTCGCCCAGCTTGCGGCTCTTGCTGTACGGCGTGTCCTCGAGGGGCAGCCTCCAGCGGAGCTTGCCGTCCAGGTTGTGGTAGGCGTTCTGGATGGCGGGCGCGGTGCCGATGGTCGCGATCTCGCCGATGCCCTTGCCTCCATACGAGACGGGAAGCAGGTGCTCCTTCTCCACGTAGCTGGCGTGGATGTTGGGGATCTGCGTCGCCCTCAGCAGCCCCAGGGTGCCGTACTTGGCCTGCGGCACGCCGTCCTTGAGCGGGAAGTCCTCCGTGAGCGCGTAGCCCATGCTCATGAGGACGCCGCCCTCGATCTGCCCCTGGATGGCGATGGGGTTCACGACCTTGCCCGAGTCGTGCGCCGCATAGATGTCGCGAATGCGCCCGCGCCTCTCGCCCTTGTCCTCCAGGACGACCACGGTGGAGCTGAAGCCGTAGCAGATGTGGCTCTTGGGGTTGGGCTTGTCCGCACCCAGCTTGTCGGTGGGTTCAAGGTACTCGTAGCCAAACTCGCAGCCGTCGAGCTTGCGCAGCGCGGCAACGGGGTCCTTGGGATGCACGGCATGGCCAACGGTGAGGTCGGCCCCGTCCCGGTCGAACGCGTCGCGGTAGGGCGTGCCGTCGGCGTACTCGATGGTCTTGCCGTCGCCGTGCGCGCGCACGGGCGCCTTGGGCGCGGGCTTGCCCGCCTCGACCGCGAGCATCGCGTCGCGGAGCAGGAAGGAGGCGCCACGCACGGCCTCGCCGGTCACGACCGTCTGGCGCGAGCCCGACGTCGTGCCCGAGTCCGGCGCGACCTCGGTCGAGCACTCGCCGTTGGCGATGCAGGCCTTGGGCAGCCCCGTGGCCTCGGCAAGGTCCTGCGAGAACACGGTGTTGCAGCCCTGGCCGATGTCCGATGTGGCGGAGTAGATCACGGCGACGCCGTCCTCCACCTTGATGTTGGCGCGGCCCGCGTCGGGAAGGCCCACGCCGACGCCCGAGTTCTTCATGGCGCAGGCGATGCCCACGTGCCCCAGGTTCTCCTCGAACGGCTTCTTGACCGCGAGGAGCGTCTCCTTGAGCGCGGTGGAGCAGTCGGCTATCTGGCCGTTGGGAAGGACTGCGCCCGGCTCGATGGCGTTTCTCCAGCGCATCTCCCACGCGGATATGCCCACCTTCTCGGCGAGAAGATCGAGGCACGCCTCGAGGGCGAACTCGGTCTGGCACACGCCGAAGCCGCGGAACGCGCCGGCCGGCGGGTTGTTGGTGTAGTAGCCATAGCCGCGGATGTCCGTGTTCTGGTACCTGTACGGGCCGACGGCGTGCGTGCAGGCGCGCTCCAGGACGGGGCCGCACAGGCTGGCGTAGGCGCCGGTGTCGAAGTTGACCTCGCAGTCGAGACCAGTGAGGTGCCCCTCCTCGTCGCAGCCGAGCGTGAACGTCGCGTACATGTAGTGGCGCTTGGGATGCAGGTCAATCGACTCCTGGCGCGTGAGCTTGCACTTGACCGTGCGGCCGAAGTGCATGGCGGCCAGCGCGGCGAGGTGCTGCACCGTCACGTCCTCCTTGCCGCCAAAGCCACCGCCCACGAGCATGGTCTGCACCACGACGCGCTCGGGGGTGTCGTCCCAGCCAAACATGTGGGCGATCTCCTTGCGCGTGTCGTAGGCGCCCTGGTCTGTGCTCTGTACCTTGACCCCATCCTTGTACGGGAAGGCAACGGCGCACTCGGGCTCCAGGAAGGCGTGCTCCGTGAACGGTGTCTCGAAGTCGCGCGTGACCACGTAGGCGGACTCCGCGAGCGCCTTCTTGGCGTCGCCGCGGGTGATGTGGCGGCTCTGGCACACGTTGTCCTTCAGCACCACGTGGTTGCCAAACGCGTTGAAGCTCTCGTGGACGAGCGGCGCGCCGGGCGCCTTTGCCTCGGCTATGTTGCGCACGGGCTCGAGCTTCTCGTACGTGACCTTGACGAGCTTCTTGGCCTTGGCGAGCGTCTTCTCGTCCTCGGCGACCACCAGGCAGATGGCGTCGCCCACGCAGCGGGTGATGTCGCCCTCCGCGATCATCACGTCCCAGTCCTGGATGAGGTGGCCGACCTGGTTCACGGGAACGTCGGATGCGCGCAGCACGCCCAGCACGCCGGGAAGCGCCTCGGCCTTGGCGGTGTCGATCTTGACCACGCGGGCGCGTGGGTACTTGGAGCGCACCGCGGATGCGTATGCCATGTCGGGGTAGTCGCGCACCGTGAGGTCGTCGGGGTACTTGCCGTAGCCCAGCACCTTGCGGCGCACGTCCACGCGGAAGGCGCGCTTGCCCACGCCATAGTCGTCCCCGCGCTCGAGGGCGGGGTCGATCTTCTCGTCCCCGCGCAGGATGGCCGCGGCCAGGCGGATGCCCTCGATGATCTTCTTGTAGCCCGTGCAGCGGCACACGTTGCCGCGGATGGCCCACTTGACCTCGTCCTCGGTGGGGTCGGGGTTCTGGCGCACCAGCGCCGCTCCGCTCATGACCATCCCGGGGATGCAGAAGCCGCACTGCACGGCGCCCACGGCGCCGAAGGCGTACACGAAGGCGTCCTTCTCCTGGTCGCTGAGGCCCTCGACGGTGAGGATGCGCTTGCCCTGCGCGAGCTTGGTGGTCATGACGCAGCCCTTTGTGGCGATGCCGTCCACGACCACCGTGCAGGTCCCGCACGCGCCCTCGGAGCAGCCGTCCTTCACGGACGTGAGCCCCAGGTCGTCGCGAAGGTAGCGGAGGAGCGACTTGTTCTCCGTCGTGACGTGCTCCTGGCCGTTCACGTAGAGGATGTAGCTCTCTGACATGCTCTTCTCCCCCTCCTATCTGCTGGCGAGAAGCCCGTTGGCGTCGTGGATGATGCCGAACGGGCACTTGGTGGCGCACATCCCGCACGAGATGCACACGTCGTAGTCGATCTTCGCGAGGAAGTCCTCCACGTGGATGGCCTCCACGGGGCAGACGCGCTCGCAGGTGCGGCAGCCCACGCACACGTTCTCGCAGTTCTTGAGCGAGCGCAGGACCTTGTCGTGGTTCGAGCAGCGCACCGTGATGTCGTCGCCGCGCGGCACGAGGGTGATCACCTGCTGCGGGCAGGCGCTCACGCACTCCCCGCACCCGTCGCAGAGGACGGCGTCCACGTGGGCGATGCCGTCCTCCCCCACGGAGATGGCACCCTTTGGGCACGCGACCGCGCACGTGTCGCCCCCAAGGCAGCCAAACCGGCAGACGCGCGTGCCCAGCGGATACGCGCCGAGAATGTCATCACAGCTCGACGGCAGGGATGACGAGTCGACATCCTCCCGGAACGGGCTGCCTCCCGAGCAGTGGACCACTGCAACGAGTCTCATGTCCATGTTCCTCTCCTCACACCCGGATGCGGGCAGGCACCCCCCATGCCTGTCCGCGTCCGGTCAAAACGTTGCTCGTCGCTAGCGGGCGAGCAGGTAGCCGTAGTCGTCGCGGACGGCGACGATCGTCTTGCGCACGTCCTGCGGCAGGCCGCAGCCCTCATCGTCCACGTCGTAGGTGCCGACGCGTCCGTCCAGGCGCACCAGCATGCCGTCCTCCACGGGAAGGAAGCCCTGGTTCTGGGAGGAGTCGAAGTCCTCGCGCGTCCAGAACGCGGTGAGCTTGTCGCGGTAGGGACGCCCGCCCTGGTAGGGGCAGAACACCGCGCAGTTGCCGCACTCGTTGCACATCCCGTCCACGTGGACGATCTGCGCCTCGCGCATGCCGGGCACGCGGACAGCGACGTTGGCGCGGTTGGGGCAGACCTCGACGCAGGTCTCGCACGCCGTCGCGCAGCCGAGGCAGCGCGTCTTGGCGAGCGACTGGCAGTCGGCCTCGAGGCGGGCGCGGTCGGACAGGACCTTGTCCGCGTCGGGCGCGACGTTCTCCTGCGCCTTGCCGCCGAAGTCGAAGCCGCAGATGGCGGTCGTGACGGTCGCGGCATCGGCGATGGCCTTGACCACGGTCGCGGGCCCGCGGCGGCAGTCGCCCGCGGCGTACACGTGCGGCACGCTGGTGCGCAGGTGGGAGTCGACGACGGGGAGGCCCTTCTGGTCAACGTCGCAGCCGGTCGCGGCGTACAGGCCGCCCTCGACGCGCTCGCCGACGGCCGCGATGACCGCGGTCGCGGGGACGCTCTTGGTCTTGCCCGTGGCGACCGGCCGACGACGGCCGGAGGCGTCCGGCTCGCCGAGCTCCATCACGTCGCAGGTGAGGACGTCGCCCTCGAGCGAGCGGGGCGAGAGGAGCTCCAGGAACTCGACGCCGTCCTCGAGAGCGAGGACGAGCTCCTCCTCGTCGGCCGGCATGTTGCGGCGGTCGCGGCGGTACACGAGGCGGACGTTCCTGACGCCCGGGACGCGCTTCGCGGCGCGCGCGACGTCCATGGCGGTGTTGCCGCCGCCGACGACGACCACGTCGCTCCCCAGCTCGCAGGCGGACGGGTCCGCCTTGAAGGCCTGCAGGAACTCGATGGCGTCGAGCGTGTGCGCGCCCTCGAGCACGGGACAGCCGGGCGCCCAGGCGCCGATGGCGACCACGACGTCGGTGTAGCCCTGGGAGAGAAGGTCGCGTGCGTCCGCCACCTCGACGCCGGTCTGAACCTTGGCACCGTAGGCCTCGCACAGCCTGACGTCGTTGGCGATGGCCTCGTCAGAGATGCGGAAGCTGGGAATCACGTTGGCGACGACGCCGCCGGGGCGCTCGGAGCGCTCGAACACGGTCACGTCCACGCCGGCACGCGAGAGGAACGAGGCTACCGCGAGTCCCGCCGGGCCGGCACCGACGACGGCCACGCGCACGCCCTGCACCTTGCCGCGGGCCGAGAGGGTCGGAAGCACCTCGTCCAGGCCCTTCTGTGCCGCAAGGAGCTTTGCGTCGCGGATGTGCACGTGCTCCTCGTAGTAGTTGCGCATGCAGGAGTTGCCGCAGGTGTGCGGGCAGATCGTGCCCGTGATGAACGGGAGCGCATTGCGCTCGAGGATGATGTTGAGCGCGTCGGCGTAGCGACCCTCGCCCACGGCGCGCAGATAGCCGGGGATGTCCTGGTGGATGGGGCAGTCCTCGCGGCACGGCGCCATGAAGCAGTCGGTCAGCGGCAGCTCGCCGGGCACGTGGCGGTTGGGCTCGGGCTTGACGGGCTTGCGGTAGCGGGGGTTGGAGAGCGCGTCGTCCACGAGGGCGTCGATGGCCTGGGGATCGGTGCCGGCGAAGGCGGCCGCGTCCTTCTCGCCGAACTCGTCCGCGATCTGCGCGAGGCGCGCGTAACCACCAGGCTTGAGGATGGTCGTCGCCATGGTCACCGGCCAGATACCGGCGTCCACGAGGCCCTTGATGTTGAGCGCGTCCGCGCCGCCGGAGTAGGACATGCGCAGCTTGCCGTCGAACTCGTGCGAGATCCTGTCCGCGAGGGAGAGCGAGAGCGGGTAGAGCGAGCGGCCCGACATGTACATCTCCTCGCTGGGGAGCTCGCCGCGGGTCACGTCCACCGGGAAGGTGTTCGTGAGCTTGACGCCGAACTCGAGCCCGCGCTCCTCGCAGAGGGCGATGAGGCGCCTGAACATGGGCACGGCGTCGGCCCACTGGAGGTCCTCGTCGAAGTGGTGACGGTCGAAGGCGATGTAGCCAAAGCCCAGGGAGTCGAGCGTCTTGCGCGCGTAGTCATAGCCCAGGAGCGTGGGGTTGCACTTGATGTAGGTGTTAAGGCCCTTCTCCGTGATGAGGTGGGTGGCGATGCGCTCGATCTCGTCGGGCGGGCAGCCATGGAGCGTGGACTCGGTGATGGAGCGGGAGATGCGCGGGCTGATGGACCTCACGAAGTCCTCGTCCACGTGCTCGAAGCGGTCGAGGTTGAGAAGGGCCCAGTCGATGGCCTCCGTGAAGGCGCCGGAGTGGGAGGCGTCCATCATCTGGTCGATGTAGCCGTCGACCTTGGGGGTCTTGATGCCCTCGAGGTCGTAGCCGACCGACATGTTGAAGACGAAGCCGTCCGGGTCGCCCAGGCCGAGCTCGCGCGCCAGCAGCTTGCAGGCCACCCAGGCGTGCATGTACTCCGCCATGGCATCCTGCACGGTGAGCTCGGTGGACCACTCGCAGTTGTAGCCCTCGTCACCCGCGAGGATGCAGGGCTTGTTGACGCAGGCGGAAAGCTCCGCGCCGTCCATCTTCTGGACGGTCTTGAGCTCGAAGAAGCGGGCGCCGCTCACGTAGGCGGCCACGATGTTCTGGGCCAGCTGGGTGTTGGGGCCGGCCGCGGGGCCAAAGGGCGTCTCGACGCGCTCGCCAAAGATGGGGCGCGCGGCCTTGGGGTCGCGGCGGGGCAGCCTGCGCTCGCCAAAGATGGTGCCCTTGGTGGCGTACTCGTCCAGGATCCAGCTCATGAGCTGGTCGAACGGCATGGGATGCATGATGTCGCTCATAGTTGGTGTTTCCTCTCCGGAAGGTTCCGTGGGGATGGTCTGCCCCGCGCGGCGCCACGGGATCCGCGCGGGTGATGGAAGGCGGGGGCGTCCCTACGCCCCTGGCGCCTAGTAGGTCCTGCCGTTGAGCTCGCCCCAGAGCAGCTTTGCCTGCTCCATCACGAAGGCGTCGATCCTCTCCCTGTCGCAGCCAACGAGCTGGCGGTCGCGGTAGACCACGCGGCCGTTGACGATCGTGTTGGTGCAGTCGTGTCCCTCCACGCCAAACAGGATGTGGCCGTCCACGTTGTCCGCCCCAAGCGGCGTGGGAGCGGGATAGTCGAACACGGCCACGTCCGCCGCGGCGCCCGGCGCGAGCACGCCGATGGGCTTGCCGTCGCCCTTGGACGAGAAGTACATGCTTGCCATCTGCGCGTTGTTCTGGAACAGCATGGTCATGGCCTCGCCCCAGGCCACGTTGGGCAGGGCGGAGTTGAGGCGCTGCAGCGGCACGAAGGCCTTGAGCGACTGGAGCATGTCGTGCGTGTAGGCGTCGGTGCCCATCGTCACGGTGATGCCGTGCTTGAAGAACTCGAGCACGGGCGCGGTGCCGACGGCGTTGTTGGCGTTGGACTGCGGGTTGTTGACGACCTTGGTGTGCGTGCTCGCGAGGATGTCCATGTCCGCGGGCGAGACGTGGATGCAGTGGCCGAGCATGGTCTTCTCGCCCAGCAGGCCGTGGTCGAGGAGGCGGTGCACCGAGCTCACGCCGTGCCTCTGGGCGGAGTCGTACACGTCGTTCATGCCCTCGCACACGTGCACGTGGAAGCCCGTGAGGCCGTCGTTTGCCTTGACCATGGCGTCCAGGGCCTCGTCGGGGAGCGTGAACAGCGCGTGGCCGCCGAACATGGCGGCGATCATGTCCGAGTCCTCCTCGGCCGCCCAGCGGGCGAAGTCCGCGTTCTCGCGGATGGACTCCTCGAGCTTCTGCTTGCCGTCGCGGTCGCTCACCTCGTAGCACAGGCAGGCCCTCATGCCCATCTCCTGCGCCACGTCCTTGATGGCGAAGAGCGAGCCGGGGATCTGGCGGAAGCTCGCGTGGTGGTCGAAGATCGTGGTGACGCCGTTGCGGAACGACTCCATCATCGTGACGTAGGCGCACGCGCGCGTGCCGTCCAGCGTGAGGTGACGGTCGATGTTCCACCACTGCTGCTCGAGGTTCTCAAGGAAGTTGGTGGGGTTGCAGCCCTTTATGGAGAGGCCGCGGGCCAGGCCCGAGTAGATGTGCGTGTGGCAGTTGATCAGTCCCGGCATGACGAGCCCGCCGCGGGCGTCGATCAGCTCCGCCTGGGGGTACTTGGCGCGCAGGGCGTCGTACTTCCCCACCTCGACGATCCTGGACCCCTCGATGGCGACCGCGCCATCCTCCACGAACGGGTTGGCCTCGTCTCGCGTCACGACGCGGCCGTTACCTACGAGTAGCATGGAGACCTCCTTGCTACGCGCCGCAGATCAGCTACGGCAAAAAACGGCAGTGGACCCGGCCCTCTCTTGCCGCGTCCCCCGGCATCTGCGCCGCCCCAGGGCGGGCCGCGGGCGCCGGTCCCGCGTGCGCGTGGCCCCCCGACCACGCCGCGGGGGCAGTTCTTCTCCCCCGTACAGTCTAAAAGTTAGTCTTGCTTACTAACTTTTATTTTGCTCCGTTGCAATATACGTCACACGCGCGAGCGGCACGACGGGCCTCGGCGTACGGCAGGTTTTTGCGCCGAACGGTAGCGATATTGGGCACAACGGTTCCCGAGACGTTGCGTTTTTGTAAGGCGAACGGCAAGATTCCGCACCGTGGGCGGCAAGGCGGCAAATCCCCGTTCGGGAAAGCCGACCTAATTGCTAGGATTGAAACCAAACAGATTGTTAGGCCAGCACGACCGGACGGGCCGTGCTCAAGAAGGGAACGCAGCATCGTGACCAAGCAGGAGTTGGACTTCCTCAAGAGGCTCGCCAAGGGCGTCGCCGCCCAGTTTGGCAACAAGTGCGAGGTCGTGGTGCACGACCTCCAGTCCAAGGACCCCGACAGCACCATCGTGGCCATAGAGAACGGCGAGGTATCGGGCCGAAAGCTGGGCGACGGGCCCTCCAACGTGGTGCTGAAGGCCCTCAAGTCTGACCCCTCCAAGCTGCACGACAAGCTCGCGTACCTCACCAAGACCGAGGACGGGCGCGTCCTCAAGTCGTCCACGATCTTCTTCCGCGACTCCAAGGGCAAGCCCACCGCCATCTTCGCCATCAACTACGACACCAGCCTCTTCTGGGCGCTGGAGAACGAGCTGCGCGAGTTCACCAGGCTCACCGAGCCCGAGGAGAGCCAGGTCACGGAGACCATCCCGCACAACGT
Source organism: Coriobacteriaceae bacterium (assembly GCA_003862195.1). Taxonomy (GTDB): domain Bacteria; phylum Actinomycetota; class Coriobacteriia; order Coriobacteriales; family Atopobiaceae; genus Parafannyhessea. The sequence goes on along the minus strand of QOUO01000013.1, from coordinate 15,603 downwards.
GACCGACCTGTTGGACGAGCTGATCGAGGAGTCCGTGCGGCTCGTGGGCAAGCCCGTCGCACTCATGACGCGCGAGGACAAGGTCAAGGCCATCGGCTTCCTCAACGACGCCGGTGCGTTCCTCGTCACCAAGAGCGGCCAGAAGGTGTGCAACTACTTTGGCATCTCAAAGTACACGCTGTACAGCTACATGGACGAGGCCAAGGGGTCCAAGGCGGAGTGAGACGCCCGGGCTCGCGCCCTCTTCCCGTGGCATGCCGCGGGCGAGAAGGACGAGGCCACGTGGTCGCATCCGGGACGTTGGCGGGGGCCGCGTGCGCAGTCGCGCATGCGGACCCTCCTTCGTGCGGAGCGGGCGTTCGCGCCGCAGGGCCACGGGCGCGGCCGGGCGCGGCACGGGACAACGCAAGGCGGGCCGGCTGCCATCTGGCTGCCGGCCCGCCCGCGCGAGGGGGACGCTCTTCTCCCCTGCCTCCTAGGCTGCGTGACTGTGGCTACTCGCCCAGCTCCTTGGCCTCCTCCTTGGCGTCCTGGGCCTTCTCGCCGTCGGGGTCGGGAAGGATCAGGTTGAGGATGATGGCCACGAGGGTGGTCACCACGATTGCGGAGCCGCCAAAGACGCTGGTGACCCAGGCCGGGATGCCGGGGCCCGCGAGCGAGCCGCTCACCATCGAGATGCCCATGCCCAGGGCGACCGAGAGGCCGGCGATGCTGGCACGGCGGTTGGTGAGGCCGCCCTTGGTGAGGATGCGGATGCCCGTCATGGTGATGGTGCCGAACACGGTGATCGTGGCGCCGCCGATGACGCACATGGGGATGGTGTCGAGCACGGCCGCGAACTTGGGGATGAGGCCGCACGCGATGAGGATGCCCGCCGCGCAGGCGAACACGCGCTTGTTCACGACCTTGGTGACCGTGGCGATGCCGACGTTCTGCGCGAAGGTGGCGGTGGGGAGGCCGCCGAAGAGCGCGCCCACGGTGGAGGCGATGCCCTCGCACAGGATGCCGCCGCGAATCTCCTTGAGCGTCGGCTCGCGGCCGAGCGCGCCGTTGGAGACCGCGGAGAAGTCGCCGATCATCTCGACCGCGGCGATGATGAACATCGCGCCGAGCGAGACCATGGCGTCAGGCCTGAACTCGATGCCGAAGGGGAGGAACTTGGGGAGGGCGACCCAGGAGGCGCTGCCCACGCCGGAGAAGTTCACCATGCCGAGCCCGAGCGCGACCGCATAGCCCACGAGCATGCCAAACAGCAGCGAGCCCAGCTTGGTGACGCCCTTGGTGAAGTTGCCGAAGAAGATGCAGAACGCCAGGGTGATGAGCGCCACGATCCAGTTCTTGGCGCTGCCGAAGTCCGCGCTGCTGGTGCCGCCGGCCATGTAGCCCACGGCCACCGAGTAGAGCGAGAGGCCGATGCAGAACACGACCGTGCCCGTGACCACGGGCGGGAACAGCTTCTTGATCTGCTTGAGGAACACGGCAAACAGCATGGCCACGAAGCCGCCGATGAACTGCGCGCCGATGATGGCCGCGATGCCGTACGTGCCGCCGATGTTGTTGAGCACGGGCACGAACGCGAACGACGCGCCGGTGATGACGGGCAGGCCCGAGCCGATGCGGTCGAACGCGGGATGCGCCTGCAGCAGCGTCACCAGGCCCGAGAACAGCATGGCGGACTGGATGAGGAGCGCACGCTCGTCCTCGGGAAGGTTGCACGCGGAGCCGACGATCATGGCCGGCGTGATGATGCCGACGATGGCCGCGACCACGTGCTGCAGCGCGAGCGGAACGAACAGCCTGGCAGATGGCTTTCCGTCGCGTTGGAACAGTTGGGCCTCGTCGTCCTTGGCGGCCCCCTGTGCCATGTTCTCACTCATGGGGATCCCTCTCCTTCCTGGGACGCCTGCGTGCGCCCCACCCCTTTGCCAGAACTAATGTTTTTTCTGACTCACAAACTTTTTGTTTGCTGATATGACTATACGTAAGGTGTCAAGGGGTGCGGGCGACTTTCCGGCGTACGGTCCCAACGCGATGCCAAACAGAAGCAAACGCGAAACATCGCACGCCATATGAGCCTCCGCAAGTGAGCGGCGACGGGAGATGCAGCAGGATGGATAACGGTACGACAGGCGCGGTGGCGGCCACGGGTGCGGCCGAGGACCGCGAGGCGACGGAGCTCGCACAGCGGCTGGTGCGGACCGACTCCTCCGACCCCGGTGCCTACGAGGGGCAGATCGAGGCCTTCGTGCGCGACTGGCTGGGCGAGAAGATCGCGGCCTCGGGGCACGGTACCGCCTCGGGGCACGGCGCCGCCCCGCTCGCGACGCTGGACCAGATCGAGCCCCTACCCGACCGCAGGTGCCTGAGGGCGCGCGTCCCCGGGCCCGCCGACGGCGGCGAGCTTGTTCTTCTCTGCCACCTTGACACCGTGACGCTGGGCGAGGGCTGGGCCGCGGACACCCCCGCGCTCGGCGGCGTCGTGCGCGGCGGCAGGCTGTGGGGCCGTGGCGCGTGCGACATGAAGGGCGGCCTCGCCTGCGCGATGCTCGCGTTCGCGGACGCGCTCGCAGCCGTGGCCGAGCGCGGCGAGCGGCCGCGGCGCGGGCTCTCGCTGGTGTGCACCTGCGACGAGGAGGACTTCATGCGCGGCTCCGAGGCGGCCATCCGCGAGGGCTGGCTCGACGGCACGCAGTGGGTGCTGGACACCGAGCCCACGGACGGCATGGTGCGCATGGCCCACAAGGGTCGCACGTGGTTCGAGCTCACGATGCGCGGCGTCACGGCGCACGCCAGCACCCCGTGGAGGGGCGCGGACGCCGTGGCCGCGAGCGCGGAGGCCATCAAGCACGTTCGCGACGCGGTGCTCGCCCTCCCCCGCGACGCGGAGCTGGGCCAGACGACCGTGACGTTTGGGCAGATAAGGGGAGGCTATCGCCCCTACGTGGTGCCCGACTCGTGCACCACGTGGATCGACATGCGCCTCGTGCCGCCCACGACGCCCGCCGACGCGCGTGCCCTGGTGGAGAAGGGCATCGCCGCGGCGGAGGAGGCCGTGCCGGGGACGCGGGGCTCCCTCGTGGTGACGGGCGACCGGCCCGCCATCCCGTCGCACCCGGACTCGCCGCTGCTCGCGGCGGTGCTCGCGTCCACGCGGCGCGTGTGCGGTCAGGAGGCCCAGACGGGCACGTTCACGGGCTACACCGATTCCGCGGTGGTGGCGGGGCTCTGCCACAACCCCAACTGCGCCTCGTACGGCCCCGGCAGCCTGGAGGTCGCACACAAGCCCAACGAGTACGTGCCCCTCGCCGACCTCGCACGCGCCCGCGCCGTCTACCGCGACCTCGCCCTCCACGCGCTCTGGGGCTAGCGGCGAGGAGCTAGCGGCGACGCCAGCCCATTCCCGCGGCAACGCGAAAGCGCCCCCGCCCTATACTGGACGCAACCACGCGACGAAGGGAGCGCCATGGAATTCAAGGACGTCATCGCAAACCGCTACTCATGCAAGAAGTACGCCGACCGTCCACTTGAGGGCGAGAAGGTCACGGCCATCCTCGAGGCCGGGCGGCTGGCACCCACGGCCAAGAACCTGCAGGAGCAACACGTCTACGTGCTGCGCTCCCCCGAGGCGCTCGAGAAGTTCGACGGCCTCACGCGCTGCCGCTACGGTGCGCCGACCGTCCTTTTGGTCGCCTTCGACAGCACGAACGTCTTCACCTACCCGGGCGGCGAGCGCGACTCCGGCATCGAGGACGCGAGCATCGTCGCAACCCACATGATCCTCGCCGCCGCGGACGCCGGCGTGGACAGCTGCTGGGTGAACCTCTTCGACCCCGCAAGGGCGGCCGAGGCGTTTGGCCTGCCCAAGAACGAGGAGGTGCTCTGCGCCATCGACCTGGGCTACGCCGCCGAGGGCGTGGGACCGCTCCCCAACCACGGCTCGCGCAAGGACCTCGGGCAGACGGTCACCTACCTGTAGGGCCAATCTGCCAGCAGACGAACTTCCGGACTCTTCCGCGTCAGGAATGCACAGCCCTACAGTCCCCTTATTGATCCTCGACGATTGGCGCTAGCCTCATCCACAACCTAATGGCGGCGGGGCCAGGCATGCACAAGCTGCCTGACCCCGCCGCAAGGTGAAAGATATATTCCGCCGCTGCTAGACTTCCCTACCTGCAATGAAGCCGGCATGGATGGCGTCGAAGATGAGGCCCGCGTGCTCGCAGTCGCCCGCATAGAGCACCTCGGGTCCGTGGAGCGCATCGAGCTCGTCGCGGAGCGTCAAATCGGGCTTGAGACCGACCGACATGAGCACATCGGTTGCGGGAATCTTCCGCTCCTCGCCATCGCTCATGACCGTGACGCCGTCCTCGGCAATCGACTCGAGCCTCGTGCTCGTGAGCACGGTGACGCCGAGCATGGCAAGCATGTTGAGATAGATCCCGCGCGTCACGGCATACTCGCCACGCATGAGCGTGTCGGTCATCTCGACAATCGTGACCTTGCGTCCGCCCTGTGCGATATGGAGGGCGGTCTCGACACCGACGCTGCCGCCACCGATGATGACGACCGAGTCGCCCCTGAGCTTCTGCGTATCGAGCCAGTCGATGGCGTTCTGGACGTTCTCGCCGTCCCAGCCCGGCACATGGAGCTCTGCCTTCTTGGCGCCGGTCGCCACGATCACGGCGTCATACTGCTTGAGGCTCTCTGCGGTCGCCTTCTCGTGCCTCACCTCGAAGATGCCCTTCCCCGCCATCGTGTCGAAGTAGGAAAGAAGCCTCTTCAGGTCCGACTTGAAGGAAGGCACGGCCGCCTCGTTGACGCGTCCGCCAACCTTCCTCGCCTCGAAGACCGTCACCTTGTGTCCGCGCTCGCTTGCGACAAGTGCGGCCTCCATGCCAGCGGGGCCGGCGCCGACGACGGCCACGTGCTTCGGCTGCTTCGCCGGCACGATCGGAAGGGAGTCCTCCTTGCCGAGACGCGGATTCATCGTGCACTGGAGGTTGCCGCAGAAGGCATTCCCGGCACCATTCAGGCACTCGTTGCAGCGCAGGCATGGGCGAATCTCCTCGGGGCGCTGCTCTGCGACCTTCTTCGGCCAATACGGGTCGGCATAGAGCTGGCGGGCCATGCCCACATAGTCACAGAGGCCATCCGCGATGGCCTTCTCGCCCATCTCGGGCTTGTTCATGGAGCCCGCAATCATGAGCGGAATCGAGATGGCGCTCTTGACCGGCTTGGCGTATTCAAGAATCTCGCCCATCGGCACCTGCATGGGCATGCCACTCTTCATGCAGGAGAGGTTGATGGCAGAGACGCCGCGCTCCTCGAGCTCATGGGCAATCCAGGCCGTGTCCTCGACGGTGTTACCGCCCGGCTTGATATCGGCCGCGTTGATCCTGACGGTCACCGGATAGCGATCCCCGCACTTTGCATGGATGTCGTCGACAATCTCGAAGAGAATGCGGCAGCGCTTCTCGCGCGAGCCGCCGTAGCCGTCGGTCCTGTGGTTCATGAGGGGCGTGATCCAAGTGTTGAGGCCGTGCATGTTGCCGCAGTGGACCTCGACCATATCGAAGCCGGCACGCTTGGCACGCAGGGCTCCGTCGCCGTAAAAGGCAACAAGCTCGTGGATCTCGTCCTCGGCGTACTCCTTGTGGGGATAGTTCCCCTCATTGAACTGCGGGAAGAGAATCGGCAGCCAGTGCTCGTTCTTCACGCCATCGCGAGAGACGCACCTCCAGCCATAGGCGGGGTCGACCGGCTCGCCGTGAGACCCGTAGTGCCCAAGCTGGAGCGCTGCCTTGGCGCCATTCTCCTGGATGGCCTGGGCAAGCTTGCTGAGTCCGCAAAGATACTTGTCCGAGCTGATGCGAGGATGACCTGTGCGCATCTCGCTCTCGTGCGGGTTCACGTTGAAGAGGCCCGTGTAGATGAGGCCGGTACCGCCACGCGCCTGCTCTGCGCAGAACTCCACAAGGTCCTGGTTCACGAACCCGTCATAGGTCGGGAAGTCCTGGGCCGCCGGCTTGAAGATGCGGTTCTTCAGCTCGACCCCTCCGATGTTGCCCCTCTGAAGCAGATGCTCGTTCATGCCTTGCCCCTCTCGCCGATGTCCAGTACCATCGATGAATGTAATAGACAAGTGTTGTTTTCACAACAAACGGTTGCGTTAAGAAAGATGCAAGTCCGACAGAACGAGCGCAGTTGTCGATTCCACACCGAAGAAAGAAGATCTGGTGGCCATGGGAGAAGAGCATTCCAGTAGCAAGAAAGCAGGACGGCAGAACCAGCGGGTGAAGCTGACGAAGATGCTTCTCAAGAACGCGCTCTGCGACCTCGCCCAGCAAAAGGGCGTGGACAAGATCACGATCAGCGAGCTCTGCCAGGAGGCCGGAATCAACCGCTCCACGTTCTACGCCCATTACGGCAGCCAGTATGACGTGCTCCACGAGATGGGTGACGACGTGATTGACGAGATGGAGGGAGCACTGGGAGACCATCCCGAAAGCGTGCCACTCTCGAAGCAGATAGCTGCCATCTGCCGAAGCATCTCTTGTCACTCCCCCGAGGCGCGCCTCGTGTTCTCCTATTACGGGCCTGACTCCGATTTCGCGAACAGGCTCTTCGAGGCCCGCTTCAAGGACTCCATGAAGCCGGAGGGCTACCGCCCCGAGGAAGTGCCGCTCGTGAGGACATTCCTCTGGAACGGCATCTATGGAGCGATCAGGCTCTGGCTATCAGGAGACCAGAGGCTGAGCGCGGATGAGCTGGGCGCTCTCGGCGAGAGGATCACGCGTGGCATCTTCGAAGCCCGTTAATGTCCTTCTCGCCTCTTATTGCATGGCCTGCCCCATATGGCCCAAAGGCGGGCTATTGGAAAAGTCTTGCGTACGTCATCCCCTACCCGGGAGATGCCCTAGCACTTGCGGCAAGACCCGGCATCTGCCCCTGACGTCGTGTCAGACGGCTCGTATTATCTGAACACCTGTGGGTATACCTACATCCGTGTGGGTTTTTGCAACGTGGCTTGGGGGCGATGGCATGAGGGTCCTGATGGTGATGGACCAGTTCCTCTCGGCCACCAACGGCACCACGATGACGACGCAGCGCTTCGCGCGGATCCTGCAGGAGACTGGCTGTGACGTGCGCGTCGTGTGCAAATCCGACGCGGCGCCCGGCCCGGACGGTGTCGCGTGGGCGAAGCCGCAACCCGGGTTCAAGATTGCCGTCTACCCCCAGCAGGAGCTGCGCTACCCGCTGGTGCAGGGTCTTATCGACGAGCAGGGCATGGCGTTTGCCCGTCCAAACGACGACGCGCTGCGCGAGGCGCTCAAGTGGTGCGACGTCGTCCACCTGGTGATGGCGTCGGACCTCTCCTACCACGCGGCGCGCCTGGCCCGCGAGATGGGGGTGCCTGCGACCGCGGCCTTCCACGTGCAGCCGCAGAACCTTTCCAGCTCCATCCGGATGGGGCGGGTCGCGCCGCTCAACAACCTCATCTTCCGGCTGGATCGCACATACCTGTATCGCTACGTGGACCACGTGCAGTGCCCCAGCCTCATGATGGCGCGCCAGCTGGTGGCGCACGGTTACACCAACGCGCTGCACGTCATCAGCAACGGGATCGACCCGTCATTCACGTACCGGCGCCTGCCCAAGGACGGCGACCTTGTGGGGCGGCTGGTGGTCACGATGGTGGGCCGCTACTCGCACGAGAAGCGGCAGGACATCGTACTGCGCGCCGTCGCGCGGTCGCATCACAGGGACCGTATCGTGCTCGTGCTGGCGGGCCAGGGTCCCACGGAGCGCGGGCTGCGCCGGCTGGCGCGTCGGCTTGGCGTGGACGCGCGCTTTGGCTTTCTGGACCCGCCGCGCCTGCGCGACGTGCTGGCCCAGACCGACGTGTACGTGCACGCCTCCGACATGGAGAGCGAGGCCATGAGCTGCATGGAGGCCATCGCCACGGGCCTGGTGCCGGTGGTTTCGGACTCGCCGCTTTCGGCAACGTCGCAGTTCGCGCTGGACGATCGGTCGGTCTTTAAGGCCGGCGACGCTGCGGACCTGGCCCGTAAGCTGGACTGGTGGCTGGAACATCCCGACGAGCTCGAGCGCATGGGCCACGCCTACGCCCGCGAGGCCGAGCGCTACCGGTTGCGCGACTGCGTCGCCCGGTTCCGCCGCATGCTGGAGGAGGCCGCGCGTGACGCGCGCGACGGCCACACGCCGGCACCCGGCATCCGCGACGACATGGCTCTTCTCGCCCCACCAAAGCCAGCAGCATCACCCGCGTCACCCGAGCGGCCGGCTCCTTCGGGCGAGAAGAACGTGCCATGCCAACCGCAGGAGCCTGCCCGCCGCGCAGAGCCGAACCCGCAGCACGTGAGCAAGGCCAAGCCGGAGCATGTTGTGCACATGCCGCACTGGGGAACGTTTTCCACCCCGGTCGGGTTCGACTACCTGCGGGATTCTCCGCTCCAGCGCGTGGGCACCCGCATGTTCCGCGCGGTGCTGGACGTTGCCGCCGCCCTTGTCACCCGCGTCGTGCTGGGGTTTCGCCTGAGGGGGCGCCAGAACGTGAAGCGGCTGCGCGGCGGCTTTGTGAGCGTGTGCAACCACGTGCACGTGCTGGACTGCGGCATGGTGCTGCAGGCGCTGCGGGGCAGGCGCTCCTACATCCTGAGCATCGAGGACAACTTCGCGCTGCCCTTCTGCGCGCACATCGTGCGGTGGGCGGGCGCGGTGCCGGTATCGCCCCACCTCCGCCAGCTGGGCGAGATGGCGCACTCGATGAGCCAGGCGTTGCGCGCGGGACGCGTGGTGCACGTGTACCCGGAGACCGCGCTTATGCCCTACTGCGAGCGGCTGCGGCCGTTTGCCACGGGGGCGTTCTGGCTGGCCGTGAGGAACCGTGTGCCCGTGGTGCCGCTGGTGGTCACGCAGCGGGCACGCCGGGGCCTATGGCGTGTGCTCAAGCGTCGGCCGTGCCTGACGCTCACGTGTCTGCCAGCCATCTGGCCGGATCCCACTCTGACGCGCAGGGACGCCGTAAACGACCTGGCGGAGCGCTGCTGGCAGGCCATGGATGCCCACATCCGAGATAACAGCACTTGCTAAATGCAAAAGGCCATGTAGAGCGGCAGATACACACGATGACCATCCACCTTGAGCTGCTTGGGATGCAGCACCACCTCATCACCCACCCGCTTGCCGAAGTGCCTCTTGAAGTCATCAAGGGAAATCGTCGAGTAGGTTTTGGTGGACTTTGCCTCGATAGGACACACCCTGGGCTTCCCCGCCGCATCCGAGAAACCCTTCGTTATGAGAAAGTCAACCTCGCGCGGCCGTGGCTTCTTGCCCTCCGCCATAGGAGGCTCTTGCCATGTGTAATAGAAGAGCGGTCTTCCGTTCGCCCTCAGTTGCTGGGCAATGGCGTTCTCAATGAACATGCCCCCATTGATCGAGGTCTTACCAAACTGGAGCGCGCGGTAGATGCCTTCAGTCTCTGGACCCTCGTCGAACACGCTTGAGACGAGGAGGCCAGTGTCGGCCATGTAGCACTTGAGCGAGCTATCCTCGCTTTCGTCGGCAGTGAGTCGAAATCCCACATTAGGGTCATTGCAGAGCCTGCAGACATTGACGACATGGGCATCCTCGAGCCAACGCAATGCGGACTCGTAGTCCCTGTACCGAGAGCCACTGCCCAGCGAAGAGAACTTGAATCGCTTGCTGCCCGCAGAGAGCTGTCCAGGAATCCCCATGAAAATCGAGTAGGCACGTCGTGCATCTTGACCGCCGAACTTCTCCATGTCCTCGGCGTAGAGCGTAAGGATCTGTCTCTTCGTCTTGTCGCAGCGCACGAAGGTCCCCGTCTCGAGGAAATCTTCAATCGCTTGTGGCATCCCGCCTACAAGGAGGTATTCGTCGAACAATCTCATGGCTTGGCTGTGAAGCGCCTGAGGCAGCGGCTCGAGGCTATCCCGGGAGTGACGTATTTCGTCCGCCAACGCCTTGCGTCCCAGCGCCCAAAGGTATTCCTCGAAGTCGAGAGGCCAAAGCTGAAGACGCTCCTCTTCGGACGGAATGACGATGTCCTGTACGTTTCTTTTAATCGAGACGAGCGAACCAGTCTCGATGTAGTCGAACCTGCCATCTGCAACTAGATGCTTTACCATCTCACGGGCGGTGGGAAACTGCTGCACCTCGTCGAAGATTACAACCGAGTGACGCGGAGTCAGGTCAACGCCAAAGTAGAGTTGGAGCATACGCAGCATCGTGTCTAGGTCACCACGATGATTACGAAAGATGTCGCGCACGTCATTGTCCACTTGGGAGAAGTCGATAAACAGACTTGATTGGTACTCCTCCTCTGCAAACTTCTGAACGATGGTGGTCTTGCCTACGCGGCGTGCACCTTCGATGAGAAGGGCGCTGCGACCGTTGGAGTCGTTCTTCCATTCAAGCATCTTCTGATAGAGCTTGCGTTCGTAGAGACTGTGCATTTAGCCACCACCAATCAGATAGAGGTCAAACGATATAGCTGGTATTTCTACAGAATCCACCACCTATATTATCGCGATTCACTGCAGAATCCGCCACCTTAAACGGTCATATCTACCACAGAATCCGTCATCTATTAGCATGCAAGCTATGCAGACAACAAGGCAGGGCATCCAGCCACTTCCCCACGGGAACGGGCGACCAGCGAGATTTCGCACCAGTCGACGAAGAAGACGGTCGCGACTGGCGGCTCGCCCGTCGGTACCGCAAACATGCGCACCAAACGAAAACAGACAAGAGAACATAGCCTCTGACTGCAAGCTTATGGTGAGCGTTAGAAGATTTGAACTTCTGACCTCTTCCGTGTCAGCTCGTGGTGGTCGGCCGCCATTTTCATTTCAAAGGCTCGATATCGATGCTGACGAGGGAGTCCAAGCTCGAACAGAACCTATCTTGAAGCAGAATACCTCGCCCCTCTTCCAGCCCAGGAGACAAAGGCGTACCCCCATCGATAAGGGCCCTCAGGATGGAAAGGACTTTCGTCCTCCCAAAACCCGTTGCCGCAGTCAGCTCCGACATGCGAAGGGACTTTCCGACGAGCTCGCAGTAAACTCTCTTCTCGTCCTCCGAGAGAAGCAGTTCCTTGCTCGCCAGGGGAAGCGTCACGCGAATCGAGTTCTCGTAAACCTCAGACTTTGGCTGTCTCTCGAAAATCTCAACCCCATCTTGGAACATCGAGACTCATAAGTGTTCCTGGTCGGACCCTCGACCTTCTCGTACGTATGCCGTCCTTCAGCTTAAGCTGGCCAACTTCGATCGAGGTAGTGTCACTTCTGCGATACGCCTTGGCTATTGGAGAAACGGTCGCAAAATTTTACGGCCGTTTTTACGCGCGCACTATGCGCAATTCCACGCGGAATGACAGGGTTGTCGAGCGCATTTGGTATCTCGCAAAATAGTGTGTACCAAAATCGCGTACCAAAAGTGGACCAAACAAAACAGGTCAGAGGACATACCCTCTGACCTGCGAGTTTATGGTGGGCGTTAGAAGATTTGAACTTCTGACCTCTTCCGTGTCAGAACGCTTATATGGGGTATCCGCATCGTGCTCATTCATGCCAAATCGTGTCAAAAGGGCTGGTAGACAGGCCAGATGACCGTCCACCAAGTATCATTTCGTATCGAGTTCAGGCGGGTTGCGTGCACTCCTCGTGCACTCTTCGCGTGCACCTGCGTGCACTCGGGGCGGAGTGTCGCTTTTCGCATACATGGTCCCTCCGCTTGCAGGTTCCGAGGGCCAGGAAACCGACAGAGGCGCCCGCAACAGCATGGCATGGAGGTAGGGGATGTATCAGGCAAAAGGAGACATCTGGTCCGAGGGGTCGCTGATAGACCTCGGCGATGGCCGCTGGAAGTGCCGATACTCCCGCACGGAAGACGGCAAGAGGCACCAGACCACCCGTAGCTTTCGCGCGTCGGGGAAGCGTGCCGCTAGGAGGAGAGCAGACGAGATACGAAAAGAGCTCGACGACGAGGTGCGCCGGCAGGAGCTCCCCCTAGGCATCACGAGGGAGGATATGTTCGTGCCCACCTTTCTCGAGCGTTACATTCGCTCGCTCGAGAGCGGGGCAGGAATCGCCCAGACCACCGCCGCGAACTACCGCCACTGCGCGAAGCACGTCTCGCGCTATCTGAGCGCCATGCGGATAGACGAGATCACCGGGGACACCATCCTCCAGATGCAGGCGGCGCTCCTCGAGGACGGGCTCTGCAACAACACGGTCGCCAAGGCACATCGCTTCCTCAAGCAGGCGCTCCAGTACGCGGCAGACAGCGGAATCATCGAGCGGAACCCCTTTACGAGGCGGATCAAGCCGCCAAAGCGCGAGGCGAGAGAGCCGAACGCCCTCGACGCCAATGGGCGTGAGAGGCTGCTGCTCGCACTCGACTCCATGCAGGACACCGAGGTAACGCTCGCGATAAGGCTGGGGCTCGCCTGCGGGCTGCGCAGGGAGGAGATGTGCGGCCTCAGGTGGAGGGACGTCGACCTCGACCACGGCGTCCTACGGGTGAGGGTCGCAGTCTGCCAGTGCGAGGGCAAGGCTGTGGTGAAGGAGCCCAAGACGCCAACGAGCCGGCGCGAGGTCCCGCTCGAGCCGGACCTGGCGTCGAGGCTCGCAAGGCGCAGGCGCCGCCTCGTCACGCTGAGTGGCGGAAGGCCAGAGGCAATAGAGGACCTCTACGTCCTGGGCGACTCCAGCGGCGCATTCTACTACCCAGACCGCCTCACGAAGGAGTTTGCCTCCATCGCGAAGATGCTCGACCTGGTGGGCACCACGGGGAGGAGGGTGACGCTGCACGACCTCAGGCACACCTACGCCACCTACCTCGTCGCAGCGGGCACCGATATCAAGACCGTGAGCTCGCTCATGGGTCACGCGAACGCGGCGATGACGCTCAACACATACGCGAGCGCCGACCCGCACGCGAGGAGGTCCGCCGCCAGGACGATTGCCGAGCAGATGGCAGCAAGACCCGGCGACGGGCAAGACGAAGGGAACGAGTCGATGCTGCGCGTTGTGTAGCCGGGCGGTTGTGTCCCCTTTCTGGTGGGGAACGCATGGGAAGCCTGGGAAACGCATCGCCCCGAGGCGACGGTCGCACACTTCGTCATGCGGCGTAACGTTTCGGCATGGCACGGAATCTCGAAGGAGGAGGTACGCGAGATGGACAGGAAGCCAACGGGTCCCACAGAGAGGTCACTTTCGGACACTTCGCCGCTCTGCGACAGGCCCGAGTGGCTCGGGCCGAGGGACATCCAAGAGGTGTTCGGCGTCGGGAGGACGAAGAGCTACCAGTTAATCAATGCCCTCCCGCACATCCGCGTTGGCGGTCTTCTCAGGGTCAACAGGAGGACTGTGCAGAAGGAGCTCCTCGACAAGGGCAGGCTTCCGTAGATATGAACGGCAGCTTGTCCGTGTGACTAATCCATCACGCGGACGCAGGTTACAACCGGAGAATCGCCGCGGGGACGCGTGACATATCAGCCACGCGTCCCCGCTCCTCTTTCATAGAGCAGCGTTTCCAACACGCCGCTGCGCCGGGGACTGTGAGGGGTCCCCTATCCTCTCGCCCCGTCGAAAACGCGAAGAGCGTAAAGGGCAAGGGCACGACCTCCGGGGCCCCCGTTGGGACCAAGGTAGCACAGGGGGCAAGCACCTCTTCCCGCCCCCTGGCGCCACGTCACCGCGGAGCCCGCAGCGCCACGCCCGCAAGGGCGCGTCCCCCGCGGCGCCGTGGCTTGCTCCCTGGGCCCCAACGGGGGCAAAGGGAGCCCCCACGTCCTAGGAAGGGGTCAGCCATGACCACCACAAGCGAGAACGAGAACGCCACCATGACCGAGAAGGAGCTGCGCGACACGGCGCTCCACCTCTGCACCGACTACCTCGAGGGGAGGGGCTGGCGCGACGTCACCGTCGACGGCGACCGCATCGTGGCCACGGACGGCGGCGAGACCGTCCTCGTCACCGTCAGGGCGACGATGGAGCCTGGCTCCGAGGCCCTGCCGACGCTCGACCTCACGGACGACGACGTCGCCGCCATGCGCCACGCGTGCCTCCTCTACCTCGCGGACCACGGCGACGTGGACGCCATACGCCACGACGCCGTAGCCATCGCCATCACGGGAGAGCGCCGCGCCAAGCTGCGCCACCTCGTCGGTGTCTGGCAGTGGGCGGAGCGCATGTGACCTAGGACGTCAGGACGATAAAAAACCGCTCACGGTCGGAAAGGGGCCGCTCGGGGAAGTCCCGGGCGGCCCCAATCTCCTCCCGCCACGGCCGCAGCCAAGCCCTCCCGCGGCCGCCCTCCCCGCCGTCAGGAACACCTAACGACGGCGGGGAGGGGAACGATCTGACAAGAAGGATACATGGCCTAGATTCCCAGCTAATCGTTGAGACGGCAGGCGCTGTGTCGAATACTTTTGATTAGAGGTGCGAAATCGCGAATCACCGAGTGAACTGGCTGAGTATGTCCGACACGAATGAGCTGTTCCTTACGAAAGCCCATGGTTGATGGTGACCACATCCTAGATCGTCAGGCGGCCTTCGTGTTGATGCCTGTGAAGTACCAGGATGAGGGGGTCTCGTAGCCGAGGGATTGATGGATCCTTGTGTCGTTGTAGTAGGAGATGAAGCCTGATATCAGCCTTTCGAGCTCTGAGGGAGTTGAGTATTCCGCCGTCCTCAGGCACTCGCTCTTGAGGGTGCGGAACCACCTCTCCACAAGCACGTTGTCCCGCCAGCGGGCTTTGCCGTCCATGGACTGGACGACGTGGAAGCTCTCGAGGAGGCCGACATACTCCTTGGAGCCGAAGACCGATCCCTGGTCGGAGTTCATGATGGAAGGCGTCCCGTGCCGTCTGAAGGCGTCTTCTACGCACCTCACGACCTCGCCTGCCACCATGGTGTCAGAGAGCCTGAAGGAGACGATGTATCGGCTGTACCAGTCGATGATGGCGGTGAGGTACATGTGGCGTCCTCCGATCTGGACATAGGTGATGTCTGTCGACCACACCTGGTTGGGAAACGAGATCTCCTTGCCCTTCAGGAGGTAGGGGAACCTTTTGGAGTGCCCGGCAGGCACAGAAAGGGACGGCAAGGGGCAGCAGGGCCTCACGTTCATCTCGCCCATGAGGCGCCCCACGCGCCAGCGGGTGACCTCATATCCCCTTTGGCTGAGCACCCTCGCGATCTTCCTTGCCCCGTAGGCCGGGCTCTCGAGATGTATCCGGTCGATCTTGGCCATGAGGCGCTCGTCCTCATCAGACGTTGCTTCCACCTTCTCCTTGGGCTCGTAATAGGTGGTGGACCTTGCCACTCCGAGGAGCTCTGAGGCGCGCTTCCTCGTGAGCTTCTCAGAACGCATCGTGGCCGCCGCCCGGCATCTCGCCTGGGTCGTAGCCGTACTCGTCGCAAAACCGACGCTCCTATAGATGTCAAGAGTCGCTTTCCGGGTTTTCGACGCCCATCGGCATGCCCTCGAGCACCCAGGCGGAATACCTCTCCGCAAGCATCCGGCTCTCGCACCTTCCGTTCTCGAATCCGC
>QOUO01000120.1 GCA_003862195.1 Coriobacteriaceae bacterium | reverse complement strand
TAAACGTGGAATCCGACGTACTCCTTGGGCCAAGTGGGCGCAAAACGCTCAGGCGAGTATCATCTCGACTCGCAACAATCGCCGACAACGAAGGGACCCACATGGGATTCATCGATGACATGAAGAAGGAGTCGTCCTTCTCCACCGCGTCCGGAAACAGCTACCACTACGTGGTGCTGCAGGTAACGCTCAAGGAGAAGTTCTTTGGCACGGGCTCGGGCAACCTCACGGAGCTGGAGGACGTGATCAACCGCCAGGCGGCCAAGGGCTACCGGCTGCACACCATCTCGACCGCAAACGGCGGGAGCAAGGGCCTGGGCGGCGGCGACCGCATCCAGGCGACCATGGTGTTCGAGAAGATCGAGTAGCCGCGGCAGGGACCTAGCGCCTGCCGCGCCCACCCCTCGGGCGGAACTGCAGCACCTTGGCGCCGCCGGCGTCGGTCCGTACGCCAGGCTGCTCGTTGTCAGACCGCGCGTCATCCCAGCCGTCGGGCTGCTCAATGTCAGCATCCAAGTCGTCATCGGGCTCCTCGCACTGCGTGCCGCCGACGCGCATGCCCTCGGGCGCAATCTCGCGATCGAGGCGCCCGCAACTGTCACACCGCCACCAGCCAAAGTCGGCGGAGCCCCTGGACACCCTGAACCACATGGGATGGCCGCACGAGGGGCAGAGCCTGCCCTGCTTGACGAGGCTCCTGAAGTATGGGTTCCTGGGGTTCTTGTATTCCGGCGGGCACTCGGATTCCTTCATCGCGCGGCCTCCATCGACGGCGTTGCCATGTCCGGGTTTATACCCAAGTCGCGAGCGCTACCCGCGCTCGGGCGCGCGCAGGACGTAGCCGGCGCCGCGCACCGTCTGCAGCAGCTCGGGATGTGAGGGGTCGTCCTCCAGCTTCTCGCGCAGGCGGTTCACGTGGACCGTCACCGTAGCGCCGTCGCCCACGGCGTCCTCGCGCCAGACGCGCTCGTACAGCGCCTGCCGGCTGAACACCACGTTGGGATGGCGCATGAGGAAGGCCAGCAGCTCGTACTCGCGGTTGGTCAGCGTGACGGGCCTGCCGTGGGTGCTCACCTCGTGCGACGCCGGGTTCAACACGACGTGCCCCATCCGCAGCGGCTCCTGACCGGCCGTGCGCTCTTCTCCCCTGAGGCGCTGCACCTCCGCGAGTCGGGCCCTCACGCGAGCGACCAACACGCTGGGCGAGAAGGGCTTGGTCACGTAGTCGTCGGCGCCGACGCCCAGGCCGCGGATCACGTCGACATCCTCGCCACGGGCCGTCACCATGATGACGGGCATGCTGGTGCGCTCGCGGAGCTGGCGGCAGACGGAGAGCCCGTCCATGCCCGGCAGCATCACGTCCAGTATCGCGAGGTCGAAGCCGCCGGAAAGGCCCAGCGCCAGACCCTTGGGGCCATCGGCCGCCAGGGTCACCACGTAGCCCGATGCCTCAAGGTAGTCGCGCTCGAGCTCCGCGATGTCCTGGTCGTCCTCAATCACGAGGATCCTTGCGGGAGCCTGCACCTGGTATGCGGTCATCGCGCGGACACCTCCCCCTTCTTGTTGGTTGGCTGCTCGTCTGCGGGCTGGCCGCTGGCGGGCGGCTCGCCTGCAGGCTGTGCGTCGACGGGCGGGAAGCTCAGCTCGATGGTAAGCCCGCCGCCCGGCGTGCGGCTCGCGAGCGCCGTGCCGCCCATCGCGGCCATGGCCCGCTGCACGATGGCAAGGCCCAGCCCGCTTCCGCCCTTCTGGGCGCTGCGCGCGGGGTCGTCGCGATAGAAGAGCTCAAACAGGTGCGGCAGCGCGTCCTGAGGCACGCCGGGGCCGTCGTCCGCGAGCGTGAGCCGCGACCCGTCCGCGCCGCTGCTCACGGCAAGCGTGACGGTGCAGCCGGGGGCATAGCGCACGGCGTTTTCGAGCACGTTGCCCGCGGCGCGCTCCAGAAGCGACGCGTCGACCATGGCGGGGGCGGGCTCGCACGTGCCAAGCCGCAGGCGGATGCCGCGCTGGGCGTAGTCGTCCCCGCTCTTCTCCACCAGCCTGCGCGCGAGGTCCGCAAGGTCGCAGCGGCGCTCCTGGTGCGGAAAGTCGCCCAGGTCGAGCTTGGAGAAGAGGAAGAGCTGCGAAACGAGCTCGCTCATCTGCTCCGTCTTGGCCACGATGCGTGAGGCGTAGCGCCGCTGGCGCTCCGGCGTGGTGACGATGCCGTCGAGCAGGCCCTCCGCGTAGCCGCGGATGGACGTGAGCGGCGAGCGCAGGTCGTGCGAGATGTAGGCGATCAGCTCCTGGCGGGCGCGCTGCTCGTGCTCCTCGCGCGCGGCCGCGTCCTGCAGGCCCTGCGCCATCTGGTCGAACGACCGCGCGATGGGGGCAAACTCGTCGTCGCCGCGGTAGTCGACCCGGTACGAGAGGTCGCCCGCGGCCACGTGCTCGACGCCTCGCTCCAGCTGCCCGATGGGGCCGGTGATGCGGTCGTACACGTAGCGGCGGCAGAAGCGGTTCATGAGCGCGACCGCCGCGACC
>QOUO01000119.1 GCA_003862195.1 Coriobacteriaceae bacterium | reverse complement strand
CCTACGTGGTGGGGAAGGACGAGGACGCCGCCAAGTCAGCCGTCGCGGAGGCGGGGCTGACCGCGAGCGTCGCGTACGTGGAGTCGAGCGAGGACGCGGGCACCGTCGTGGCTGCGGACCCCGCGCCCGGCACCACAATCCAGAGGGGCGCGACGGTCACGCTCCAGGTCTCGTCGCCGTTCCCGTCAGACTACCGGCACCTTCGCGACTACTTTGACTGCGTCAAGCGCGTGACAGAGTACCTCAAGACGCAGGGCTTCTCCATCGCGTCCTCCGGGACCGGGGACGACGGCGCGGCAGAGGTCCTGTACGCCTCCGCGGACAAGGGCAACATCACGGTGGGGAGCAGGCCCTTCTCGCACAGCTTCGCGACGGGGAGCTCCACGGACGACGTGCTCGCGTCCGGTGCGCCCATGCGCGGCATCCGCCTGGACTTTGCCGTGTCTGACATCGCGATGGACGCATCCGGCCCAACGGAGGCCGACGCGCAGCACCTTGCGGATCTCTGCGGCTTCATGGGCGCGAGCCAGACGCTCACGGAGGCCAACGCCACGCTGCCGTCCGATCTCACAAAGACATCCGCAAGGTTCGTGTGCGTTTACGGCACGATGGGCGACTACAGCTGGTCCGTCCTGGTGGTAAGCGAGGGCGACTCCGTGCGCGCCTCCGCCACCTGTGCGCCCACGTCCCTGTACGACGACTACGACCTGTCCAAGTTTGGCAACAGCATCTGCGACATGATTGCCTGCGTGGACGTGTACGAATAGGGGTTGATCAAATGAGCCAGCACAAGCCAGCCGCAAGCGAGGGTGCCAAGCCGTCCGCGGGCGAGAAGAACGAGGCCACGTCACCCAAGGCAGGTGCCAGGCAGGCGGGCGCCAAGGCGCCACGCACCGCGCGCGTCAAGAGCGACGCCGCCCCGCGCGAGAATGCGGAGTTCCTGCGGGCGGAAAACGAGGACGACGACGGGTACGACCCCTACTCGGACCGCAGGCCCAGCCCCGAGCCGCTGTTCGAGCGCGACCCCTGGGACTGACGGCAGACGGTAGCAGACAGCCGCAAGGCAGAAAAAGACGGCCACGGCATATGCCGCGGCCGGCCGTCGTGTCACTAGGGGGCGTGCCGTTAGCCCAGCCTGGAGACCATCTGCGCGATGACGATCGCGACCACCACAAACATGATGATGATCGCGATGGTGGTCAGGAGCGAGCGGCGCCTGCGCATCTGGGTGCGCGTCGCGAAGATCGAGCGCTTGCCCTTGGGAACCTCCAGGTACTGGCCATAGCGCCCGCGCTGGACGGCCGCCCTGGCCTTGCGCGCGCGGCGGTACGTGTGACCGCCGGACAGCACGCCGCCGATGGCGATGTTGGAGTCGTGCGCGTAGCCCTCGGGGGCGTAGGCGCCGTCCTCCGCGTTGTCGTCAATCGCGGGCTGCGTCTTGTGCGGGGTGCGCTGCCTCACGTAGGGACTGCGGCCCATGGTCGAGCCCGAGGCGCCGGCGCCAGTCTGCCAGTCGAGCTCGCCCTCCTCGTACGCGGCGGGGTCCATCGGCTTGCGGCCGTCCGCGCCCGGCTGCCCGGGCGCGGCGTAGGGATAGTCGCCGTACTCGGCATAGTCGTCAAGCCCCAGGAGGTCGTCCTCGGACGTGGCGTCCGTGGCGCCGTCTGCGGGCTCCGCAGAGCCGCCCTGTGCGGCGTTCGTGCCTGTGGCGGAGGCGCTCATTCCGCCATCCGAGGGGGCTACGGCAGCGGCTGCGTCCTTCTCGCCCAGCGACCGTGCATCGTCCGTGCCGCCCGTATGATGCAAGGGGGCCTGTGCCGCCTCGACCAGGAAGTCGGGAATGTCCTGGTCAGAGCCATCGTGCTCCGTCTGGCGCGTCGCTCGTGCCCTGTTCAGATCGCTCTGGTCCATCGCACACCCTTGCCCTTGCATGCCACCATTCAACGCCAACTAGCATAAATCACGTGGGGGATGCAAATCCGCGCAGATGGCCCATAGCGGCAAGCCAACACAAATCAAAAATATGTCCCTCATGCACTTAGATTTGCTGACATTGTGACGCTAAGAAAACCTGTGCCGACGTGAATAAATGCCGCCTCGCGGGGAACATACCTAAGCGAAAGCAAGGCGCCGCCCTCGCGGCGCACGTCACAAGGGAGTGATGATCATGGCAAGCATGATTCCTTACAGCAACTTCGACAGGATGCTTCACAGCTGGCCGTTCGACGCGGCGGACGACTTCTTCGCGC
Source organism: Coriobacteriaceae bacterium (assembly GCA_003862195.1). Lineage (GTDB taxonomy): Bacteria > Actinomycetota > Coriobacteriia > Coriobacteriales > Atopobiaceae > Parafannyhessea. The sequence goes on along the minus strand of QOUO01000119.1, from coordinate 467 downwards.
CTCTGGCGCGCGTGACCTCCGACGCCGGCTTCAAGATGGACGTGGAGGACACCGGCGACGCCTACGTGGTCTCCGCCGAGCTGCCGGGTGTCACGAAGGACCAGATTGACGTTGAGCTTAACGAGGGCCGCCTCTCCATCAGCGTCGACAAGAAGGAGTCCGACGAGGAGAAGAACAAGAACTACCTGCAGAAGGAGACCTCGGAGTGGCAGGCAACCCGTGGCGTGTACCTGAAGGACGCCGCGCGCGAGGGCCTTTCCGCGAAGCTTGAGGGCGGCGTCCTCAAGGTGAACGTCCCGAAGGTCCAGAAGCAGTCGAACGTCACCAAGGTCGTCATCGACTAGCTGCTGCGTCGCAGGTTGATTGCAGCTGCGGGCCGGACCCACGTGGTCCGGCCCGTTTTTTGTTGCCGCGGCCCGCAACCAAGCCGCACCCCGAGTTCCTACACCGCCAGCTTGGGGCGCGGG
>QOUO01000118.1 GCA_003862195.1 Coriobacteriaceae bacterium | reverse complement strand
GTTGATAATGTTTTGTTTGAATTCTTTGTCGTAACGAGTTGGCATGTAAAAATTCCTTCCTTTTGAGAGACGATTTATTCATTATACCCTCTCTTAAAAGTTGTCTCAGGAATCAGCTTACATCCAATAGTTCATTCAAATATTAGTAAAAAGCTTGATCAGTCTCCAAAGGAAAAGATTATCCCAGAAATTGAAAACTGTGTTTATAGTGTAATAGCTAATAATAATTTAAAAATTCAATCTAAAGATATTAAGGTTTGTAAATCTGGTAATAGTTATCAAATCTTAAGGAATTGTCAAAAACTCTTTATTATTTTTAAAGATAATGATTCATGGTACTTAAAGACACAACCAGTAATTAAATAGATATAGTTTTCCACAAAAGCATTCAATAGGGTCTACCCTAATGTAATCACTGAAAACGACTAATTTCATTAGTAACAATTAAGTGTTTCGAAAGCGCTTTGAGAATGACAAAATTGTTACGTAAGCCCTAGTAGTTATTTAGTCGTTCATGATATGAGTGAAACCAACACTATCCAGAACTTTCACCAAGTTTTTCGATTCAACTCCATGCTGGTACGTACTTAATTATGAGTTACCTTATGCTTCCGGAAATTTTAACGATTTTATATTTTAACATGGTATTAAGCGAATGAGTGTCGTAGCCGGAAACGCCTTATAATAATTTTTTAATGGAATGAGTTTAAAATATATTGGCTACAAATAAGGAATTATCTATTTCAATGCAGAAAAACGTTCCTCAAAAAATGATCTTATTCCGAAAAAATTCCGAAATAAAACCATTTTTAATAAATAACTATTTAGTTAATTTTATATCATTTCAATTATCAATTTGACAGGCATCAGTACAAATGTTGATTCTATAGAATTTTTATTTTGAAATTAAAAGTGGATTCATCTAAACTTTAGACTTTCTTCCAACCTCTTATTTAAATTTGCTTATTACATTAGTATTTATATGCTAAGAGGTTAATTCTCCTTATTTTCATATTTAGCAACTATTTTTTGAATAACATCACTTATATCCTTAGGTCTAGTTTTATAGGCCTTGACAAGTACTTTACTTTTTTTAGTTGCAGAAATCTTTCATAACGGGAGAATCTTTAGAGATGTAGTTAACCGGCTGTACTCCATAACTATCTGTAGCCCATTGTTTATTTATTCCTATTCCACAGTGCCCATAAGTGCCCAAATGATATTTCAATTGATGAAGATTAATATCGCAAAAGCACAACATCGGAAGGGCAATATTATTAATGATGTTTTTATTCTTCATTTTTAAATTGAGATAACTAACATCTTCCTTATTATATCTTGGAAGTAAAGCCATCTCGCTAATAGCTTTTTTATAAAATCCAATTCCCCCATAAAATTAAATAAACTATTAGCACTCTCATAAAATTTAGTATCTATTTTAGAAGCTTTTTGTGCTTGGATTATATATTTTTTTGCAATGCCTTTTCCTTCATGTAAAATTACTTAAACCCTAGTAAACTATCAATATATTGTGCCGCTTCTGCCGTTATTCTAATATGCGATTTTTGCAAATGACATTTTTTAAGGTCCGGTAATGATAAATTTTTCCCTTTCGTTGAAGAATAAAAATTATTTTTTAAGATTGATAATAGTTGATTTAATGAAGCACCTTCCGAGATGTTTTCCTTAATTAATTGTACATTATGAATTTTAATATAATATGGCCACTTTTCCATCCACTTATATCCTTCTCTATTTATATCAGCGTCTGTAACTACATTATTCTTATCAAATCCATCTGAAATGGCTTTTCCTACGATAAAGGGAGTATGACTATTATCATTATCATTTTTGCTTAAGGGGGTTAAGTACAAAACGTCTCCCTTTTTTATACCACTTGGATGCTTTTTTTTACCGAAGTTTTCAACTACCTGTCCATCAGCTAATTTGGTTTTATCAAATGGAAGATTAGGATCCTTTAATTCTGAACCAGTTCCGTCAAATTTTAGCCAATATGTAGTTTGGGAATTTTTTGATTTTGCTTGTTCTCTCTCCTTAACTTGTGATTGAACAATATCAATTGTATCAGTAGTCGAAATATCTGCTCCAGTCGAGATATCTGCTCCCCATTGATAAGTATTTTTACTATCAATATTTTTATCCTTTCTTTCCTGAATCATTCTTTCTACCATCTCTTTTTCTAGGGATATCTTTTCCCCTGTTATGGCAAAATTATTTGCTGAACTAAAAGCATTATCAAAATAATGTTGAAAAGCTACATTTAATTTTTTTTCATTCTTGATTAGTAAGGAAAGCTCGATATTATTAAGTAGTCCATTCTCAGTAAGATTTGCCGACCCTGTAATTGCTATTTTCGTGTCAAAAAGATACAATTTTGTGTGCAAATTTTTGACTGCTTCCATTCGTACATTTCGCTTATTTAATAATTTTAATGCTTCTAGATTACTTGCCCCAGAAATAAAATCTTCTCTATTAAATCTTGTAATTAATTCTATTTGAACATCCTTAGAAATATTTAATAACAATTTTTTGATTGAAATAAAGGATAAATAGGGCGTAATAATTTTTAGAGAATTTTTTGTATTTGAAAAATCCTGAATGAATTCTTGACAATGATTTGATGAAATCAGATCTATAGACATAATTTTCACCTCTATTTTTTAGACAAACATATACCTATCAGAATAATTATACTAAAATAATATCAAAAAATTGATCTACTTGGCAAATTCTATAATTAATCCGAACAGAAATTAAAAAGCCCAAAGCAATCACTTACAATGGTAGTAGCTAATTCCAACCAATATAGGGAGTGATTACTTTGGGTACATCTACTTTATCACGTTTTCA
>QOUO01000117.1:1646-3003 GCA_003862195.1 Coriobacteriaceae bacterium | reverse complement strand
TTAATAGACGGTTACGCTGGTTCTTCCCGAAAAAGACCAATTTTAGCCAAGTAACGACTGATGAGATCCTAGCAGCACTTGAACTAATTAATCAACGACCATTAAAAATACATCATCAACAGACTGCCATTGAAAGATTCCGGGCTTGTTCGGATTAAACTTGTAATTTGCCATTCCGATAAACATGGTGAGAATCAAGTCGCCAGCCTAGATTGCATAATTAAAGTTACCACCCAACAAATGCGGAAAAAGACCTGTCCCTTCCTGCTAAAATGGTGTTTGCATAACATACCATACTATCTAGAGTACTCTAACAACTGAATCAACCTGATTACTCTAAAAGTTGGCGAATTAATGAGACTTTGTATACGATTTAAAAACCGTTAAGTCTGTTGTACCATTCTATTGACAGCAATGAGCTTACTTTGGATTCTAAGCTACTAAAATACCGCGATTAGTCACCGGTCAATAGAGGGCTACACTGAAGCACCGTATAAACCAAAGCTTTCTCAGGTGCTTCAATGTTCTAAATATCGAAATAATCGGGTCTACACTTTCTGGTGTTGGGAAATAATCAACACTGAACGTGTAGGCCCTTTTTGGATAACGCAAAAAGACACCTACTCAGTGTCCATGCTATGCTTGTTAGCGTCGAAACCAAAAGCAAGCGAGGTTATGAGTAAATGTCCCAATACGATCCTACACTGTCCGTCCTTGGAATACCAGACCATAAAAGTTGCCTTTGTTCGTCATGAATATCGCGGCAACGGGGTACGTCGCCGCCAGTATCATGTGATTGATGCCGAGCTGACTTACCGGTTAACCCGGTGCCTACTGTGTGGCTTTGAGGCCTTGCACCCTAACGGGTTTTACACGGCCCACGTGCGCGTCCTCAAACGATGGCGCTGTCATAACTGTTACCACACAGTCAGTGCCAAGACGCCACTCGTGCAACCCAACCACACGATCGCCGCTCACATGACAGAGCGAATCATGAAGTTAGCGCATGAACGGTTGCCAGTCAAAACCATCGCCCGTATTATCGGAATCTCAGCTTCCTCGGTTCAACGGATCATTGACCAAAATCTCAAACTCCGACCGGCTCGCCGGCTACCCACGCGACTCTGCTTTGATGAGTTCCGTTCCACTCATGGCATGATGTCGTTTATCTGGTTCTGGTGCAAAGTTGAAATTAAGCGTAGATCAAAGTGACTGTGTTTAGTGGTTGTAACCTATGCCGCTAACAATTGGTCGACTTCTTGATACGCTGAAAAGCCGAAGAGGCCTGGCTTCTTTCGGCTTTCTTTGTGTATCGCATGCATGGTTTCAATGCCGTATAATGTCCTAGCTGCTGTCC
>QOUO01000117.1:0-1466 GCA_003862195.1 Coriobacteriaceae bacterium | reverse complement strand
CTACGGCAAAAGTAATCACTGATTGATTGAATTGCCGTCCTTTAAAATGATCAGTCATCTGAAAACCTCCAGTTTCAATTCATGATACAGGATGCACTCTCCCTGAGTAAACTTTGCACCAGAACCCTATAAATATATCTTCATAACAAAATTTGTTAAGAAATTAAGGCTAGCAGCCTCAAAGCTGACAGCTTTTCATCGCCAGTATGAATATTACTGGCATCGAACAGATCTTTTGTATGAAATATGGGGATATATTCAAGCCATAAAATCCTTAGAAAACATAGGGTTCAAGCCAATTGATGGCTGGATTTTCAATAAAGGCCGTGAGTGCTTTGATGAGCTTAAAGATGGGACAGCCGTCACGATGGTTGGTGATCGTGTTTCAAGTTCAGAAAATCACCACCTCTTGAAAATTAGAATTATTTATAATCAGAGAATTTCGGCTAACAAAAATGTTCCTGTTTGGACAAATGGAAGTCATAACTGGCCTGATATTAGGGTTGATTTATATGATACAAGTGATGTAGATGGTAGCAAAACCTTAATTGGGATGCTGGTTTTAGACACAAAATATCGTAGATTAAGAAATGTTGAACATGATGCGTGGGACCAACTTGCGTCATATTTAGATCAAATAAAGACAAGCGAGAAGTATGCTTTTACCTTGAAACGTTATGAGAGTGCAAAGAATCATAGCATAATTGACTTCTCCAAATCAATTGTGTCAGCTGTTAGCATTCTTTATCCTAGAATCGTTTCTGATCAAGATGATGATTTGGTTCAAAAGTTCACAGGAAAAGATATCATACCAGTAGGACTAATACCGGGAAATGGTACAGTTGATTTGGATAGCTTTTTTAATGAACAAATAAGTAAACGTATTGATAGAGTGGATCATTGGACTGATTGATAAGAAATCCATTTTGGAACAAATATTTTTATGAGGTTTTAAGAATATCCGAATAGCAATCTATTTCACGAGCAATACAACGTCAAATACATCTCTTGATCATAGTTCCCAAATCCTTTACCAAAAATTGTACAGCCACCTTGATTTTTCGCATCCTGAGCGACACCAATTCTCAATTTCATCCGACTAGGTAGTGGGGTGAGATCGTCAATCGTGGTGCCGCTAATTTTTTGCCCAGAAATCCAAGTTCCTTCGTGCGAGACAATTAGCGTGACTTGGGTACCATACTGATTGAATTTTGCTGGTGTCCATAATGGTGTGAACTTACCACGGGTGTCCGCAAAGTCGCCGGGACTGGTCCAAGTGCCCAGCTCTTTACCATCCAACGTAAATGTGATATCTGAGGGCCAATCTTCATTTGACATTGGAATTTCGCTACCCATTTCCGCTGATAATGTCAGCATTTGCACCTGTTCACCGGGTTCGAGAAAGTTACCAACTTCGTATTCAACATAACCTTTGGCAAACCAGATAATTCTGGCGTTTCGGCGTT
>QOUO01000116.1 GCA_003862195.1 Coriobacteriaceae bacterium | reverse complement strand
TCGGGCAGGGAGGTGCCCCGCAGGACGCGCGAGCAGTCCCTCTCGCGGTCCCGCCGCGGGGCGCGCGACGCGAGGCTCGCGCACATGGTTGACCGGACGCCCGGCAGTCGCGTAAAGTCCGAGGGGAGGGGATGGGAGTACCCCCTCACCGCCTCCGTCGCGGGCATGGGCGCCGGCATACGGTTCGGCGCCGCCGTGGACCTCGTCTAGGAGGGGCCGCCAACATCAACAACATCAAAGTAATGCCGACACGCGTGCGTCTGCCTGTTCCGCCAGGCCGCGAGTGTGGTATAATCTCAGTGAGGTCAGTGGCCCCCGGTGAGGAACCGAGGCTTGTCACTGACCTCATTTCATTGCCGTAAGCATGGTCACCGAGTCAAGCACGCCGTCTTTGACAAATCCGCTCGCTATCTTCTCGATGTCCTCCGCCATGCCATGTTGAACGGCGGGCTGATTTCGTCCCGCCGTTCAACCACAAGGGAATCGGCATGCATGTGCATCATGGATATCTGCACAATGAGTCTGAGAGTTCGAAACTAGGCGCAAGCAGGTTGACAACCGAGGAAAAGGAAATGGTGTCTAGAGTCAACGAGTTGTGGAATACTTGGAGTAGGGAATAGTTCAGTGAGGAGAACGCCTTGGTTGAGGAGACTCCGGTGCTCAATTCCGGATTCCCTGCAGGGGCCGCCTGTATCGGCGGCCCCAACATTGCTGGCAAGGAGCGCCTGTAACTGGTGATTCTCATTGCAGTTCGAAAGCGGAGGCCCATCGGAGACGGTGGGCCTCTCTCATGGGAATTGGAGACGCGATGACGGTTCCAGGTGAGGTCAATATACTTGGTCTTCACTACAAGGTCGTGGTGCGCGACCTAGATGGAGAGGACGGCGCGTGTGTTCCGTCGAGGCAGAGTATCGAGATTGGTTCGAGACTCTGTTGAACGGCGGGCTGATTTCGTCCCGCCGTTCAACCATAACTGACGATCAGGCGCGCAAGTTTGTCGAGCGGACAGTTCGGAGCAGAAATCTTGGAAGTGCATTCCTGATAGGTCATGGAAAGCAGCTCATCTTGGTAAAAGAGTAGCCTGGCTCTAACCCCAAAAGGAGTAAAAGTCAGGCTACTAAAAGCACTATACCACATCACGCTGACAGACGCATACACGTATGGAGACGATATGCGAACGTGGGATGGAGACAGGAAATGGTCAGAGACTACCTGAGGATGATGTGGCCTTACCTCCTTGTTGCGGTCGCCGTCGGCTTCGTCATGGGGTTCGTCGGCGTGATCCTCCGCGGCTAGGGAAGGTTGAACGGCGGGCTGATTTCGTCCCGCCGTTCAACGGGACATGACTGCGCACGCGAAGGCAAGGGCGGCGGAAAGAGGGATAACGGATGCCGAAATAATCGACGCGCTGACAAACCCCGTGTCAATTGGGGAGCTGGAGTACGACGACAACGGACGCCCAAGCAGAAAATACCGCTCAAAGAGCGGGACGATAGTCGCGTTTGACCCTGCTACGGGTAAGATATGTAGTGTATTCAAGTCAAAAAAGAGAATGAAGGGCAGAGGTGGCAGCAAAAAGGGCTGACATAGGACTCTCGGACGAGCAGATAGAAATGTTCGAGAACGTTGGCGTTCATGTGAATGACTGGCACTCGATGAGCGAAGAGGAAGCAGTTGACGCATGCGACGCCATACCTGATGCGGTATTGAAGCACTGCCGCGCTGACGTCGGGCTCACGGAGCACGGGGAGAGAGTGATGGACGAGAGGGAAAGGATGTACGACCTGATCGACGTCGCGTTCCAGAAGTGAGCTCTTCGAACGCTCCTAGCCAATCGTTCGTTGGTGGGCCGCCCTTCGGGGCGGCCTTTTTCGTGCCCGTTACCGCCGTCAGACCATCCACGGTGACGCCCGGCCAGCGTAAAAGGGCCACGACGCCCGGCCAGCGCAAACAGGCCACCACAGCCGCGCAGGGAAGCGCACAAACAAACCGTGGATTGGAGAGGCACATGGCAGAAGAGCAGGAACCCAAGACCGAGCCCGAGCAGGAGCCCAAGACCGAGCCCGATGAGAAGCCCAAGGACGACGGCGGCGAGTCCATCAAGGACAGCCACGGACAGGAGGGCATCTCGAAGGCGAAGTACGAGCGCGAGCGCCGCGAGTGGGAGGCCAAGGTGGCCGACCTCAAGGCGCAGTTGAACGGCGGGCTGATTTCGTCCCGCCGTTCAACCAAGTGCCACGGAAGCAGCGCGTCGGTAAAGTGCTTTAACTCCGACATTGATGCTAGGACGCTGGCGAGGGTCATTCGCGGCAGGAAGGACTACGGCGGCGGCGACGTGCGACTGCTTGCCTGTTCAACGGGTAAGATTGACAGCAAGGGGAGCTGCATCGCCCAGGAACTTGCGGACAGGCTCGGCGTTACGGTGACGGCTCCGAACGACACGCTTTACGTTGTTGAAGATGGCTCCATGAGAGTCGGCGATGAAGGTAGAGGCGCTTTCGTCAGTTTCCATCCGAGGAGTGCGGAATGATCTACATGAACGAGTCGAAGAGTCCGAGGCTTCACGTTCCACGGGCAGACAATACTGAGATTCTAGCTGCAATGAGCGACGTCGAGCCAATCGGTATTGCTGCCGGTTACATTACAGACTATGCGACGGGGGAGCTTACCGATATAGTAGGCGCCCTCTACGAGAAGGATGGAGTCAGCTGGTCCAGGGAGAAGGCCTGGAACTTCGAGCACAACGACATGGAGGTGTCCGACGAGTTCGCCGACGCTCTCTTAGGAAGAGGCAAGCGATAGGCACAACAGACAATCTGCCGTGGCAGATGATTATTCTCCGCGATTAGCACCACCGTTCGCGTAAAGAGCACCGCCGCTCTCGGCAGGTGCACCACCCCGTATCGATATATCAATCTCGCAACCAGCACCGCCACCTAGCCTCCATTCCAAGGCCACCGACCGAGGAAAGGAGACAGGATGGCCAACAAGGCAAGGGCGAAGCTCGTGCTCGAGCTCGCCGATCGCGGCATGTCGCAGAACGAG
>QOUO01000115.1 GCA_003862195.1 Coriobacteriaceae bacterium | reverse complement strand
AGGGAGCTCGAGCGGCTGGTCTCGGAGTTCGTGGGCTACTACAACAACCGCCGCATCCACCAGTCGCTGGGATACGAGACCCCGGCGAGCTGGTACTTCTCGGGAATCAACCAGAGGGCGGCATAGGAAAGGGCAAGAACAGCTAAGCTGGGAACACCATCAGGCAAGGGCTTTCGGTAGAAAACGCTAATTCGTGTCGAACAGACTCAGCCAGTTCACTGCGAGATAAGATTCAACCAAGAGAGGGAGGTATCTCCGGAGGAACACTCCTTAGCACTGGATTGTGCACTGTAAGAATGCAATGAGCTTCGGGCAGGTATTTGCCTGCACGGAAGGCGCTTCACTACTCGATATAACTATCTGCATTGGGCAATTGATTGTGTGGTAAGCAATGAATATCATCCGTTGCTAACTTCAGCTTTCGTGACAATGCAGCAAGGCTGCGGAGAGCGACATGGGTATCCCATCAAATACAAATGCTTCGAGTTCAGCCTTTGGCTGGCAGTTCCAAACTCATGCCGCACTCGTTCTAATGCTTCGCGACATCAAAGACATAGACTCGATAAGGGTGGAGGGAGCAACCGACGACATCGAAATCTACTACACCGATAAGCATGTTGATTACGCCCAAGCAAAAGCACGCACGACCAATGAACCAGGAAAGGGCTCTCCACAGCGTTTCAAAGACGCTCTTCACACACTTGCAAAAGATGCTCAACAGAAGAACTGTCTGAATGCCATCTATGTCACTAATGACGTATTCCCTCTCGGGAAATCACACAATGACATTAAGTTTGACTATGATAGTTTTCTGACATTCAGTGAGCTGTCACCCGACCAGCAAAAATACATCACCGCCAAACTTCATGAACTACTCAACGGTGAAAGTGATGCCGATTCTCTAATAGCCACTTTGGAGAATCACCTTGCCATCTATGTCATGTGGTTCTACGGCAAAGATGCCTCAACTAGGACGAAAGCCACAATACGCGCTATCGAAAATTTCTTAGCTGCAATAGACCCGCAGTCAGTTAGCAAGTACTCAGCAAAGCTTTACTCACTATGGACAGATGTCCTCACCAGTAACGCCGCCACACTGAAAACAGATGTTGCAGTAAGCAAGTCAGAGTTGATTTGGCCACTCATCGTCCTGCTGACAGAAGTAAATCCAAACGACAAGTTCTTTGATACATACGACGATGAAGTAGTACAGGATGTCATAGAGCGTTATGGACAGATAATTGGCGAGACTACTGAACGGTACGATATTATCTCGCAGGTATTAAGTGACTTTGATCAATATAAGCATGACCATCACGGTGTTTCTAAACAGCTGCGAGAAGACTTTACTGCGAAAAATATCGACCAGTACCGATCTCTAATTGGAGCAGATGAGTTGGATACAGATGAAGCTAACTGCATTACAGCTCTTGTTGTAAAGAAAATTATCGCGAATCGGGGAGTAATTGCAGAGATTAAGGAGAAGGTCAATCTTGATAATTGACAAGCTGACAATCCGCGATGGAATGTCTACGAAAACTTTCGTATTCAGCAATGGATTTAACTTGATTACCAGCAATGGAGCGAATCAGGTCGGCAAGACGACTCTCATTCGCGCCCTTCTCTTTGCTATGGGCGAGAATGTTCCCGGAACGCAATCTTTCGATTTTCAGAGCGCAAAGAAAGAGTTTTACCTCGACCTCCACAGCGATAGCTCACAGGTCAAACTGCTAAGAACTGCAAATACCCTTAGGTTGCGAGATGGAGACAGCAGAGATGTGGTTAGTTATGTTTTGCCTCTAGAGCTTTACGAAGCGAAGTCTAAAATTTGGGGCATCTCGAATCGACTCGTTTCAGACAACCTGCTTGGCGCATGCTATATCGATCAAGATAAAGGCTGGACCTTGCTCAACAGGGGAAAAGCTATTGCAAATATCAGTTTTAATATCGAGGATTTTGTCAGTGGTCTTGCTGGGCTGGACTTAGCTAACGAAAGAGCAGAGATAAAGAAAATTGAGCAGGAGACCAAGCGATATAAATTTGCACTAGGAGCGGCTGGGTATCAAAGAGATGTCCTTGAAAATGAGACACAACCAATACCATCAGAAGATTCCAATCGCGATTTCTCGAGACAGCAGCAGCTTCTTATGCACGCCTCATATCTCAAAAAACGCATCAATGCAATGAAGGCCGTACAAAAGGATAATAAGCGGTTCGCGGAATATATCGAGCATCTCAAGTTGCGAATTAAAGATGGAAGCCGAGAAATCCCAGTAAATCGCGAAAATCTAGTGGGATTTGAAGACCAAGAAAAATATCTTGAGGCGCAAGTGTCCGTCCTCAAATCCAATCTCAAAGAGACGGAGCGCCAGATTGATGCCATCCAAATTGCGCTAAACAATGACGGCAGACTATTCTCACCAGGAAGTGATCTCGATGTAATAGATAGAAGAATTGCTGGACTGAAAATCGATTCAGGCACCCTTGAGAAGGGTGAGAAGGAGCTTGCAAAACAAAAGAAGGCCGTTAAAAAATCGATAGCAAGCCAGGTCACCATTTGTGAACCTTACAGATTCATAGCCGACACTATTAGAGATTTCACAGAACGCCTTGGAATATATGAGGCATACTCCAAAGATACGCATGGCCCGCTTACGAACAACTTGAAGAACAAGAGTGGCTCGTATTACCAGGGGTTGGTCTTTGCTTTTCGGCTTGCCTATGCAAAGGCGATAGAGAAATACTGCTATCTCCGTTTGCCACTTATTATCGACTCTCCCAGAAGCGGAGAGCTCAACAGGGAAAACTTCGCCAAGTACATGCACCTTCTCAAGAATCAATTTGAGGGCTGGCAGATAATCGTTGCCTCGATTGAGCCAGATGAAATTCCTGCGGACCATACCATTGAAATCAATAGGTCGCTAATGGAAGACGCAGAAATAAATATGAATCTTAGTACGCTGTGGTAGTTGTACCTCAGTGTAATGCTGCAGCATTCTCCCCTCCGAGATGTCACTAGGGCATGCAGACGGGAGAAAGACGACATTAGGGCATCATCAAGGATTCCGGATTCAGAACGGCCTCTTTTGCGCTGGGGCAGGATGGCGCATTACACTGAACTGGCTGAGTCTGTTCGACACGAATTAGCGTTTTCTACCGAAAGCCCTTGCCTGATGGTGTTCCCAGCTTAGCTGTTCTTGCCCTTCCCTATGCCGCCCTCTGGTTGATTCCCGAGAAGTA
>QOUO01000114.1 GCA_003862195.1 Coriobacteriaceae bacterium | reverse complement strand
GGCGCGGGGTCCGCAGCCACGACGGTGCCCGCGTCCTCGCTCGACTCCACGTACGCGACGCTCGCGGTCAGCCCCGCCTCCGCGACGGCTGACTTGGCGGCGTCCTCGTCCTTCCCCACCACGTAGGGCACGGTGTAGGGCTGCGCGACCTTGATGGTCACCTCGTCCGAGGACGCAAACTGCGCGCCGGCGGCCGGGCTCGTGGCCACGACCGTGCCCTGCTCCGCGTCGGACGCGACGTAGGCGATCGAGAAGTTCCTTGCGCCTGCCTTGCGCAGCGCCGCCTTGGCCGCGGCGAGCGTCTTGCCCGTGACGTCCGGCACCGTGCGCGGCGTCGCGACGCTGACCGTGACGGTGCTCCCCGCGTCTCGCCGCTGGCCCGCCTTGGGGTCGGTCGCGGTGACGGTGTCCGCGTCCGCGTCGGACGCGACCTTGCGCACGCGCACGGCAAAGCCCTTCTGCTCGAGGCGCGCCGTCGCGCGTGCCTGCGTGTAGCCCACCACGTACGGGACGACCTTGCCGCCCCAGAGCTCGGCCCCGTACGTCGTCGCAGCTACGAGGCACGCCGCGATGCCCGCGACGATCACCAGGGCGAGAAGCGCGCGGCCGCGCCTGCGGCTCCTGCCCTCGCCGGGAACCTCCCGGGGCAGCGGCGCCTGGCCGATGCCCTCCGCGTCGGGACCGAAGGCGTCCACGTCGCGCACGACGGTGGCGTCCGCGTCCTCCACCGCGTCCTCGGAGTTCTGGCTCACGGGAACCACGTCCTCGTAGCGGGAGGAGTCCTCGGCGGCATGGGCCGGGGCCGACGCGGATACCGGCTCTTGCTCTTGGCTGCTGGGATGGATGTCGTTCTTCTCGTCCGACACGGGGGCTTCCTTTGGCGTGGCTTGCGCTTGCCTGCGCGTGGCGCGCGGCTTTGTGTTGCAGACATTATCGCGCAAAGGGGATGGCCTCCCCGCCGCTACGCACAAGAAAGCGGCCGACCAGGGGTTGCCTGGCCGGCCGCCGTGACGCTTTGTGTACGCTGCCGCCGGATATGCCGGACGGCAGCGGGATGGTGGCTACTCCACCGTGTCGGGCTCGACCGGGGTGTCGTCCTCGGCCTCGCTCGCGTTGTCGTCGTCATCCCTGGGCACCGGCTCCGCAAAGAGCGAGTCGTCCGCACCGACGTCGATGCGCACGGTGTCGCCCTCGTGCAGCTTGCCGTCGATGATGAGCGACGCGACATTGTCGACCACCTGGCGCTGGATCAGCCTCTTGAGCGGACGCGCGCCGTAGACGGGGTCGAGTCCGTCGAGCGAGAGCGACTGCACCGCGGCAGGCGTGAGCTCGAGCTTGATGCGCTCGCGGTCGAGGCGCTTGCGGACGTCCCTCAGCTGGATGTCCACGATCTTCTCGATGTCATCCAGGCCAAGGGCGTGGAAGACCACCACATCGTCGATACGGTTCAGGAACTCTGGCTTGAACGTGGAGCGCAGCGCGTCGTTTACCTGCTTCTGGACGACCTTGGGGTCGCTCGAGGCGTTGGCGCCGGCGATGTACTGGCTGCCCACGTTGGAGGTCATGATGATGATCGTGTTCTTGAAGCTCACGACGCGGCCCTGGCCATCGGTCAGGCGACCGTCGTCAAGCACCTGGAGCAGGATGTTGAAGACGTCGGGATGGGCCTTCTCCATCTCGTCGAGCAGGATGACGGAGTACGGACGACGGCGCACGGCCTCGGTGAGCTGGCCGCCCTCGTCGTAACCCACGTATCCTGGGGGCGCGCCGATGAGGCGCTGGACGCTGAACTTCTCCATGTACTCGGACATGTCGATGCGGACCAGGGCCTTCTCGTCGTCGAACAGGCACTCTGCCAGCGCCTTGGCGAGCTCGGTCTTGCCCACGCCGGTGGGGCCGAGGAAGAAGAAGCTGCCGATGGGGCGGTTGGGGTCGGAGAGTCCGGCACGGCTGCGGCGCACTGCCGCCGCGACCGCCTTGACGGCCTCGTCCTGGCCGACGACGCGCTTGTGGAGCTCCGCCTCGAGGTTCTTGAGCTTGTCCATCTCGCCCTGCATCATCTTGCTGACGGGGACGCCGGTCCAAGAGCTCACGACCTCCGCGATCTCCTCGCTGGTGACCTCCTCCTTGAGCAGGCCGCCCTCCTCCTTCTTGTTGTCGAGGACCTTCTCGGCCGCCTCGTACTGCTTCTGGAGCGTGGGGATCGTGGAGTAGCGCAGCTCGGATGCGCGGGCGAGGTTGCCCTCGCGGGTCACGCGCTCCATCTCGGTCTTGGCGTCCTCGATCTGGCTCTTCAGATCCTGGACGTGGTCGATCGCGCCCTTCTCGTTCTGCCACTTGGCCTTCATGCCGTCGAGCTTCTCGCGCGTGGTGGCGATCTCCTTGCGGAGCTTCGTCAGGCGCTCCTTGGAGGCCTCGTCGTCCTCCTTCATGAGGGCCTGCTCCTCGATCTGCTTCTGGGTCAGGTCGCGGTCCACGGCGTCGATGTCGGCGGGCATGGAGTCGAGCTCCATGCGCAGGCGGCTCGCAGCCTCGTCCACGAGGTCGATGGCCTTGTCGGGCAGGAAGCGGTCGCTGATGTAGCGGTTGGAGAGGTCGGCTGCGGACACGAGTGCTGCGTCCGTGATGCGGACGCGGTGGTGCTGCTCGTACTTGTCCTTGATGCCACGAAGGATGGAGATGGTCTCCTCGACGGAAGGCTCGCCAACCATGACTGGCTGGAAGCGGCGGGCCAGCGCCTGGTCCTTCTCTATGTACTTGTGGTACTCGTCCAGCGTCGTCGCGCCTATCATGTGCAGCTCGCCACGGGCCAGGGCCGGCTTCAGGATGTTGCCGGCGTCCATGGAGCCCTCGGTCGCGCCCGCGCCCACGATGGTGTGCAGCTCGTCGATGAACAGGATGATCCTGCCGTTTGCCTTCTGGACCTCCTTGAGCACGCTCTTGAGGCGGTCCTCGAACTCGCCGCGGTACTTGGCACCGGCCACGAGGGCGCTCATTTCAAGCTCCACGACCTCCTTGTCCTTGATGGTCGAGGGCACGTCACCCGACGCGATGCGCTCCGCCAGCCCCTCGACGATGGCCGTCTTGCCGACGCCCGGCTCGCCGATGAGGACGGGGTTGTTCTTCGTGCGGCGGCTCAGGACCTGGATGGTGCGGCGGATCTCCTCGACGCGGCCGATGACCGGGTCGAGCTTGCCCTGACGGGCGAGGTCCGTCACGTTGCGACCGTACTGCTCAAGCGCCTCGAACTGCGCCTTGG
>QOUO01000113.1 GCA_003862195.1 Coriobacteriaceae bacterium | reverse complement strand
TGTTTGCGGCGTCGGGCGCCTCGGCGTGCGTCGCGCCGCTCGCGAAGGCGGCCAACCTCCGCATGACCCACGTCATGCTCGCCACGGACGGCGTGTGGGACAAGCTCGAGAAGTACAAGGGCTCCGGTGTGACGGCCCTCCTCAGCCACGGCGCCGACCTTCTGTACGACATCGACACGGACATGACCACGGCCGACCTTACCGAGGTAGCCGAGCAGGTACAGTCCATGGGCATCAACAACCTTACGCGCCTCGATGCGCCCACGACCAAGGAGGACGACGGCGCGGGCGGCAGCTGGGAGGTCATCAACTCCTCGCAGCTTGGCGCAAGCCTCGGCATCATGGTGCCAAAGTCGTAACGGCTGCCAGCCGCATGCGCTGGCCGCTCGCCGCAATCGGCAGCACCGCAGAACCCTGGCACGATTCGCCGGGCGAGAAGGGCGCGTCCTTCTCGCCCGGCGCTTTTTATGCACTCGGATGGGTGTGCCAGCCATATGCCAGACCGCGGGTGTTTGTGCGTATATTGAACTCCACGTCTTCGACACACGGCAGGTCACGCGGTGGGAGATAATTTCGAACGTCGCCCAACGTCGTATACCGATTGTGGTTTGGAGAGCCTGCCGAATGACCCCACGCATGCCAAAGATTTCGGTCATCATGCCTGCGTACAACGTGGACGGCTATGTGCGACGGGCCGTCGAGAGCCTCCAGCACCAGACGTTCGAGAACTTCGAGCTGCTCGTCGTGGACGACGGCTCGACCGACCGCACCGGCCAGATCCTCGACTCCATCGCCGATCGCGACATTCGCGTGAACGTGTACCACCTTCAGAACGGCGGCGCTCCCGCGGCGCGCAACTACGCGCTCGACCGCGCTCGTGGCCGCTACGTCATGTTCATGGACGCCGACGATTGGGCCGAGCCCCACATGCTTCAGGACATGCTCTCGTTTGCCGAGCGCAACAGCCTCGAGCTCGTGGTTGCGGGCTTCTACATCGACACGTACTACGGCAAGGCCGACGAGCACACCACCGAGGTCAAGGCCTGTGCGGACGCGGTCTACCACACGCAGGAGGAGTTCCGCGCCGCCGCCTTCCGCCTGTTTGACGAGAACCAGCTCTATCCGCCCTGGAACAAGCTGTTCCTGCGCTCCCGCATCGAGGACCTGCACATCCGCTTCCGCCCCACGTTCTGGGACGACTTCCCCTTCGTGCTGGACTACGTGCGCGACGTGCAGCGCGTGGGCGTCATCTCGCAGCCGTACTACCACTTCATCCGGCAGCGCAGCGAGTCCGAGACCGCGCGCTGGCGCCCGGACATGTACGCCAAGCGCGAGGAGGAGCACACCTGGATGCTCGACCTCTACAAGCACTGGGGCCTGCTCGGCGACGCCGCCAGCAACGAGATGATCCAGCGCCGCTACATCGAGCGCCTCATCGGCTGCATCGAGAACGTCTGCAACCCCAAGTGCCAGCTGTCCGAGAAGGACAAGTGCAGGCAGATCGAGGAAATGATCACGAGCCAGCGCGCCCAGGTCGCCGTGGTGACGGCGCGCCCCCGCTCAAAGATGATGGCCGCGATGCTCATGCCGATCAAGCAGAAGAACGTGGCCCTTGCCTACCAGGAGGGCAAGTTCATCTCGTTCGTGAAGCGCCACAACACGAAGATGTTCGCGACACTGAAGGCGAACCGCTAGCGGCACACGGGTGACGCCCCTCGACTTTTGATTACGGGGCAATTAGGTGCGCTTAACAAAGAACTGTGTTTTTCGGTGTGGTTAAGGCCTCTATTACGGCCTTAACCACACCGTATTGCACAGAAATCAGATAAGCGCACCAAAACGCCCCGTAGTGTGAGCGTGGCTGCGTGCTCGGACTTTAAGCCAGGCATTGTTTTTGCGGTTGCGGCTGGCTGCGGCAAGATTGCGGCGAGATATGAGCAAGCCGACTGCAAGGAGGCTTTGCTAAGGTGACTCCCCCGAGTGCGATGGGAGGAGCCGCATGTCGAAGTCCTTCTGGCCAGAAAAGGACGCCGAGATTGAACGGGCACTCAATCACGCGCGAGATATGAGAATGTGTCTACCAGCTGCAAAGAGGTCGGGTAGAGACTTGTTGAAGCGTCGCGTGCGTGAAGGCATCCTGCTGTCGCCCTTCCCGGGCGTGTACGAGGAGCCTGCCTATTGGCGGGGCCTTGATCCAAGCGAGAAATCAATCCGAGTAATCAGGGCAGCTGCGTTACTACATCCAAGCTGGGTCTTCTGCGAATCGTCTGCGGCCATTGCCTACGAGCTAGAAGTCTCGTGTCCCAACATTGAAGTCATACACGTTGCCAATGATTCCGCATCGCATATCAGGAATACTGACCACGTGAAGAGGCTCTACTTTGGCGGCCAACCCTCCGTCGCCAGTGGTGTGAAGGTGACTCCCCTTGATCGTTGCGTCTTTGATTGCGCTCGCAATCTTGACATGCCGTTCGCCCTTGCGGTGACGGACTCCTATGCCCGGCAAAAGTCGCTCACGCCAGACGACCTCGTGGCAGAGTTCGCCCGTGTCGGTTGTGGCCTCCACGGAATTCATCGCGCGCAAGACGTTGCCCGCCTCACTGACCCCCGCGCGGAAGACGGGGGAGAGTCCGTCGCGCGGGGCACCATGATTGAACTCGGCTTTGCCTCCCCAGAGCTGCAGGTTCCCTTCTCTGACCCCTTTGATTCGCAGCGGACCTACCGTGTCGACTTCTACTGGGGGAAGGGCGAGAACGGCCTTCCCATAATCGGCGAGCTCGACGGGCTGGGCAAATACACCATCGCGGACGGAACTACCCCCGAGGCTGGCCCTGGCATCGCGCCCGCGGCGCCCCATACGGCCTCCGAACCCCTCCACACGGCTCTCCGCAACCTCTCCCAAGAGCGGCTTCGCGAGTCGCGCCTCACGCTGGGCGGCGCTGCGGTCATGCGCTTCGACTTCGCGACCGTGCTGGACAAGCCGCGCTTCGAGACCCTGCTCACGGCCTTCGGCGTGCCGCGCACATCCTAGTCACACAAACGCGGTCGTACCCTCCACACAAAAAGCGGCCGCACCCAGAGGTACAGCCGCACGCATCACGTCAATCCGAGGTGCCCTACTCCTTGGCCCCGTACTGCTTGTAGTACTTGTCGATGGCTGCCTTGAGCTTGTCGTCAATCACCACGCGACCCTCGACCTCGTGGTCGTACAGCGCGTCCACGACCTCGCGCATGTTCACGATGGAGGCCACGGGGAAGCCGTACTTCTCCTGGATCTCCTGCTGTG
>QOUO01000112.1 GCA_003862195.1 Coriobacteriaceae bacterium | reverse complement strand
ACGTCAACGGTTGCGTCGGGCAAGGCCTAGCCAACCGGTGCACCCAGTGAGAAGGCTGGTGCACATAATGCGAGCACCGGCGGCGCTGACGCTGAGACCGCCGGTGCTTCTTCGTGCGAATAATCAGCAGAAGCGGGCCGCCCTTCGGGGCGGCCTTTTTCTTGCCCGTTACCGCCGTCAGACCATCCATGCAGACGCCCGGCCAGCGTAAAAGGGCCACGACGCCCGGCCAGCGCAAAATGGCCGCCACAGCCGCGCAGGGAAGCGCGCAACCAAACACGTGGATTGGAGAGGCACATGGCAGACGAGCAGGAGACCAAGACCGAGCCCGAGGAGAAGCCCGAGGACAGTTGAACGGCGGGCTGATTTCGTCCCGCCGTTCAACAGATCTTGAGAGAAAAGACGGACGAGTTTACGATTGTGCACGAGCTGATGCACGCCATGGATAATGTCGACGAACACTTCAGGACGGAAAGTAAAGCATTCTTTGACGAGAGAACAAAGGGTGCGGCAATAGTGTCTCTGCAGCGGATGATGAAAAACGATGCCTATAGGTATAACGAGATGGCTCGAATAGTGGATGATGCCTATTCGCCGTATGTGTACAAGGATTATGGTGGCGACGCCTACGAGGTGTCATCCATGGGGATACAATATCTGTACACGGATCCAATCTCTTTGAAGAGCAAGGACCCTAAGCTATTTTCGTTTGCATTGAGACAGCTGCTTGGCAAGTAGGGTGAGTGCGCCATGCTGTATAAGGGAACAATCGTCATTGATGTCCCATATAAGGGAAAGTGGTACAGCATTGACTCGCTTCGGGGTAACCCAGAACTTTACGAAAATTCGGATGTTCCAAACGAAGTGGTCAGTCGAGCAATCTCTGCGCTTGATAGCGCATGGTCCGAGGTCGACTACGTACCTACAAAAGAGCAAACACGCTCAATTTGCGAAGAAGCACTCCGCAAGGAGTTTGGTGAAGCGCGCTTCGTGAGAGACACCTATCCGTACGGGGTAGCTTTCTAAGCCGTAATTGTGGGTGATTTAATGGGCCGGAACTACGACGTCATGCGGTTGAACGGCGGGCTGATTTCGTCCCGCCGTTCAACCTATAGTAGCTGCGCTTACCTAGATTTCGACTCCGAATACCGTATGGACATTGTTGCCAAAGCTGCAAGGATGTATCCCGAGCCTGTCGTTGAAAGCTCAACTAAGGCGATGGTCATGTGGCCTTTCGAATAGTTTCTATAGAGCACCCCGCAGAGGTTCATGCCCGCAATGGACAGCTGGTTGTGATTGAGAGCGAGGGTACCGCGTCAATTCCAATTGAGGACATCATGATGTTAATTGCGGATGCTCCAGACATCCGTATTTCGACCATGTGTTTGGATATGCTTGCGGTTCATCACGTTATGGTCGTCACTATGGGAAGGAACCACATGCCATCGAGCATGACCATACCTATGGTGGCGAATGCGAGGCAATCACGTGTGGCATATGCACAGGCAACCATGCCAGGCGACCTGCGAGATGCGATTTGGGGTCGCATCGTCGTTTCGAAAATCCAGAATCAGGCACGTTCACTCGCCATCTTGGGATTGCCTGGCGCTGAGGAGGTCTGGTCGTTCTCACAAGGCGTGATGCCCGGCGACCCTACGAATCGCGAGGGTGCTGCAGCCAAGTGCTATTTTCAACACCTACAGCTGGGACTCAACAGGCGTTGCGAAGATCCACTGAACAGTGCTCTGAACTATGGCTATGCAATCGTGCGGTCGCTGGTGGCGCGCTCGCTCGTATCGACGGGGTTCATCCCCGCATTCGGAATTCATCACCATTCGCAGCTCAATGCCTTCAACTTGGCCGATGACCTGATGGAGCCTTTGCGTCCCGCGGTCGATCTCGTTGCGCTTGGCGTGGTGGGCACGACGTGCCGGCTGTCCAGGAACCAGCGCAGCAAGCTTCGCGAGGTTGCGTTGTGCAAGGTAGACCTAGAGGATCGAATCGTCTCCGTTCACAACGCAGTCAGTCGCATGAGCGAGACGCTGCGTGGCGCGATCAACTGCGGTGACGCCAGGGTCATGCAGCTGCCTATCGTGCGTCCCATTGATGACACTGACATGGGAGTGGGGGAGAAGTGCGCATAGTCGTAATGCTGAGGCCCACGAACCGACGCGGGACGAAGAGCGAGTATACGGCTTACAGGAAAAGACTCATGTCCAATGGGTTCGTCCTGTTGCAACCTGAGGTGTACATTCGCGCAGTTCCGAGCAAGAAGGTAGCTGCAAGGTGCGTGAGAGCGCTTGAGGAAGGCGTTCCCTCTACGGGCGCGATTTGCGTGTTCTGCATGACTGAAAAGCAGTACGACAGCGTTCGCTATCTTGTGGGCGAAAGGAGCTTCGAGGAGAAGCGTGTCGGAATGAACGCAATGGTAGAGCTATAGGAGCGGACGCTTGTCCTTCTCCCTTACCGACAGATACGACAGTGCCCGGGCACCGGTCGCGAGCGGCGATGCGGTGCCCGGGCACTTTGGGGGGCAGTTATCTGCGTTGGAGCGCCAGTCCGGCGCTAGTAGAAGCTATTTCTTGCCGTACTCGTAGAAGCCCTTGCCGGCGTTGAGGCCCAGCTCGCCGTTGTCGATCTTCTCCTTGAGCTTTGCCACGATCTTGCCCTGGACGGTGCTGGGGTCCTTGGCGCGCGGGTCCATGATGCCGATGTTGTACGCCGTGGTGAGGCCCACGATGTCGAGGATGCGGAACGGGCCTGCGGGGGCGCCGGTGCCCAGCGTCCAGGCGCGGTCGATGTCCTCGGGCGTGGCGACGTCGTTGGCCCAGAGGGCCTCGGCGGAGCTCAGGAACGGCACGAGCATGGAGTTGAGCAGGTAACCCGGCTGCTCCTTGTTGACGCGCAGCGGGATCATGCGGATGGACGCCGCGAAGGCGATGGTCGTCTCGAAGGCCTCGTCGCCGGTGCCGGCGTGGCGCATGACCTCGGCCGTGGGGTGCGCCCAGATCTCGTTTGCGAAGTGGAGCGCGAGGAACTTTTCCGGACGGCCCGTGGCTTCCGCGAACTGCGAGGGCAGCAGCGTGGAGGAGTTGGTGTCGATGATCGTGCGCTCGGGCAGGTGCTTGGCGAGCTCTGTGTAGAAGTCGATCTTCTGCTGGACGTTCTCGGCCACGGCCTCGATCACGAGGTCGGCGTCGTTGAAGGCCTCGTCCCAGTCGGTGGTGAGCTTGATGCCCTTGTAGGCGTCCTCGACCTTCTGCTTGGCCGCCTCGCAGGCCTCGGGCGTGACGTCCTCCTTGGGCATGAGGCCGTACGCGTAGGCGGCGGGACTCTGCTTCATGGCGTCGAGCGTCTTGAGGTACGTGGCGTGCAGGTAGTCGAGCTTGGGCTGGCAGCGGCCGATGGAGCCCTCGCTGCGGAGCCAGATCGTCACGTCGTACCCGCTGTACGCGCTCT
>QOUO01000111.1 GCA_003862195.1 Coriobacteriaceae bacterium | reverse complement strand
CGAGGTCCCAAGGCGCAAGCATCACGCGATCCCCCGCCGTCAGGAACAATGTCCCATATCCGGTTGCCCGTAATACAGGACTAAAGTCGCCGGGAGGCGACGATTAAGAGGATAAGAGGCGCCATGGACCAGGAACGGAGCCGGGACCCGCAGGACGAGCGGGATCGGCACAAGGGTGGAGTCCCCGCCGCGGAGGGCCAGCAGGACGCAGCGCCCAGCCGCGCACGCCAGGTGCTCGACCAGATCATGCGTAATGCCACCGAGCGGGAGCGCACGATCTTCTCCGCCGGGACCTTTGGCGAGGAGCCCATCCTGCGCACCGGCGCGGACCTCAGGCGCGACCACGAGGCCGCCGCCGGCACCGTCCCAGCCGCCGCGGCCGACTCCCCCGCACGCCCCGCCGCAGGCGCCCTTGGGCGAGAAGAGCGCGCGGCCCTACGCAGGCAGGCGCGCTCGGAGGTTCCACCCCGCCCGCGCCCCGCGCACCTTGGCAGCGGCGCACCCAAGACGCATGCGAAACACGACCAGACGCAGCAGGTTCCCGCCTGGCTCGAGGTGGTCGACACGCCCCTGGACGAGCCGGACGACCCCGTCCTTTCGGCCTGGGGCTGGCCCACGCCGGGCGAGCGCGCCACCAGGCCGACGCAGCGCAGGAGCCCCCTTCCCCAGACGCTTCAGGCGCTCCGCGGACTCGAGGCGGAGCGGCTCCCCGACGGGCAGCCGCTCACAGGCGTCACGCTTTTCGTAAGGCAGGCGGAAGTCGCCGCGGACTACGCGGACGACACGTCTCCCTCCCGCTACGCTCCGCGCCCGCGCTACGGCGTCACGTACCGCGACCTCACGGACCAGGAGCTCGTCGACTACTTCCGCTGGCGCACGGCGTGGCGCAGCGGGAAGGAGGAGCGCCTTCCCTACACGTACGGTCGCCTGCTGGCGGCCGAGCTCGTCAACGGCGTGGGCGCCGCGCCCGGCGAGCCGTGCCTGGCCCAGCTCAGGCGGCTCTACCAGCGCTCGGTCGAGCTTGGGGTGGACGGGCTCGACTCCGGCCTCGCCCTCGACGCGCGGCGCTGGATGCGCGACTACGCCGTCCTTCACAACCTGCCGCCCGAACTCGTGGAACCCGAGTCGCAGCGCGGCTTTGCCCAGGCCGTCGCCACGCTGCGCACGGCCGAACGCGCCGTCCTCTGCGAGGCGGGCGCCCGCGGCCTCACGGCGGCAGACATGCCAAAGGAGGCCCCCTCGGACGCACAGCTGTGGCACGCCATGGGCGTCGTCTCCAGCTACAACGTGGACCGCTCGCCCTTCCTGCGCGAGCACCCCGACTCCGCGGCGGCCGTCGGGGCGGAGATCTTTCGCTCGCTCGCACGCCACTGCGGCAAGCGCCGCAAGACCAACTTTGTGGACGGACTCGTGGGCTGGGAGTCGCGCGTTGGCTGGTATCCCCTGCCCGACCTGCCCTACCGCCCGCCGCGCGAGCTTCCCGTGAGGACCTACCGCATCGACGCCTGCACGAGCGTGACCAGCCGCGCGGGCCGCCTGTTCATCAACCGCGGCTACGAGCGCACCAGCAAGAGTCGCGACCTCGGCCGCATCCTGCGCGCCATGGACCGTCAGATGCGCCTCGACTGGGACGACGGCCACCCGCTCAAGCCGCGGCCGCTCCCCAAGTACCTCGAACGCTTCATCGTGCAGGCCTCGGCCGCCCAGTACGAGCGCGAGGCCGAGGCGGAGCGCCGCAAGATCACGATCGACCTCTCCAAGCTCCAAGGCATCCGCACGGCCGCCGCGACCACGCGCGATGCCCTCCTGGTGGACGAGGAGATCGAGGACGAGCCCCAGGCAGCAGCGGCGCCAGCCGCGACGACCACGCCCGCACAGTCCAAGTCCGATGCCGCCGAGCCAGAGGCCTCGTCCTTCTCTCCCGCCGCTTTCCCCGCGGGCGAGAAGGACGAGGCATCCGCGCCCCAGGCCACGCCTGCCGCGCAGGACGATGCCCCCTGCGGCCTGACGGAGCTCGAGCTCGAGGTCGTCCGGCGAATCGCCGCCGGCCAGGACTTCCAGGACCTGCTCGGGCCAGGCAAGCCCATGGCATCGGTCCTGGTCGACTCCATCAACGAGAAGTTCTTCGACGAGCTGGGCGACACCGCAATCGAGTACGTGGACGGCGCCCCGCAGCTCGTTCCCGACTACGTGGATGACGTCCGCGAGCTGTGCGGACTCTAGCGAGCACAGCGCTCTCGCCCGCAGCGCTGCGCACCCGTGACATTTGTCACGACTTCACAAATCGGGTAGGAACACCTGTTCTGTTTCCGTTCCATAGGCTACAATGGTTTGCCACAGCTCACACGAGGAGGGACAAGCCATGGCAGACCAGAAGCACAGGCGCGTGCCAAGGCGCATCGCAGCGGTGATCATCAACTCGCTCAAGGGCGGCGTCGTCCCGCGCATAGGCCTTCCCTACATCACGGTCGGTCGCGAGCGCGAGATCGCGGCGCTGCTACACGACCTTGAGCTCGTGTCCGAGGGCGGGGCGAGCTTCCGCTTCGTCGTGGGGCGCTACGGTGCCGGCAAGAGCTTCCTGCTGCAGACCATCCGCAACCATGCCATGGGCAAGGGCTTCGTCGTCTGCGACGCGGACCTCTCGCCGGAGCGGCGCCTGCAGGGCGGCAACGGCCAGGGACTCGCCACGTACCGCGAGCTCATACGCAACCTCTCCACCAAGACGCAGCCCGAAGGCGGCGCCCTCAACCTCATCCTCGACCGGTGGGTGTCGAACGTCGAGTCGCAGGTCACCCTCGAGGACGGCATCGGCCCCGACGATCCGGAGTTCGCAGACGCAGTGGAGCGTCGCATCCTCACCACGATCCGCGACCTGCAGGAGCTGGTGCACGGCTACGACTTCGCGAGACTCCTCACCATGTACTGGCGCGCGCACCTCGAGGGAGACGACGACACCAAGGCGAACGTCACCAAGTGGTTCCGCGGAGAGTACCGCAACAAGACGGAGGCGCGCCAGGAGCTCGGCGTCAACATCGCCATCGGCGACGACGACTGGTACGACTACCTCAAGCTCTTCGCCACGTTCCTCCGCGGTGCCGGCTACCAGGGGCTCATCGTGCTCGTGGACGAGCTCGTCAACCTCTACAAGATCCCCAACGCCATCAGTCGCCAGTACAACTACGAGAAGATTCTCACCATGTACAACGACACCCTGCAGGGCAAGGCGCACTACCTGGGCATCATCATGAGCGGCACGCCCCAGTCCATCGAGGACAGGCGGCGCGGGATCTACTCCTACGAGGCGCTCCGCAGCAGGCTCACGCAGGGACGCTTTGCGCAGGACGGCCTCGTGGACATGCTTGCGCCGGTCATCAGGCTGCAGCCCCTCACTCACGAGGAGCTCCTCGTGCTCATCGAGAAGCTCGCGGACATCCACGCGGGCCTCTTCAACTACGAGCGCACCCTCACGCAGGAGGACCTCGTGCGCTTCATGCAGGTCGAGTACGGGCGCGTGGGCG
>QOUO01000012.1 GCA_003862195.1 Coriobacteriaceae bacterium | reverse complement strand
TGTCGCCAAACATAGGACCGGGTGGCCGCTTGGGCAAATCTATGTTTGGCATCCCCATGGTACCCCGAGTGGTGTCAGGCGGGTGCGGGGAGGTTACCGCGACCCGCACGATTCGCTACTCTCGGATTGCTAATGCTTTGATAGCTGGCAAGGTATTGTCTCGATTGGTATCGATGATGCGTCTAGGGTCTGTGGGGTATGACCCTGCCATCTGTTATAGACGGTGCGTCTGATGTCTCCTTCTGATTTCGGTGTGACTGCCTACTGTCATATATACAAAGAGGATTGGAGCAATGTCTAGCTGAGGTACTGCTGGTGAGTGCTTAATATCCCATGTCAGGACACGTACATGACAATGAGACGCACATCGGGTCAAGAAGTAGCGTTCGGTACCTGGTTGTCTCTTGATCTTTATGATGCCTGCAAGAGGTGCAGCGTGAGGACGCTTCAATACTTCTATGGGTCGATCAGCTTTTTGGGTGTTAATTGCGAGTTGTGCCCCTAGATCATCTTTAAATACTGGCTCATGAGGAACAGAAACTCTTAGTGAGACTTCCTGTTCCTCATGAGTCACACGAAGCCACATTCGCCTGTTAGTAGAAAGTATAAGAGTGTCTGAGAATTCTCATCTGCTACTAGTGGACGCTGTCTGTCATCATTCTGGTCTACAAGCGAATCATAAGAGGCTGCTGAGAAGTACGGGGGATTTGCGACCCACTTAGTCATACGTTTGAATCTTGCTGTCTAGGGTGTCGAGCGTTTCCTCTTAGGCATGGCATATCATACTGTCATAGTTGACTTCACTAGTAGCGTGATTTGGATCTTGTCTAGGACGAAAATTCTCGACTCGGGAACTTCTGTCAAACTGAAAGGCCCACATGAGTACCAACATTGATAGAGTCATCTTGATGGCTAGGGATTTCGATATCCCTGTTTCTGTACATCAGGCTGAACTGCTCCTCAAGCATATCTCTCTTGTAAATGAGAAGAACAGGACAATCAATCTAACCAGGATCACATCTGTTGACGATGCGATAGATCGTCATATTGTTGACTCACTCCTATATTTGAAGCAAATGAGCTCACTTGAGGACGACTCTCATTTATGTGACATTGGTACCGGTGCTGGTTTTCCTGGAATTCCTATCGCCATCATGACGAATTTCTCTATCGATATGGTTGACTCTGTTGGCAAGAAGGTTGACTGCGTCAATTCGTTTATTGAAGATCTCGAATTGGCCGACCGCTGCCATGCCTTTCATGTTCGAGTAGAAGACTTAGCTCGTTCCAATGATTCAAAGTATGAATATGTGACTGCAAGGGCAGTTGCTAAGTTGAGGGTGCTAATTGAGTACGCAGCTCCTCTTCTAGCAATCGGTGGCTTCTTGATTGCATCGAAAGGTAATCTAACTGACGAAGAATTGGACGATGCTATTAAGACTGCAAAGATTTGTGGAATGAAGATTGTTTCACGTGAAACATTCGAACTTCCGAACGAGTCTGGTCATCGTGAGATTCTTAAAGTAGAGAAGATCAAGAGATCGAGTGTAAGACTACCTAGAAGAACTGGCGAGGCAAAAGCAAGCCCTCTGTTCTAAAAGTATATTGTCTAATGTTTCACGTGAAACAATGTGGGGAGAAACATGAAGTATGAGGAAGTAAAACGAGCGTTTCCTGACAGAGACTCGAAGGTGCTCGCCATCATTAACCAAAAAGGTGGAGTAGGCAAGTCGACCACCGCCGTCAATCTGTCTGCAGCGCTCGGAGAGAATAAGAAGAAAGTGCTTGTGATTGACCTAGATCCCCAGGGAAACACGACAAGCGGGTATGGAATTGAAAAAGAGGAACTGGAACACGACGTTTACGATGCTCTTCTCAATGACTTCCCAATAAAGGAGCTCATTACAGAGACTGTCGAGCCAAATGTGTTTGTAATCCCAGCAACGATTCAACTTGCTGGTGCGGAAATCGAGCTTGTCTCAGCCATGGCAAGGGAAAGCATTCTAAAAAGCATACTTGAGCCGATTAGAAACGAATTTGACTACATCTTTATTGATTGCCCCCCATCACTCGGCCTCTTGACGGTAAATGCTTTGGTTGCCGCTGATTCTCTCCTAATTCCGATTCAATGTGAGTTCTACGCGCTCGAAGGTGTAACTAAACTTCTTGAGTCTATGAAGATGGTCAAGACCCGTCTAAACCCTGGACTCGACGTGTTTGGCGTAGTAATGACCATGTATGATGCAAGAACGACGCTTTCGAAGCAGGTCGTCGAGGAAGTAACAAAGTATTTTGGTCGAAAAGTGTTCAAGACAATCATTCCGAGAAACGTGAAACTGTCTGAAGCACCAAGCCACGGGCTCCCGATTACGCTGTATGCTCATGTCAGTAAGGGTTCGTTGGCATATATGAAGTTGGCAAAGGAAGTGACTCGCCGTGGCTAGAAAGGGTGGACTCGGAAAGGGACTCGAATCCCTAATGGGAACGGCCGATGCAGAGATTTCCGCCATTTCGAGTGATTCAACACTCCCATTGTCGAAGATCAAGGTGAACAAAGACCAGCCGAGAAAGAATTTCGACGAACAAGCACTTGAGGAACTTGCGGACTCCATCAAGCAAAACGGAGTACTACAGCCAATTCTTGTCAGGAAGAAAGGTTCGAATTACGAAATCGTAGCTGGTGAGAGAAGATACCAGGCTGCAAAGCTTGCCGGTCTCAAGGAAATACCTGTGAACATCAAGGATATTGATGAGAAAGAGGTATTCAAGCTTGCCCTAATCGAAAACCTGCAGCGTTCGGACCTTAACCCAATTGAAGAGGCAAAAGGTTACGAGAAGCTCATTAAGGATAATGGCTTTACTCAAGAGCAACTTGGGAAAGCGCTCTCGAAATCGCGCTCGGCAATAGCAAATACCCTCAGACTGCTTGATTTGCCAGAAGAGGTCCAGCAGATGATGTTGGATGGGAAACTTACAGCAGGGCATGCAAGGGCGATTCTGGCTGTCTCCGGATCTGAGGGAAAAATCAAGCTTGCACATAAGGTCATCGACGAGAATCTAACGGTAAGACAGACAGAAAAGCTTGCTCCCCTATTTTCTGGCACTGGCGAGACTGAAGAGAGAAAGCATAGGGAGCCTACACCGCTCGCATATAAGAGGGCAGCGAGACAGCTTCGTACGGCACTGAATACAAACGTCAAGGTTAAGCGTCTCCGGAACAAGAACAAGATAGAGATCGAATTCTCGACTGACGAAGATTTGGCGAGAATAGTGGACATGCTCTCGAATGAAGAAGCTTCAGGAGATGACGAATGAAGAAGTCAACGGCGGCGTTTGGATGCGGAATCTTATCTGTGAGTATGCTTCTGACAATAAGCTATCTTCTGCTAAACGATGAAGCCAAGCAATCATTGCAGTCACTCATCCGGTTTCTAAGAGACAAGGGAAGCGAGGCAGTGAAGGCTTCAAAGGCTAAAAGAGAGCAAGAGAGTTCTTCAACTAAGAACAGCGAGAGAACTCTCAACGAATGGAAGGCTATCGGGTACTAAGAAAAGGCCGGTCTGGAACTTCCAGGCCGGCCTTTTCCACAAGGTATCTAAGGAGAATGGTTAGCGACTCATACGCTCGACATTCTGCTTGAGCTGACCACAAGCGGCATCGATATCGGAGCCACGCGAGTTTCTGATCGTAGCCTCAACGCCTACGTTAGCAAGTCGCCTGACAAACTCCTGGGCGCGTGCCTCTGATGACGGCTGGAACTTAGAACCCTTGACGTCGTTAAGCTGGATAAGGTTAACGTGTGCAAGATTGTCGCGGCAGAAGTCACAAAGCGAGGCAAGCTCCTCCTCGGTATCGTTAACTCCCTTGATCAGTGCGTACTCGTATGTCGGTCGACGCCCGGTCTTGTCAACATACTCACCCATGACATCGTAAAGATGGAGTAGAGAGTACTTTTTGACGCCAGGCATCAGCATGTCACGAGTGCGCTGAACCGCGGAGTGAAGAGAGACGGCAAGCGTGAACTGCTCAGGCTCATTCGCGAAGCGCTTGATCATGGGGATGACGCCGCAAGTCGAAACAGTCAAGTGCCTTGCGCCAATACCCGCTCCGTCAGGCGAGTTGAGCTTGCGCAACGCGGAAAGCACAGCATCGTAGTTCATGAAAGGCTCGCCCTGACCCATGAGGACAACGCTCGTTACACGCGTGTCGAAGTCGTCGCGCACATGCATTACCTGCTCGTAGATCTCCCCAGCGGTAAGATTCCTCGTAAAGCCGGAGGCACCGGTGGCGCAGAATGCGCAACCCATCGGGCAACCTGCCTGCGAGGATGCGCAAACCGCAAGCTTGCCGCGATTGGGCATACCAACACACTCGACGGAAACTCCGTCAGGATACCTCAGCAGGTACTTCCTGCTTCCGTCCTGAGAGACCTGCTTGACGAGCTCCTCAGTCCCGCCGAGAGTAAGGTTCTCCTCCAGAACGGAACGAAGGGACTTCGGTAGGTTCGTCATCTGGGAGAAGGACGTCGCGTTCTTCTCCCAAACCCATTCTTCCACCTGCTTGGCACGGAACGCGGGCTGGTTAAGCTCCTTGAAGAGCGCGACAAGCTCCTTGTGCGAATAGCTGTGAATGTCCTTCTTCTGGTGTGGCTTAGAAGACGGCTGCTGAGTATTGGCATCTTGCATGATTTGGGACCTCGCCTGGGTCTTCGTGGTGTTGTGGAGTATCCTCGTTTGAGTTACCTCGCCTTTCGAGTTGATACTACCGCACGAAGTGCAGGATGAAGGAGCTTAAGATGGAGAAGACCGACGTTACACAATGCAGCGTGGTTGTGCTTGCCGGTGGATGGTCGGACGAGAGGGAAATCTCGCTTCAGTCGGGCAAGGCGTGCCAGAAGGCACTTGGTCAGGCTGGATTCGAGAAGGTCGACTTTTTGGACGTCGCGGCGCCTGACTTTGTGAAGACGCTTGCCGACGGCAACTACGACGTGGCCTTCGTGGCAATGCACGGTCGCTACGGCGAAGACGGTTGTATACAGGGTCTGCTTGAGATTATGCATATCCCCTACACGTTCTCTGGCGTGCTTGCGTCTGCCACCGGCACCGAGAAGGAAGTTGCAAAGTCGATATATAGGTCCGCCGGCATCCCAGTGCCCGAGGGTGTTGACCTAAAGGGTGACACGCAGGTAGACGATGCGATGGCGGAAGAGCTTGTGAAGAAGCTCGGTCTGCCCATCTTTGTGAAGCCTGCAGCTAATGGCTCAAGCTATGGCGTGTCCCGCGTCACTTCTGCTGATGAGCTGGCGGCTGCAGTTGCGAAGGCCGGCTCCGAGGGTGACCGTGTGCTGGTCGAGTCCTGCATCGAGGGTATGGAGATCTCCGTACCCGTCATCGGCAACGACGAGCCTCACGCGCTCCCCATCATCGAGATCGTGACCGGCTCCGACTTCTACGACAGTAAGGTGAAGTACGAGCCGTCCGCCCTTCACCATGTCATCCCCGCGCGTCTGCCCGAGGAGGCTTACGCGAAGGCGCAGGAGCTTGCCGTGCGGGCACATAAGGCGCTTGGCTGCCTCGGTGCATCAAGAAGCGACTTTATTGTAAAGTCTGATGGCACGCCGGTGATTCTGGAGACGAACACCATCCCTGGCATGACCGAGTCGAGCCTGATGCCGGACTCCGCGCGTCACGACGGCATCGAGTTCCCCGAGCTCTGCCGCAAGTTTGTGGAGTATGCGCTCGAGGCACATGCTGCGAAGGAAAAGTAAGAAGTAAGGACACTGCATGGCGTCTGCCGATACGGCTAAGGGAGGGGCGACCCTGGAGTCGCTCCTCCTCCCTGGTACACCAAAATCGATAAGGGATCAGTACTTCTCGCTCCAGGAACGAGCGAAGACGGCCGACTTTGGTCCCCTTGAGGATGACATCGTGGTCTTGGACACCGAGACCACGGGCCTTTCCTTTAAGGACTGCGACCTCATCGAGATTGCCGCCGCGAGGATATCCGAGGGAAAGGTATCCGAAAGGTTCCAGACGTATGTGCATCCGGGCGGCCCGATCCCCAAGGAGATTACCGCGCTTACGCACATACGCGACGTGGACGTTGCGGACGCCCCCGAGGCGCCTGAGGCGGTAGCCATGCTGGCGGAGTTTGTTGGCGGTGCGCCGATCCTGGCGCACAACGCGACGTTTGACAGGACGTTTATTGAGCGGACGCCCGGTGGCAGGGATGTGACAGACAACTGGATCGACACTCTGGCGCTTTCCAGGATTGCGCTGCCGCGGCTGAGCTCGCACAGGTTGTCCGACATGGCCCAGGCGTTTGACTGCGACTCGGTCACGCACCGTGCTAACGCCGACGTAGAGGCACTGTGCGGTATGTGGCGCATCATCCTGCTGGGGCTGAGCGACCTGCCCGCGGGACTGCTGTTGCTCCTGGCGCAGATGCATGACGACGTGGACTGGGAGTTCAGGCCGATCATCAGGCATTTGGCACTTGAGCGCGAGGACGAGGACACGACCTTCTCGCTCAAGGCGTTGAGACATGAGCTGCTGCGTGAGGTTGTTGCGCAGCCGCGTCAGGACGCGGCGGAGAAGGCCGACGACCTTGTGGCGATGAGCCGTGACGAGGTGGAGGCCGCGTTTGCGCCCGGCGGTGTGGTGTCGCAGCTATATGACAGATATGAGCCGCGGCCTGAGCAGGTCGAGATGGCGCTTGAGGTGCGGGACGCGCTGGCGAGCTCGACGCATCGTGCCATCGAAGCGGGGACTGGCGTTGGGAAGTCCATGGCGTATTTGCTTCCCGAGGCGGCGTTTGCCAAGCGCAACGGCGTGACCGTGGGCGTTGCCACGAAGAGTAACACTCTGACCGACCAGCTGGTCTCGCACGAGCTACCTGCGGTTTCGAAGGCGCTTGGGGGGATCTCCTTTACGAGCCTGAAGGGGTACGACCACTACCCCTGCCTGCACAGGCTGGACCTTGCGGCCCGTAACGAGCTGCCGACGGAGCTGCTTTCTGACGCGACGAAGTCGCTTTCTGCCGTGGAATCGGACGTTATGACCGCGATTGCGGTCACGTATGCGTATTGCTGCCAGTCCCCGGAGGGCGATTTGGACGCCCTGGGCATCAGGTGGCGCTATGTGCCGCGTGCCTTGCTGACGACCACGCCCGCCGAGTGCCTGCGCACCAAGTGCCCATACTTCCCCAACGAGTGCCTGGTGCATGGCGCGAGGCGCAGAGCCGCGTCGAGCGACGTGGTGGTCACGAACCACTCGCTTTTGCTGCGCGACATCGAGATGGAGGGCAGGATTCTGCCACCCATACGGCATTGGGTTATTGACGAGGCGCACGGCTTTGAGTCCGAGGCACGCAGACAGTGGGCAGTGGAGGTGTCGGGCGAGAAGACCCGCGCGGCCTTTGAGCTGCTTGGCGGCACGAAGAGCGGTGCCCTGCATAACGTGATGACGCACGCGGCGGGGCTTGAGGGCTCGACGCTGATAATACGGCTTCTTACCAAGGCTGCTGCCGCTGCCGCGAGGTCTTCCGTCAGCATGGGCGACGTGTTTGTGGCGCTGTACGACTTGGGCAGGGTATCCGGCCCGAACGGTGCCTACGACAACACGAAGCTCTGGATTGACGACGAGGTGCGGGAGACGCCGGAATGGGCGGCCCTGACCGAGACCGCGCAGGTGGCCATCGACCGTCTTGAGGAGACGACCAAGGACATCGAGTCTGCGCGCGTGGAGCTGGCGAAGAACGCGCCGCAGCTTGCTGCTGAGATATCCGAATCGGGAAGGTTCCTGACAGAGCTGCTTGATTCCCTCAAGCTCATCATGGATGGTAGGAACGAGGCCTACGTCTACTCCGCGCAGATATCGCGCAGGAAGAAGGACATGGGCTCCGACCTGCTGCATGCCGAGAAGCTCGACATTGGCGCCGACCTGGGCGAGAAGTGGCTTCCCGAGATGATGAGCGTGGTCTTTACCTCCGCGACGATTGCGGTGGGAAAGAGCTTCGAGCACTTTGACCACGCCGTTGGCCTGGACAGGCTTGACGCGTCCATGCA
The DNA here is from genome assembly GCA_003862195.1 of Coriobacteriaceae bacterium. GTDB lineage: Bacteria > Actinomycetota > Coriobacteriia > Coriobacteriales > Atopobiaceae > Parafannyhessea. Next base: position 35,251 of record QOUO01000012.1, on the reverse strand, counting down.
CAAGGACGTGCGCCTGGCCTCGAGCTTTGACTACGACAGGAACATGTCCGTCATCGTGGCGAAGGACATGCCTCAGCCGAATGACCCCAGGTACATCGAGCGCCTGGCCGACCTCCTGTACGACGTGCACACCGCGATGGACGGCTCCGTGCTCACGCTGTTCACGAACCGCAGGGACATGGAGGGCGTGTACGAGATCCTGAAGCCGAGGCTGGACGCGGCCGGGCTTTCGCTTATCTGCCAGGAGAGGGGTTCTTCTCCCCGGCGCATCAGGGAAAGCTTCCTGCGAGACAGGAGCTCGTCCCTGCTGGCGCTCAAGTCGTTCTGGGAGGGATTCGACGCGACGGGTGAGACGCTTCGCTGCGTCGTGATCCCAAAGCTGCCGTTTGCGAGCCCGCGCGACCCACTCGTGCGCGAGCGCGACAGACGCGAGCAGCGCGCGTGGTGGCGCTACTCGCTTCCCGAGGCGGTCATCGAGGTGAAGCAGGCCGCCGGAAGGCTGATCAGGACTGCATCCGACAGCGGCATCCTGGTGCTTGCGGACTCGAGGCTCGTGACGAAGCGCTACGGCAGGCAGTTCCTGACGTCGCTACCGAAGCCATCTGGCACCATGCTCGAGTGCGAGAACGTGAGCAGGTACATAGAGATGTGGCGAAAGTCACACGAGTAGCCGGCTGGCGTAGCTGCGAATCGCCTCGCAGAGGGCGGCGTCCGAGGTGGCAATGGCATTTCCGCAGGCAGCAAGCCTGCGGGGAAGCCAGTTGCCACCAAAGTAGGTGCAGTGGGCAAGCACGTGGCCGGACGGCAGCGGCGTGAAGCTGGTCTGGTTCCAGTGGAAGGCATCCACAAGGCTTGGGTCGAGAAGGACGAACGACACCTGCTTGGGGGCGTCTGCCTCTGGGGCGAGCTTTGGCGGTTGGGTGCGCGTGGCGCCCTGTGCGAGCTGCAGGTTTGTCATATGGTCGAGCCTGAACGTCCTCGCGCCGCCGCGCGAGAGATCGAAGGCGTCGAGATACCAGGAGCCGTTGCTGTGGTCGACACCCTTGGGCAGGACCATCCTGTGCGTGTGCTGGCCCGAGAGTGAAGAGACGTAGTCGAAGGCGAGCGCACATCCCCTTGCGATTGCCTGCGAGCAGACGCGCAGGACGTCAGCCTCGGGAGTGGAGGCATCCGCCTTGGGAGAGGCGTCGTTTGGCAGGTCGTCTTGCAGTGGCCTTGCGACGAGACCCCGCGCAAGCTTGGCAAACAGGGGATCATCTGGCGTGACGCCAGCGTGACCCAGGGCGGATATGAGCGCCGCCGACTCCGTCCTGGTGAGGCGGAGCGGCCTGCCCGCGAGCGTGCGGAACATGAGGATGGTCTTGCTCATGTCGTCCGCGGGCAAGAGCGGGAGCCTGTAGAGGCTCTTGTCGTCTGAGGCATCGACAAGCATGCTGAGCAGGTGCTTTGCGTGGTCCTGGCTGCAGCCGAGGCGGCGCGCGACAACGTCCGCGCTGAGGGTCGAACCCTCGCGGTCGAGCGCGCCGACGAGTGCCGAGAGCTGACGGGCCTCGAGCAGGCCGCCCTTGCGGCCGCGGCGCCCCGTCCTTCTCGACCGCGAGTCCGCCTTAGCGGGTGCCTCTTCCTGGCTCGTTGGCTGCAGCGTTGCCGCAGCGGAGAGCCGTTTCTTGTAGCTGTCCGCAAGCTGGGACGGTGACTGGGGGACGAGCTCGACGTCGATGGCCCATGTCGCCGCGGCATCCAGGTTGGACACGTCCGCGCTCCAGGTGCGCTTGTCTTTGGAGAGGCTTCCGTACGACGCGATTGCGCGGCGTGCCTCTGGCGTGAGGTCTGGGCTGTTGGGCGGCTGTGGCACGAGGAAGCTTGCCGTGCAGACGGTGGGTCCGAGCTGGAACGGCAGCCTGACGTAGTCGCTTACGGAGAAGTCCGCAGGTATCTGGTAGGTTTGAGAGACAAGGGGCTTGACCTTGCCAAAGCGGTCGAGCCGGAAGGTGCGCGGGCTGCCGGATAGCTGCCGCGACCTGCGGTCGTAGTCGCACGCCACGAAGTACGTGTTGTCGCGCATGCCGAAGGAGCCCAGCAGCGCGAGGGTGTAGTTCTTCTCGCCCGCGGACTTTGCCTGGTAGGTGGCGGTTATTGGATGCCTGTTCTGGAGCGCGCCAACGAGCTCTGCCAGGCGCACGTCAAACGCGCCGGCCTCGCTTGCGTCGCGGGTTGCGACGACCGTGGTGTAGCTGCGATTTACCTTTGCGAGCGCGAGGGTGAGCTCGTCTCGGTAGGGAAACGAGGGGTCGTTTGCCAGGGGCATGCAGACGACGTCGATGAGGGTCGCGTCCTCTATCGAGAGGCTTGCGTCCGCGGCGAACGTGGCGTCCGCGTCGAGGGCCCAGAGCGCGCCCTCGCCGGTGCGGTCGACCTCGCGGACAACGATTCCGCAGGTTGCGAGGCTCTTGCGGTCGCGCTGGAACTTCTTTGCGAAGGCGTCCTCGGACATGTCCGCGTAGTAGAGGTCGCGCAGCTCCGCGGTGGAGAGCGGCTTCTTGCTGTTGGAGAGGCCGATCATGAGGGAGGTGAGGCGCAGCGCCTGGAGGTCGTCGCTGTTGCGGTCCTCATACGCAAACGATTCGTCTCCCCAGTTGTCTGCAGCCATGAGTGCGACTCCCTACGACCTGCGTTGCCACCTGCGTTGCCCTGCCGCGCACCAATATAAGGTAGGTTATGCGCGTTTGGGAAACGCAGGCACATAAGACGTATACTTTGACGATGGAGTAGTAGCGGATTTGGTTGTCTTGGCAAAGGACAATAGCATGGCGACAACGCGCACCTATCTTGATTATCTTGACGAGAAGATCGACATCTCGCCCGCTAATAGCCAGGAGGAGCTTGACGCAGCGGAGCTGATTGGCTCCCTTATGGAAGAGCACGGACTCGACGTCCAGATGCAGGAGTTTGACGCTCCATCGCAGGGGAACCTTGCACACTATGTGCTTTACATTGTTATGTTTGTTGGCATCCTGCTGGCAGGCTTCCTCTCCTCTCGGGTGGGAGTCCTGGGGCTCGTTCTTGTTGCGGTTTCGTTTGTCTTTCTGGCCCTGGAATACGCGGGGCATGACGTGCTGGCAAACCTTGGCCCGCGTGGCAGGAGCCAGAACGTCATCGGCGTGCACCGCGCCTCCGGTCCCCTCGTGATGAAGGGCAACCGCCCCATCGTGATCGTGGCGCACTACGACAGCCCCAACGAGGACCTGCTGAGCCACCCGGGAATCTCCGCGTACCAGCCCATGATCAAGCGCTCCACGTTTGTGTGCAGCGTGATCGTGCCGTTGTGCGCGGTGTTCCAGCTTCTGGTGTTCCTGCCGGCTGGCTTTAGGCACATCTTTTGGATCGTGGGCATACTTGCGTCCCTCCCGCTTCTGGCGGTGGGCGTGTCCGCAATCTACCAGAGGTTTGCGCCCTGCACCACGGGCGCGAGCGACAACAAGTCCTCGCTTGCGGCGATGCTGGGCGTGATGGACATGGTCGCGCCGCACGATGACGCAGCCAAGCGCTACGTTGCTCTCCACCCGCGCAGGCAGGAGCAGCCCGCGTACGACCAGACCGCCCCGGAGGAGGGCACGGACCAATACTATGGTGCGGCTGCGGCTGAGGGCCAGCAGCCCGAGGGCGCGATGCCGCAGGAGGCTCCCGCCGGCTACGAGGAGGGTCAGTACTTCTCGCCCGAGGGGGCGCCAGAGGGTGCCGCGCCGGCAGACATGCCGTATGGCGAGCAGGCTGCTCCCGAGCAGTACGCGCCGGAGCAGCAGTATGAGGCACAGCAGTACGCGCCCGAGCAGGGTCAGTACGCAGAGGCCAACCCCGAGGGCCAGACTTATGAGAGCCAGACCGAGGCGGCGCCAGCGGACGAGGGCTACGCCGAGACGCCCGCGCAGTACGCGCAGTACGCTCAGTATGACGAGAAGAACGAGGCGTCGTACGCGGAGCAGCCTCAGGCCGCACCCGTTGACGCGACGGTCGTCCGCCAGCCGGCCGTGCCCGCCGAGCGTGTGGATGCCGCGGCAGAGACGCAGGGCGAGCAGACCGAGACCAAGCCGGCCTCGAAGGCCGCGGGGCTTGCCGGTTTCTTTAGGAAGGCTGCCGACAGCGTGACGGAGCGCGTGCAGGGCTTCCGCAAGGGCAACGCCTCGCGCGGCAATGCCGGGTACCCCGAGGGCGCTGGCGAGCCGACGCCTGCCGTGACTCCAGAGAGCGGCGTAGCCGAGGACGAGTTTGCGACAAGCGTACCCGAGCAGGTGGCAGACAACCGCGAGGCTGGCACCAACCGCGGTGACGTGACTGGCGCCCACGACGTGAGGACGCGCTCTGGCCAGAGGCTGGAGGACATCGTTCCCGAGGTTGGGGACAACCCGTTTGATGGGAACGTCCGCCGCGGCCCGGACTTTGTGGGTAGCCTGAACATCCTGCCGACCGACTGCGAGATCGTGTATGACAATCCGCCGCGGCCGAAGCCCGACCTGACGAAGCTTCCGCAGGTGCCCGAGATTCCCGACTTCGAGAAGGAGTACGAGGAGAAGTACGAGCGCCTGTACGAGCAGTCCGCAGCGGCGGAGGCCGAGGAGTCCGAGGCGGAGCAGGGATACGAGCCGGCCGAGCCCGAGGCAGCCGACGGCAGGCAGCCGGAAGACGTTGTGTACGAGCCGTACAACCCCGCGACGTCCATGGACGAGACTCACGTGAACCCGTACATGGTTCAGGAGCACCCGACCGTCGACTACATACATTATGTGACGTACGACGAGCAGTACCCGATCGTGGAGGAGTACGAGGTCCTGGAGGAGCCCGAGCCGCCCGCGGGTCCGAAGGGTGGGCAGACAACTGCCAACCAGAATGCAGACGCGCCTGTGGAGGAGGCTCCCGCGGAGCCCGCTCACTTTGCGGATGCGACGGAGCCGACCGTCCAGCCGGAGGGTGAGGTCGAGACCGAGCCCGAGCCTGTTGCGGCGCCAGAGCCCCAGCCGACCGCGCGGCCCAGCCAGCAGACGGATGCGTTTGCGGCCGCTCCCGAGGACACCGCGAGGATGGACGCGGCTGAGCGCAAGTCCAAGCTGATTGACCTTCCGGAGGTTGCACCGACTGCGGAGGCACCGCAGGACGCCACCGCTGATTTTGAGACCGAGGCGACTCCCCATGACGAAGGTGCTGGCAGCTCCGAGGAAGACTATTACATTCCGGTGGGCGAGGAGCCCGTCGCGCCGTACTACGACGACGAGTCGACTGCTCCCGCTCTGCAGGAGCCGGTGCAGCCCGAGTCCGAGGACGTTTCCGCCGAGGACGAGGGCGACGTCGAGCAGACTTCGGATGTGACGTATGCGCCAGAGGACTCCCTTCCGGAGGATGAGGCAACCGTCGCGAGCGAGGAAGCATGGGAGACGATCACAAGCGAGCCGGCTCCTGAGGATACTGGTGCCGTCGCGCCTGAGGGCGAGAAGAAGCAGGGCTTCTTTAGCAGCCTCAAGGCGAAGTTTGCGTCTGCCTTTGGGAAGGGTCGCAAGCAGGAGGGCTCGTCCTTCTCGCCCGCAGGGTCGAACGCCAACGAGAACCTTGACTCGACCATGGACATGCCCGTCCTGGACATGAGCGAGTACGAGCCCACGAGCGAATGGGACGCGGAGCCGACCGAGTCCGCGCCTGCCATGGGCGAAGACGATGCAGCCGCACAGCCTGCGGAGGATGCCGCCGAGAAAGAGACGTACGAGGCAGAACAGCCTGTCGAGCAGGTCGCGGAGCCTGAAGTCGGGCCCGAGGCAGAGCCTGAGGAGCCGGCGCCTGCGGACGAGCCGCAGTATATAGATACCGCGGACGCGGAATACTACGATGCGTCTGAGGATCAGGTGACGGAAGAGCAGCCCGAGGCGGAGTCGCCGGAAAGCGAGGACGTGGCTGAACCTGAGCCTGAGTCCGAGGTAACGCTTGAGTCCGAGATGATGCCCGAACCTGAGTCCGAGCCGGCTGCAGAGGTGGAGCCCGAGCCGGCCGCCGATACCGATGTCGAGTCGTTGCGCGACGAGGAGCCCGCTCCCTTGCAGGAGGCTGCGGAGCCCGTCGCGCCCGAGCCTGCCCCCGTGCCCAAGTACAACTACTTTGTGGATGACGCCCCCATTGTGGAGGACTACGAGGTCATTGGCGATTCGGACGAGAAGAGCGCGGCGCCTTCGCAGGAAGACAACGGATATAGTGACGCGAACTATGGTGCCGCGGCCGACGAGTCGCTGGATTCCACGACCAAGCTTGATGCCTATGCGGCAGCCAGCTACGACGAGCTCGAGAGTACGGCGCACATGCGTCCGCTCAAGCCCACGGCGACGCTGAGGGATGAGTACCCGGATAGGGTTGAGCCGATGCCTCGCGCGGGCGAGGAGGCGTCACCCATCGAGCCGCTGTACGATGACGCAGAGGATGCCGCGCCAAGCGAGCAGCCCGAGCCCGAAGCTAACAGCGAGATTGAGTCTGATGTCGAGTCCGAGCCCGAACCGGCCGAGGCGCCAGAGGGCGACATGGCAGAGCCGCAGAACGTGGCTTCCGACGACGTGCCGACCGACGGTTCGGTCGAGCAGGTAACGGACGAGCCCGACCAGACCGAGCCCGATGCGCCGGCGGAGCCCGAGGCAGCACAGGATCATGACGCAACCGCTGCGACGGCAGAGTCCATGCAGCATCTGAGCTTCATCCCGAACGAGGAGGTTCCGGAAAGCGAGCTGGAATCCAAGGACGCATCCGGCCTCGACGCCCCGATTGAGGACGAAGACAGCGCAGCGCGGGAGAAGATTCCCGAGCCGCGCCCCGTTGACGACCCCAACTGGGGCCGCAGCGAGTACCGTCCCCAGGTAAACTCCGTGGCACGTCGTGCGGTCCTGTTTGATCTGCCCGACCCGAGCGAGTCTTCGAGCGACCCGTTTGCCTCCGGTCCGCTCGATGGAGCCAAGAAGGCCGCAAACGCCGGCCGTACGCCCGTCGGCGCCGGCGCGGAGCGCGCTGAGTCCGGTCCGGTTGGCACGCGCGAGCCGATTGGCCTGGTAAAGGGGGCCCAGCCCATGCAGAACGAGGCCATGCGCTTTAGCGTCGACCGCAACAGGAAGAAGGCGCCCACCCATCACAAGGTGAAGCTCCCCAACCTGTTTGGCGGACGTCCCAAGAAGCTCGACCCGAGCGAGGGTCAGGAATCCATGAGCGAGTGGCTTGGCGTCGAGGAGGACTACGACGCCAAGAAGGACGGCCGCAAGATAGGCGACTGGGATCACTTCAACGAGCCCGAGGACGACAAGGGCGAGAAGAACCAGCGCAAGGGAAGCTGGAAGGGTGGTGCCACCACGCGGTCCGGCTTCAGGGTCGTGGACGGCGACGCGCCCGACGGCGCGAATCTCGGCCAGGACGACGTGCCCATGGACGGTCAGTACGCGGACAACCAGTACGCGGATGCCCAGTATGCGGACGACCCGTACGGCCAGCCGCAGCAGCAGGACCCTGTCGCGCCCGCCGAGGCTCAGGGCTACGACCTGTACGACATGCCGGCCGACCAGCCCCAGCCTACGGACCAGGGTTGGAACGACCCCGCCTACCAGCAACAGGGCCAGATGCCGCAGGAACCCACGCAGGAGGACCTGCGCCAGGCGGTACTCGGCATGAGCGACGACGAGCTCCTGGCACACGACATCTACTTTGTGGCGCTGGGTGCCTCCGCCAAGGACCACGCGGGCATGAAGCACTTCCTGGCAGACCACCGCAGCGACATCAGGGGCGCCTTCCTGGTGAACCTGGACTCCGTGGGCGCCGGCGACCTCGTGTTCCTCACGCACGAGGGCAGGACCAACACGCGCAGGGCAGACAGGCGCATGGGCAGGATGCTCCTCAACATCGCCAAGGACCTCCACATCCCACTCGGCCGCGCAAAGCACGACTGGGACGATACGGACGCGACGCTCGCGATGCAGAACTCCGTCCGCGCGACCACGCTCATGGGTGTGGGCCCCGGCGGTGTTCCGGCGCTTTCCGCCACATCCGAGGACGTGCCCCAGAACGTGAACCCCGCTCAGGTGGTCGACGTGACCGACCTGGTCGCGGAGCTCATCCGTCGCTCTTAGGTGCGTGAACCTTGGGTCATCAGCGGGAAGACAAACGCAAGCGTAGAGAAGGGCAGGCCATGGCACGCAAGGCTGAGGACGAACATCGCGCGGACGGGGTCACCCCCGAGCTCGACGAGCTTTCCAGCACCCTTATGGGCGACGCGTTTGACCTGCTTGCCGCGGGCAAGGACGTGGACGTGCTGCTGGTGGTGGGCGACGCCGCCAGCAACGTGGCCTCGTATGCGTTTTCCGACGACGGCATGGAGGAGTGCCTCGCCGGCGCGCACGCAAAGGTACGCGAGCTCAGGCGCGATGGCGGCGACCCCGAGGTCGGCCTTGGGGAACCCGTGCGCTATGCAATAACCTATGAGGGCGCCGTGGCGGACGAGTCCGGCGCCTACCAGGACGCGGTCCTCTTGGAGTTTGGCGAGAAGGGCTACAAGGCCTACTCCGCATACTCCTACGTGAAGGGCAGAGGAGAGGGCGACGGCTTCGCGTGGACGGAGCCAGCACCTGCCGGCGAGGTGGAGCCGCTGCTTTAGGCGGCACGTTCTTCTCGCCCGCCGCAGATAGGCGAAGTTGGGCGAGAAGAACGACGCACCCCAGTTGTGGGCGATGCGGTAGCAGTTTAGATGGAAAGCCAAAACGCAGACGATGCGCCTAGCGGCGCTGTTATAGAGTCATGCGGGTACTAGGCGAAAGACAGAAGAGGTAGACATGCTCCAGGAGCACATCAGGAACATTGCAATCATCGCGCACGTCGACCACGGCAAGACGACGCTGGTCGACCAGATGCTCAAGGCGACGCACGCCTTTAGGGAGAACCAGCAGGTGCAGGAGCGCGTGCTCGACTCCAACGACCAGGAGCGCGAGCGCGGCATCACGATCCTTGCGAAGAACATCTCGATCGAGTACCGCGGCGTGAAGATCAACGTCATCGACACCCCGGGCCACGCCGACTTTGGCGGCGAGGTCGAGCGCGTCCTGAAGATGGCCGACGGCGCCGTCCTGCTGGTTGACGCCGCAGAGGGCCCCATGCCGCAGACCCGCTTTGTGCTCTCGCACGCCATCGCAGCCAACCTGCAGATCATGATCTGCATCAACAAGATTGACCGCGAGGGCGCCAACCCCGAGAAGGCCCTGAACGACTGCCTCGACCTGATGATGGACCTGGGCGCCGACGACGACCAGCTCGAGTTTGCGATGGAGCACGTGGTGTACGCCTCCGCCGTGAACGGCTACGCGCGCCTGGACCCCAACGACGGCAACATGGACATGTACCCGCTGCTCGAGATGATCGTGGACGCGCTGCCCGCCCCCGACGTGGACGTGGACGGCCCGCTCGCCATGCAGTGCGTGACCGTTGACCACTCCGACTACGTGGGCCGCATCGGCATTGGCCGCATCTACAGCGGCACCATCCACGACGGCGACAAGATCCTCGTCGTGAAGAACGACGGCTCCCGTACGATGAGCCAGGTCAAGCAGCTCTTCACGTTTGACTACCTGGGCCGCAAGGAGTGCAGCGAGGCCGAGGCCGGTGACATCGCGGCCGTGGTGGGCCTTGACTCCACCGACATCGGCGACGTGTACACCGACCCGGACAACCCCGTCGAACTGGACCCGATCGAGATCGACCCGCCGACCCTCTCCATCATCTTCGAGCCGAGCACGAGCCCGCTCGTGGGCCGCGAGGGCGACATCGTCGGTGGCCGTCAGCTCAAGGAGCGCCTGGAGCAGGAGCGCGAGAACAACGTGACCATGCGCATCGAGGAGACGCCGGACAAGACCGGCGTGGAGGTTGCCGGCCGAGGCATCCTGCACCTCTCCGTCCTGATGGAGCAGATGCGTCGCGAGGGCTTCGAGTTCCAGGTCGGCCGCCCCAAGGTGCTTTTCAAGAAGGACGAGAACGGCAACAAGCTCGAGCCGATTGAGGAGGCCGTGGTCGAGTGCCCCAACGACTACTCCGGCAAGGTAATTGAGGTATTTGGCAACGCCGGCGGCACCATGAGCAACATGAGCGCAGGCATCCAGCAGACTCACCTCGAGTTCCGCATCCCCACGCGCGGCATCATGGGCCTCAAGACCCGCATCATGAACGTGACCCACGGCGAGGCCGTGTTCTATCACAACTTCCTGGAGTACGGCCCGTTTGCCGGCGAGATCGGCGGCCGCCAGAACGGCGCCATGATCTCCATGTCGACCGAGAAGGCCGTTGCCTACGCGCTGGGCACCCTGCAGGACCGCGGCCAGCTCTTTGTTGGCCCCGGCGACGAGTGCTACGAGGGCATGATCGTGGGCGAGCGCTCCAAGCCCGGCGACATGGTCGTCAACGTGGCGCGCACCAAGCAGCTGGGCAACCAGCGCAGCTCCACGGCAGACATCGCCGTGCAGCTGACCCCGCCGAGGCACTTCACCCTCGAGGAGGCGCTCGAGTACATCATGGACGACGAGCTGGTCGATGTCACGCCCAAGAGCATCCGTATGCGCAAGCGCATCCTGTCCGAGACCGAGCGCCGCAAGTGGCGCGTGAGGAACGGCCTCGTCAACAAGTAGGCTGCGACGGCAGATAAGCTGCAGATACAAAGGAGCCGGGGAGAAGGACGTCATGTTCTTCTCCCCGGCTTTGCCTTGCGGTTAGCTATTGTTCTTGCGGCTAGCTTAGGTCTGAGTCCGATCCTGTGGCGCCGTCGTGCGAGTTCAGGTCCACGTCGTCCTCAACGATGATCCTGTCTATCACGGGACTGCCGTCCTGGTCGTCGGAATCGCTGGCGGCTGCCTTTCCCGAGGCGGTGCCGTCCTGGGGGCCCGCGCTCTTCTCGAACGTTACCTGGTAGTTGCCTGTCTTGCTGAGCCTCTGGAGGATGCGCTTGGAGCTTTCGACCCCGTCCTCCTTCGCCATGTGGTAGATGACCTTGACGCGCCGCGTGACGGCGGGCGCGAGGTTGACGTTGGCGGGGGAGAGGATGTTGAACCTGAGCGACACGCGCCTGGTGAGGACCACCACTGCCACGCAGATGGCTGCGGCCCACTGGCTCGTCACGTTGAGGTGGAAGACCAGTATGTGGTAGCTCAGGGCGCCGGCCACCGCGCACAGCGCATAGAAGTTGCTGCGTTGGAAGATGCGGGGCGTGTCTCCCAGAAAGATGTCGCGGAGCATGCCGCCGCCAACGCCCGTTACCGTGCCAAGGAGCACCACCGCCCAAGCGTTGAAGCCGTAGACGATCGCCTTGTCGGTACCTGCCGCAACAAAGAGCCCGACGGAGACGATGTCGACCCACTCCAGAAGGTGCGGGAAGCGCTTGAGGGCGTTGGGGAAGAGAAACCCAAGGAATCCGACGAGGACGGTCATCGGGATGGCGTAGGAGGACTTTGCCATGTAGACGTCGTTGTGCTGGATGATGATGTCGCGGATGAGACCGCCGCCAAGCCCACCGACCATGGCGAGGACGATGTAGCCCACCAGGTCGAGCTTGCGCTCGCGCGCGACGAGGATGCCCGAAACGGAACCCACGGCCACGGCGGAGGCGTCGAGCCATGCGGGGATCGCGACAGCGGTCACGTCGGGGCCGGTGGCGGATATGAGGGAAGGGAGCACGTTCTTCTCCTCCAGACAACGGTATGTGAGGTCGAACTTCGAATATAGGGCGTTGCGGATTGACATGCCAGCCCGCGAAGCGAAGAATGGGGCGAAATCCCAGACGATTGGAGTTGCCATGGTTACCACCCAGATGCTGACGATAGGTTCCGGCAAGGCAGAGGGCATGATCTTCTCTGAGCTTGGGGGAGAAGGGCATGCCTCCCTCATCGCGATCAAGTGTGCACGCGGCTACCTCATGTGCGGATACCTGAGCCTTGAGAAGGCCGAGGCGCTGGGCGATGCGGCCGTGCGCGTGGCAGGCGGCAGCTTTGAGGACGTGCTGGCCAACAAGGTAACCGGCATGACGCCCCAGGCTGCGGAGCTGGGCGTCACGGCGGACATGACCGGCGCCCAGGCGGCAGATGTCCTCAACCGCTAACACTTGGCTGACATTCCGCCTTTTGAAGAAATAATGTCAGTAGCCACGGGCCGCAAAGTAATGTATACTTACGTCCGCGGTTTTGAGGAGAGTTGTCCGAGTGGCCGAAGGAGCACGATTGGAAATCGTGTATACGCCTAAAGCGTATCCTGGGTTCAAATCCCAGACTCTCCGCCAGAATACTTGCGTGGCGCCTTCGGGCGCCACTTTTAAATAGCCAGTACTCCACGGAGGGGTGGCAGAGTGGTTGAATGCGGCGGTCTCGAAAACCGTTTACCCGCCTTGCGGGTACGAGGGTTCGAATCCCTCCTCCTCCGCCATTTGAGCTAGCGCGGGCAGGACGCAGGTCCTGTCCGCTTTTTTATAGCGCGAGGGCTTACGGAGCCCTATCAATCTACGCCGCGCCGTACCTTGCGGCAGGCTTTACTTTAGAGTGGACATGCCAGATACTTTCCCAACAAACGCAAGGCGCGGGCCAGCTGGCCGGACAAGCGCCGCAAGGCATCCAGAAGGAGCGTACGCATGAGCGACAAAAAGGACGCCTACTACTCGAGGTCGTGGGCACTTCTCTCGCATGACAAAGGCTGGTGGAAGGTCCTCCTCGTTATGGGCATCGCGGACTTCGTGCCCGTTGCTGGCGCGCTGGGCACCTATGGGTACCGCCTGGAGTGGGCGCGGCTCACGGCGTGGGGCGTTGACTCATACCCCAAGCAGAAGAACGTCCGCGTGGGCGAGTGCATCAAGAGCGGCTGGCGCGGCTTTGTAGGCTTCCTGGGTTGGGCCGTTGTCTGGGGCATCATCTGCGGCGCCCTCAAGAAGCTAACTGACAACAACGACGTGATGAACCTGCTGCTGGACGTGGCCACGCTCTTCTTGGGCGTGCTCTACCTCGTCGTGGCGCTCCGTGCGACGATCTACCAGGACTTCAAGGCGGCGTACCAGGTCAACCGAATCTGGGACATGGTCAAGGCCGACTTTGGCGGCTTTGCCAAGATCGTGGGGATTGGGTTTCTCATCGGGCTCATCTCTGGCGTGATCCTCTTCGTGCTCGGCCTCGCGATCGTCATGCCCGTCCTCGTCAACCTCTTCTTTGGCATCGGGAGCATCTCGACGCGCTCCGACCTCCTCGTCCGGATGCCCTCGATCCTCTCCGCGCTGAGCGGCGTGTTCCCGGCTCTCGCGCTCCTGTGCTACGTCGCAAACCTCGCCAGGACGTTCGAGGAGCTCATCGTCACCACGGCCGTGGGCCTGTGGGTGCGCAACTTCGACGTGCCGCACTGGGGTGCCAGCAAGGACCCGCTTCCCGCCACCGCGATGGCACTGGCCGAGCCCTCCAAGCCGCAGGACCCCACGCAGGCTCCGGCGGACCAGGCTCCGGCGGACACCCCGACCGACGCCACGCCTGGCGCAGCCAACCCCACGCCCCAGAGCGAGCCGGATGCCAACGACGACAACTCGGACGGCCCCGTGATTCTGTAGAGTCCGTGGACGCCCCGTGTGCCCAGGCGCCTGAGGGCGAGAAGAACAACCCATCTACGTGCGACGATGTGTCCCCAGGCAAGCTATCTGCAGCCTGGGGACATCTATATGCAAGGTGGCTTTGCTAGCGTCACGGTGGAGGAACGCATCCTCCGTCGGCACGTGTGGGGAACGTGTGGTGAGTCTGGGAAAGCTGGCGTTTGGGAATGGGGGAGAAGTTCGTGTGTTACGATTGCAAATCGACCTTTCCTGCTCCGGATGATACCTTCACAAACCGGAGCCGTTAGCCCAGAGGAGGTGACCACATGAAGGCTTATGAACTGCTGTATTTTGTCGATCCCGCGGCCACTGAGGAGGCTCGCGCCGGCGTCTCCAAGCGTATTGACGTCGCTGTCACCGAGAACGGCGGCACCATCGACAACGTCGAGGACTGGGGCAAGCGCAAGCTCGCCTTTGAGATCGACAAGCTCACCGAGGGTGACTACATCCTCGTCGACTTCCACGCAGACCCCGCTCAGATCGCCGAGCTCGATCGCGTTCTCCGCATCAACGATACGGTGAAGCGTCACATGATCGTCCGTCGCACCGACAGGGACTAGTTTGGAAGTGCGGACGCATGCGTCCGCGGATGAGAGGCGTGAGCAAGCATGAGCATCAACAGGGTGAACATTTCCGGAAACCTCACTCGTGACCCGGAGCTGCGTTCGACCTCCGGCGGCACCCAGGTCCTTACCTTTGGCGTCGCCGTGAACGACCGTCGTCGCAACCCGCAGAGCGGCGAGTGGGAGGACGTCCCCAACTACATCGATTGCGTCGTGTTCGGCAACCGTGCCGAGCCGCTCAGCCGTTTCCTCTCCAAGGGTTCGAAGGTTGCCATCGAGGGCAAGCTTCGCTGGAGCTCCTGGGAGCGCGACGGTCAGAAGCGCAGCAAGATCGAGGTCATCGTGGACGAGGTCGAGTTCTTCTCACCCAGGAACCAGGGACAGCAGGGTGGTGGCCAGCAGGGCAATGGTGGCTACCAGAGCTATTCCGCACCCGCGCCCGCGCGCGCTCCACAGCCCTCGCGTCCTCCCGTGCAGACGCCGCCCTCGGCTGACGTCTACGACGAGGACATCCCGTTCTAGATTTTTTGATGGCGGTCACCTTCGGGCGGCCGTCGAACGAAAGGCAAATAGACATGGCTAAGCAAAGGCAAGTTGAACAGCGCCAGCCGCGTCGCAAGTATTGCCAGTTCTGCAAGGAGGGTGTCGAGTTCATCGACTACAAGGACACCCAGCTCCTTCGCAAGTACATGACTGACCGCGGCAAGATCAAGCCGCGTCGTGTCACTGGCGCCTGCACGCAGCATCAGCACGACATCGCGGTCGCCATCAAGCGCGCCCGCGAGATGGCTCTCCTGCCGTACACCGTCACCGTGGTTTCCAGCCGCGGCGGCCGTAATCGCGGCTAGTTGAGCCAGAGAGAAGGACGTAGCATCCTTGGCTGACACTTCTGACAACAATCGCCCGCCCGTTCCCGGCAACATCGGGACCGACGAGGGCGTGAGGGAAGTGACGAGAAGCCCAAAGACCGTCCAGGGGGCCCTCTTCTGGACGCTGCTGGGTGGAGCCTGCATGTACGCGGGCGTCGAGCTCGCGTGCGTGATCGTCGCCTACGGGCTTGGCCTTTCGCTTCAGGGCGGGAGGGGATCCAGGCGCTCGTCGTTCGTGGTGAGCTGCCTGGCCTCCGTGCTCATATGCGTGCTGGCCGGTCCCGAGCAGATTCCCTACGCGCTTGTGGGGTGTCTGGCGGCCTTCGCCTTCTCCGGCGACGGTTCGGAGGCAGAGGTCTCGACGGGTACTAAGTGCCTTGCCGTCCTGGTCCTAGCGGCCTTGGGCGCGGGGATAGACGCGACGTACGCCTATCTCAACGGCACGAACCTGCCTGCCCTGATCGATCAGGCCGTGAGGACGTACGCCAAGGTTGCAAGCCAGTCCACCAGCGCCGACATGAGCGACCAGATCGCGACCGTCCGTGCGCTGGCCAAGGTCTACTGGCCGATGGCGTTCGTGAGCAACGCCATCGTGCAGGCACTCTGCGCCCATGTGGGCGGCGTGCTTGCGGCACGAAAGAGGAACGCCCGGACCACCCGGACGTTTTCCGAATTCGACGCGCCGGTGTGGGTTGCCATCGTCTTCGTGGTGGGTGTGGTCCTGAGTCTTGCGGGGCCGTACGTGCCAACCTGGTCCTCTCAGGTGAAGATGGTGGGCGAGAACGTGCTCAACACCGCCAGGATCGCCCTGGGGCTCCAGGGCTTGGCGGTTGCCATGTGGTACGCGAGGAAGGCGGGCCTCGGCCCCCTCACTCGTGTGCTCCTGGTCGTTTTCGCGTTCTACCTCGAGGCGTCCTTCTTGATAGTGAGCGTTCTGGGTCTTGTGGACATCTTCGTCGCGAACTTCCGCGAGCTTCCTCGCGGGAAGGCGAAGTCCCAGCAGGACCCGAGAGAGAGTAAGGAGTCGGCGTAAGCCGACCAACAAAAGGAGTTCCCATGAAAGTCATCCTTCTGGGTGAGCTCAGGGGCAAGGGCGGCGAGGGCGACATCGTAGAGGTCGCTCAGGGCTATGCGGAGAACTATCTGTTCCCCCAGAGGATCGCTCAGCCTGCCACCCCGGGCAACATCAAGCAGCTTGAGGAGCGCCGCCACAACATCGAGAAGCGCGAGGAGAAGCGCATCGCCGATGCCAACGCGACGAAGGCCAAGCTCGACGGCCAGTCCGTCACCATCGACGCCAAGGTGGGCGAGAACGACCAGCTCTTCGGTGCCGTTACCGCCGCTCAGATCGCGGACGCGATCAAGGACCAGCTCGGCGTCGAGGTCGATCGCAAGCGCATCTCCACCGGTGGCGCCATCAAGACCGCCGGCGCGCACGTGGTCGACGTCAACTTCTACCGTGAGATCGGCTCCAAGGTCACCGTCCTCGTTGGCGTGACCGCCGAGGCCGAGGCGGAGGAGGAGCCTGCCGAGGAGACCGCAGAGGCCGAGGGCGAGCAGCCCGCCGCTGAGGAGTCTGCCGAGTAGCGCGAGACCCTTGCGAAAGGCGTGGCCCTGAGCTGGGATTTTCAACAGGAATTGCAGGTAGGGGCCACTGTCTGCCAATGGATTGGCAACTTGTGCAAAGAGCACGGGTCACTCGAACAGACTTTCGTTCGGGTGGCCCGTGCTTCGCGTTTGGGAAGGACACTCAATCTACCTGCGAAAACGTGATGTTTCCGCTGTTAGATGGGCTAATTTTGAAACGCGGCTTAAGTCGACCCCTCCAGCGGAATCGTGGAGCTGCGATGTTGAAAACTCGCTCACAAACAATTTTCCAAAATTGTTGAAAAGTGAGAAAAGCCAAGAAACGCCCGCTTAAGGCGTCCCGGTATCAACAAAACGGCGTTCATAGTGCGTGACCGCTCTTACGCGGGGTTGACAAAGACATGACGACGCGCTTAGGCACGAAGGTGCCGTGGGCGCGAGAGAAACGGAAGAAGCATGGCCGAGAGTACGTATGACAGCTACGCCGCGCCAAGTGGGGACGGCCGGCAGGAGCACGTGATGCCGCAGGACATCGCGGCGGAGAAGAGCATACTCTCGGCCATGCTGCTTTCGCAGGAGGTCCTGCAGGAGTGCCTGGTCGCCCTGAACGAGGACGACTTCTACCTGTACTCCCACAAGGCGATCTTCCGCGCGATGAACGAGCTGTTCGACAGGGGGCAGGTCGTCGACCCCGTCTCGCTCGCAGACCACCTGCGCAGCACGGGCAACCTCGACCGCGTGGGCGGCATGGCCTACATCCTCGACCTCAACACCAACTCGTTTTCGCTCGCGAGCTGGCAGCACCACGTTGAGATCCTCCACAGGGACGCGACGCTTCGCGCGATCATCGAGGCGGCGTCCAAGATCACGGCGCTCGCCTTCGACGCACCGGAGGACACGAAGGAGGTCGTGGACTCCGCGGAGAACCTCCTTCTGGGTGTGACGAACCGCGAGATAGGCGACAGCTACTCCACCCTGACCGACGTCATGGGCGACCTCTACAACGAGCTGAGCGAGATGAGCCAGAACCCGCAGGGGATGATCGGCGTCTCGACCGGCTACCCCGGGATTGACGCGAGCCTGCAGGGACTCCGTCCCGGCCAGATGGTCGTCGTCGGCGCGCGACCCGGCGTCGGCAAGACGTCCTTCGCGCTCAACCTCGCGGTCAACGCTGCGGCCGCGGGCGCGAGCGTCGCGTTCTTCTCGCTCGAGATGAGCAAGGCGGAAATCGCGCAGCGCCTGCTTTCCGCGCAGGCCAAGATCCCGCTTTCCGCCATCCGCGGCGGCAACATCAAGGACGACCAGTGGCCCACGATCCTGGATGCCACGCGCGACCTGTCGCAGCTCGACATCATGATCGACGACACGCCGGGCACGACGGTGACGGAGATCAGGGCCAAGGCGCGCCGCATGCTCAAGGACAAGCCCAAGGGCATGGTCATGGTCGACTACCTGCAGCTGCTCTCGCCCCCGGCGGGCGGGCACCGCGCGGACAGCCGTGCCACGGAGGTCTCGGAGATGTCGCGTGGTATCAAGATCATGGCAAAGGACCTCGAGGTGCCCGTGGTCGCGCTGTCGCAGCTCAACCGTCAGGTAACGGACAGAAAGGGCCAGCGTCCGCAGCTTTCCGACCTGCGCGAGTCCGGCTCCATCGAGCAGGACGCCGACATCGTCATCCTGCTGGACCGCTCCATGACCGAGGAGGAGGCCGCGCGCGACGACCGCCCGGACATGAACGTGACGGAGTTCATCATCGCGAAGAACCGTTCCGGCCCGCTCAACATCGTGCCGCTCATGTTCCTGCCCGGCTCCACCAAGTTCGTGGAGGTCGACACCAGGCACATGGAGTAGCGCGGAAGAATTGCATACGGCGTCAGTTTGGGGGCGCGAGAAGGTCGGCGGCTCTTCTCGTGCCCTATACTGTGACGTGCCGGCGCAGGTGCGCCGAAGGCAGTTTTTGACCCAACAGGAGGATGCAATGCCTGCAACAGTGCTCGTTGGTACGCAATGGGGAGACGAAGGCAAGGGCAAGGTGACCGACCTCATCTCGGGTGACTTCGACGTCGTGTGCCGCTACGCCGGTGGCGCCAACGCCGGCCACACGGTGGTCGCCAATGGTCACAAGCTGGCACTGCACCAGGTGCCCTCCGGCGTCATGTACAAGGGGACCTACCCCGTGATCGGCAACGGCTGCATCGTCGACCCCGAGGTCCTGCTGGGCGAGATCGACACCCTCGAGGAGCAAGGCATCTCGTGCGACGACCTCAAGATCTCCGGCAACGCGCACATCGTCATGCCGTACCACAAGGACCTCGACGGCGCGCACGAGAAGAAGCTTGGCAAGAACCTGATCGGCACGACCAAGCGCGGCGTCGGCCCCTGCTACATGGACAAGATGAACCGCACGGGCCTGCGCATCCAGGACATGCTGGACGAGAAGATCTTCCGCGAGAAGCTGGACGCGGCTCTCAGCTACACCAACCCCATCCTCGAGAAGGTCTACGAGCTCCCGACCTACACCGTCGACCAGATCTGCGAGACGTACCTGCCGTACGCCGAGCGAATCCGTCCCTACATCGTGGAGAGCTCGCTCTTCCTGAACGAGCAGCTCGAGGCCGGCAAGAACATCCTCTTCGAGGGCGCGCAGGCCACGATGCTCGACATCGACCACGGCACGTATCCCTTCGTCACCTCCTCCAACTGCACCGCCGGCGGCGCGGTCACGGGCTCGGGCGTCGGCCCCACCCACATCAAGCGCGTGCTGGGCGTTGCGAAGGCGTACCTCACCCGCGTGGGCTCCGGTCCCTTCCCCACGGAGCTGTATGACGAGATTGGCGACAAGCTGGGCGAGGTCGGCCACGAGTACGGCGTGACCACCGGCCGCAAGCGCCGCTGCGGCTGGTACGACGGCGTCGTCGTCAACTACGCCGCCCGCGTGAACGGCCTGACTGACCTGGCCATCACCAAGCTCGACGTCCTGGGCTGCCTGGACGAGATCAAGGTCTGCGTCGCCTACGAGTGCGACGGCAAGCGCTACACCACCGTCCCCGAGCACCAGAGCGTCTTCTATCACGCCAAGCCCGTGTACGAGACGCTCCCCGGCTGGAAGTGCGACATCTCCGGCGTCCGCAACTTCTACCAGCTCCCGCGCGAGGCCAAGGACTACATCGACTTCCTCGAGCAGCTGGCGGGCGTGCGCGTGTCCATCATCACCGTCGGCCCCGACCGCGAGCAGACGATCGACCGTTACTGGAAGTAGGCACACGTGAGCGCCGCCTCCAAAAAGAAGTTCGCCATCGTATGCGACAGCTCCTGCGACCTTCCCCTCTCCACGCTGGAGAGGGCGGGGGTCGCCCTTGTGCCGCTCGTCGTTCGCATGGGGCACGAGCAGTTCAGGGAGTGCCTCGACATCGACACGCCCACGTTCTATCGCGAGTCGCCCAAGCACAAGGGGCAGATTAACACCTACTCGCCGTCCGAGGTGGACTTCCTGACCGTCTATCAGGCACTGGCCGAGCAGGGCTGGGAGCGCATCGTATCGCTCCACGTGTCGTCGCAGATGCGCGACGCCGGCGAGGTGGCGCGCTCCGCCGTGTCCAAGGTGCAGGGCGCAAAGGTCACCGTCATCGACACGCACGCGGTGTCCGCGGAGTACGCCCTCGTACTGGCGCGCCTCGTGCGCGACCGCGACGCGGGCATGGACCTCTACGAGGCCGTGGAGCGCGCCCAGGCGCTTTCCGCCTCGTCGCGCATGCTCATGATCCCCACGCCCGACGCGGACCTCGCCGCGGGCATCGGCCACAAGCGCAGCGGCATCCTGGGCCACATGAGCATGCTCCAGAGGCGCGCCCTCAACGTGCGCGGCCTCGTCAAGGTGACGCCCGACGGCCAGGCGGAGGAGATCTTCTCGTCCTCGGACATGGCACGCATCGCGGGCGTCCTCGCGCGCACGCTCAGCCGATACTCCGCCAAGGTGGGCGCCATCACGTACGCCGAGATGTACTCCGGCGACCCCAGGACCCTGCAGAAGGTGGAGAAGCCGCTGGACACCAACGAGTTCGAGTCGGCCTGCGCCGCCGTGCTCAGGGCGAACCCCAGCACCTGCGCGCAGCTCGGCATCGGCGCCGTGGGCATAGCCTACGCGCCGAGCTCGCTCATCACCGCCGAGGAAGCCGCCTCGGTCCTCAAACCAAAGGCCGCCCAGTAGCGGGCGGCGTCGAGCCCAAGGAGGGCATCATGGCTGGTACTGACAACAAGATCGACATCCTGCTACTGGGCTCTGGCGGCCGCGAGCACGCCATCCTGGCCAAGCTGGCGGAGTCGCCCCGCGCGGGCAAGCTCTACGTGGCGCCGGGCAACGGCGGCATGTACCAGCTGGCCCAGAAGGTGGACGTGGACCAGGACTCCCCGGAGGCCGTCGCGGCCTTCGCAAGGGAGAAGAACGTCGGCCTCGTGGTGATAGGCCCCGAGGCACCGCTGGTCGCGGGCGTGGCAGACGCCGTGCGTGCGGAGGGCATTCCCGTCTTTGGCCCCAGCGGCAAGGCGGCGCAGATGGAGGGCTCCAAGAAGTTCGCCAAGGAGGTCATGGCGCGCGCAGGCGTCCCCACGGCCCGCTACGAGTCCTTCACGGACGAGCAGGCCTGCGCGGACTACGTCCGCAAGGTGGGCGGCCCCATCGTGATCAAGGCCGACGGCCTTGCCGCGGGCAAGGGCGTGATCGTGGCCCAGACTACCGAGGAGGCCCTCGACGGCGTGCACGAGTGCTTCAACGCGTTTGGCGACGCGGGCAACGTCGTCGTGGTCGAGGAGATGCTCGAGGGGCCGGAGTGCTCGCTCCTCGCGCTGACCGACGGCAAGACCCTGGTGCCGCTCGCGACCTCGCAGGACCACAAGCGCGCGCTCGACGGCGACCGCGGCCTCAACACGGGCGGCATGGGCGTCTACTCGCCCGTGCCCATCCTGCTGCCGGGCGAGCTCGACAAGATGGTCGAGATCGAGCGTAAGGTCGTGGCCGAGCTCGCGGCCGAGGGCAATCCCTACAGCGGCTGCCTGTACGGCGGCTTCATGCTCACCAAGGACGGCCCCAAGGTGCTCGAGTTCAACGCGCGCTTTGGCGACCCGGAGACGCAGGTCGTGCTGCCCCGCATGAAGGGCGATCTGGTGGAGTGCTTCCTCGCCTGCGACAACGGCACGCTGAGCCCGGACATGGTGAGCTGGGACGACGACTGGGCCGTGTCCGTGGTGCTCACGAGCGCGGGCT
This sequence comes from Coriobacteriaceae bacterium, assembly GCA_003862195.1. GTDB lineage: Bacteria > Actinomycetota > Coriobacteriia > Coriobacteriales > Atopobiaceae > Parafannyhessea. The sequence continues at coordinate 13,318 of QOUO01000012.1, read as the reverse complement.
ACCCCGGCCACTACGAGAAGGGCAAGCTCATCCACGGCATCGACGACGCCAACGCGATGGACGGCGTGACCGTCTACCACGCGGGCACCAAGCTGGACGAGGACGGCAACGTCTACACCAACGGCGGCCGCGTGCTTGACGTGACGGCCGTGGCCCCCACGTTCGAGGACGCTCGCAACCTCGCCTACGAGGCCTGCGACAAGATCTGGTTCGAGGGCAAGACCTATCGCCACGACATCGGCATCAAGGCGATCAAGGGCCGCGCGAACCTGTAGCGCCCGAGTGGGTACAACCTAGCTAGCCATCAGTCGCGGCGCCCTGTGGCGCCGCGACGCGTATACGCAAGCAAGGGGGACATGGTGTCGAAGGACAGCAAACGGGACCAGAGCCAGGACGACGCAACGCAGGCAAAGGCAGCCGCAAGGCAGGCCACGCCCAAGGACGACGCGGGCGAGAAGGACGCGGCCACGCAGGGGCATGCAGGCCTTGGCGCGGAGCCGCCCGAGGAGGAGCCCCGCTACAGCACGGCCGACGAGGACGAGTTCATGGACGACTTGGCAGAGGGCGTCGACCCGGATGGGTCCGAACTTCTCGACCACGCAATCGCGGGGATGAAGGCGTCCACGGGCGCGTTCACGTTTGACGGAGACCGCTCGCGCCACGACCACAAGTCAGGCGCGCCGCAGAGCCGCCACCTGGTGCTGGGCGACGACGACCCGCGCGACAAGGACCTGACGGAGCACGTGCTGGACGAGGACGTGATCTTCAGGGGCCACGTGTTCAACGTCGACCGGCTGCGCGTGCGCCTGCCGGACGGCGCGGAGGCGGAGCGCGACGTGGTGCGCCACCCCGGCGCCGTCGCCATCGTGGCGCTCACGGAGGACGGTCGCATCTGCCTGGTGCGCCAGTACCGTGCGCCGCTCGGCCGCGTGACGGTTGAGATTCCTGCCGGCAAGCTGCAGCCGGGGGAGGACCCGCTCGACTGCGCCCGCCGCGAGCTGCAGGAGGAGACCGGCATGAAGGCGCAAAAGATGGCCTTCCTGACCACGATCGCCACCTCGGCCGGCTTTGCGGACGAGCTCATCCACATCTACATGGCCACTGGCCTCTCGCTCGCAGAGTCGAGCCCGGACGCGGACGAGTTCATCAACGTCGACCTGGTCGAGCTCCCCGAGCTGATCGACGCCGTGCTCGACGGCCGCATCGAGGACGCCAAGACCGTGGTGGGCGCCCTGGTGTGCGACGCCGTGGCGCGCCGCCTGGGCTAGCGCGCCGCCAGCCGGGTCCCTCCGCCCACAACCTGACATCTGCCTGACTATCTGGGCCATCGCCCTCGCCACGGCGGGGAGCCCTCGTCGTGGCGCTCGGCTGCACCGCATCCACTGCAACTCCCAACCAGCCGCATGGCTCTGGAAGAACCCTGCGACGCTGCTGCAGGAAGTCGACGTCCGGCCACATGCAAGGCTCTTCGAGCAATGGTGGAGCCGAAGCTCGATTCGCATTGGCGCCGTACTGCTTCGAGACGTCAGCGCTACACCTCTATCGAGTTAATCACGTACGTTACTAATTACTAATAGACTATGATTGAACTGTAATAGGAACACACAGAACGGTATTAGATTGGCTGACACAATGGCCACAATCATCAACGACGCGAAGGATTTCGGCACAGCTATTCGCAGGGCACGACATGAGCGTGGGCTTTCGCAGGTGAAGGTCGCCGAGCTCAGCGGTTGCTCTCAACGTTTTGTATCGGAACTCGAGCGAGGGAAGCCTACCGCAGAGATTGGCAAGGCATTTGCTGTTGCCAGGCAGGTCGGTCTCGTCCTTGCTACGGGGCAGCCTCCCTCGAGCAGTCACGGAGAGGCAGCGGTGCAACAGCTGGTTGATGATATGGCCCGCAAAATGGACAAGAGAGAGCGCAAGCGCACTCGTCTTTCGGATTACCTGTGAGGTGACTAATGGCCTCCGATTTTCTTGATAAGGCGTACCGGCAGGTTGTTTCTGACTGGCAGGCTAGGAACATCTCAAGCCGCGAGGACCTTGCTGCCGCGCTTGATGACTACCGCATTCGCTTTGCCTATAACTCTGGCCATATCGAGAATCCCCAGATCAGCTACCACGACACGCGAGCGGTGTTCGAGGACGGGAGGGTAGTCGGATTTACCGGAGACCCACGAACGCTCTTTGAGATCCAGAACCTCAAGGAGTGCCATGAGGTGCTGCTGGATGCCTTCGCCGTACACCGCAAGTTGGACGAGGATTTCGTACTTGAATGTCACAGGACGCTTACCCAAGGCACTTATGACGAGCGTCGCTGGCGAGCCGGTGAGAGACCCGGTTCGTACAAGCGCGGTGACTATGTCGTTGGCTCGGGAGATGTGGGCGCAACGCCCGACGAGGTGCCGCAGGAGATGTCTGCCCTCATCGACGAGGTCAGCCAAGCGGAACCGACAAAGCCGCTGGTGCTTGCCGCCTACTTCCATGACGTACTCGAGAACATCCATCCCTTTGCCGATGGAAACGGCAGGTGTGGGCGCGCGCTCATGAACTACCTGCTCGTTTGCCTAAACAATCCGCCAATCATTGTGTTCGAGGACGACCGCATGTCCTATTACGGTGCTATTGAGGCGTGGGATACGGATAAAAATCTAGTTCCTACTCTCACGTTCCTAAAAGTCGAGGCAGTCAAGACGTGGGGGAGCAGACGAGGATAGATTCAACGAAGAGCGTGACGCATCAGCGATTCGCATCTCAGTCTCAACTCGCCGCCCCCCGCTTCCTCCTCGACTATAGGCGCCTTCAGCACCTCGAGGAGTTCGCGCTTCTCGGCAATGCCCATCATCCCGACCACGCCGCAGTATCATGGAACCCGTCTGGCCCCGTCCCTCGTTGATACTTGTCTGGTGACATGCATCGTAGACGGAGCCCCAGACATTATTTGTGCCCTCTCGGGTCAATCGTGGTCTAACAGAGAAAACGGATATCATAAACGGGTTAGTCGGCAGCGATCCGGGGGAGTTCATGCCAAGGGAGAAGAACAGGTCGCACAGGCGGCGCACCCTCAACGCCAAGGAGGCGGAGGAGCTCTTCTCGACCGTGGACGAGACCGGCCACACCAACGAGGAGACCGCCAAGCGCCAGCGCAGCAGGCGCAGCCAGGGCCGCCACGGCGTGGAGGTCGACCCGCTTTCCGACAAGGACCCCTCGGGCTCCAACCTGAGTGAGGTCATGACCAGGACGGCCACAATCATCCTGTTGATATTCTTCCTCGGCATCATGGCGCTGCAGGTGTCCTGCGGCGTGGCGCGCCGCGTGAGCACGGAGTCCCTGGGCAACCAGGTGAGCATATCGACCGTGGTGTCCGCCATGAACAACGGCGTGGAGTGGGGCAACGGCTACACGCAGTTCCCGGAGGACTTCTCCGTCCAGGAGGCGGACGAGAACACGCACCGCATCGAGGTGACCGTCACGGACGACACGTCCAGCGACGTGCTGGGGGTCTTCTCGTCCTCGCAGATCCAGGCGGCCGCGCTCGCGACCAACGCGCTCATGAACCCCGACATCAACACCGTCATATACAACGTGAACGTCCACGTGGACAAGAACGGCAAGATCCAGAAGACGCAGCTGCTGGGCTACCTCAAGCCGACGGGCGAGATCAAGAGCCTGATGACCTTCGTCTGGACCAAGACGTCCACGGCGCAGGGCGTGCGCTTTAACTGCTCCATCACGGGCGTGGACGCCGCGACGGAAAAGCAGCTGCGCGGATCGATCACCAACGGCGTGCTTGACCAGGTGTTTGGCCCGAGTGCGGATGACAAGTCAGACTCCGGCACCACGACCACGGTCACCACCACGCTCGGCAACACGACAAACAACAAGACAAGCATGACGGGAGGCACGAGCACAACCAGCTCGACCACGTCGTCCGGCTCCACCAGCACCGGCACCACGAGCTCCAGCAGCTCCAAGGGCACCAGCTCCTAGGCCCGCTCGCGGCGCCGCCGCGCCATCCCTATACTGTAAGCAGCCTGTGGGAGCGCGACGCCCCACGGGTGGAGAAGAACAACCACCTTGCTTTGGAGGCAATCATGGCAGACAAGCCAGTCGTGGGAATCATCATGGGATCCAAGTCGGACATGCCGGCGATGGAGGCGTGCACCAAGGAGCTCGAGGAGCTGGGCGTTCCCTACGAGCTCGTGATCGCGTCCGCGCACCGCGCGCCCGCCAAGGTGCACGAGTGGGCCTCGACCGCGGCTGACCGCGGGCTCAAGGTGATCATCGCGGCCGCAGGCAAGGCCGCGCACCTGGGCGGCGTCGTGGCCGCCTACACGCCGCTGCCGATCGTGGGCGTCCCCATGAAGACCTCCGACCTCGGCGGCATGGACTCGCTCCTGTCCATGGTGCAGATGCCGTCCGGCGTGCCCGTGGCCTGCGTGGCCATCGGCGGTGCCAAGAACGCCGCCATCTACGCGACCCAGATTCTGGGCGCGACCATGCCCGAGTACCGCGAGAAGATCGTGGAGCTCAAGAGGCAGATGGCCGAGGCGTAGGACAGGCCGATGGGTAAGCATTCCAGGTCGAACGTCGACGCCGACTCCACGGCTGCCGCGCCACGTGCCGCCGGCTACGTGCCGGCAACGTCCGCGGTCGCGTACGCGTCTTCCGTGCAGGCGGACCGCAGCGCGGCCGGCGGCAACGGTGGCGGCGGAAGGTCGCGTCGGGACGATAGGGGCGAGAAGCCCAGGCGCCGCGGCCGCGGCAGGCGCGTGCTCAGCACCATCTTCCTGGTGGTGGGCATCGCCCTTCTCGCCGTGGCAGGGTACCTGTACTTCCACGCGCAGAGCGAGTACAGCCACCAGCGCCAGAACAACCAGAAGCTCGAGAAGATCGCCAACGTAAAGACCGACAAGTCCACGGGCGCGCCCACGATCGACTTTGCCGCGCTCGAGGCCGTCAACAACGACATCGTGGGTTGGATCGACGTCGAGGGCACGACGATCAACTTCCCCGTGTACCAGGGCAAGAACAACACGCAGTACCTGCGTCACTCCGCCACGGGCGAGTACAGCATCGGCGGGCGGGTCTTCATGGACTGCCAGAACACCAAGCCCGGCATGGTGGACGCCCAGACGCTCATCTACGGCCACCACCTCAACGACGGGCAGATGTTCGCGCCGCTGGACGACCTCAAGAAGCAGGCCAACTTCGACAAGATCACGACTGTGTGGTACGTGGACCGCAACAACAAGGCGTACGAGATGGAGCCGCTGCTGCTCTACATCATCAAGAGCGACTACGACGACGACCTGCGCACCTTCAACTTCGCGTCCACGGACGAGTTCCACACGTACCTCAACAAGATGCTCGCGAAGGCGTCCGCCAAGCGCTCCGACGCCGCGCAGATCATCCAGGGCACGAGCCACGTGATGACGCTCGTCACGTGCAACTACGACTTTGGGCACGGCCGCGCCGTGCTGCTGTGCGTGCCCAAGAGCGAGGCCGCCGCGGCCACGGGACAGAGCTCCGGCTCGAGCTCATAAGAGCGGAAGCGCTGCGGGCGAGGGGGCACGTTCTTCTCGCCCGCGTTCGTAAACAAAATGCGCGCGTGGGGGTACGAAAGCGCTCCCACGTGCGCGAACTTGTTAGACTGAAAACGTCGTCTGAAACAGGCGCCCAACCAGCGCCGCATATGGAGGAGAAGGACATGGAGACCCAGCCCAGGCACATCACCTACGCCGATGCCGGCGTGGACGTAGACGAGGGCGCCCGCGCGGTAGACGCCATCAAGGCGGCCGTGAAGGAGACGAACCGCCCCGAGGTCATTGGCGGCCTGGGCGGCTTTGGCTCGTGCTTCAGCATGAAGGGGTTCAAGGACATGGAGGACCCCGTGCTCGTGAGCGGCACGGACGGCGTGGGCACCAAGCTCGCCATCGCCCAGCTGCTCGACCGTCACGACACGGTTGGCGAGGACCTCGTGGCCATGTGCGTGGACGACGTGGTGCCCATCGGCGCGGAGCCGCTGTTCTTCCTGGACTATGTGGCGATCGGCAAGCTCAAGGCCGAGCACGTGGCCAAGATCGTGAAGGGCATCGCCAACGGCTGCAAGAAGTCCGGCTGCGCCCTGGTGGGCGGTGAGATGGCCGAGCACCCCGGCGTCATGAAGCCCGAGGACTACGACCTGGCCGGCTTTGTGGTGGGCGTCGTGGACCGTCCCAAGATGATCGGACCGCACCTGGTGCACGAGGGTGACGTGATCCTGGGCCTGCCCAGCTCCGGCATCCACTCCAACGGCTACAGCCTGGTGCGCAAGGTCGCGATCGAGGGCAAGACCGTGGAGGAGCTCGAGACCCCGCTCGAGGAGCTGGGTGGCGAGAGCCTGGCCGACGCCGTGATGCGCCCGACCACGATCTACGCCGGCGGCCTGGTGGTCGCGCTCAAGGCCGGCGCCCCCATCCACGCGATGGCGCACATCACGGGCGGCGGCATCACGGAGAACCTCAACCGCGCGCTGCCGGCGGACGTGGATGCCGTGGTCGACCGCGGCGGCGAGGACGGCCCCGCATGGGACGTGCCGCCCATCATCAACTATTGCGTCAAGGCGGCGGGCCTCACCCCCGACGAGGCGTACAAGACCTTCAACATGGGCGTGGGCATGAGCATCATCTGCGGCCGCGACGACGTGGACGACGTGTGCGAGGCGCTCGTGGCGCAGGGCTTCGAGCCCTTCGTGATGGGCGAGTGCGTCAAGGGCGAGGGCAAGGTGACCTACCGATGAGCGACCGCAGTCCCATCAGGCTTGGCGTCCTCATCAGCGGCAGCGGCACCAACCTGCAGGCCATTATCGACCGCATCGCCGCAGGCACGCTGGACGCGGAGGTCGCGATCGTTATCTCGTCCCGTCCCAGCGCGTACGGGCTCAAGCGCGCGGAGGCTGCGGGCATCCAGACCATGACCCTGAGCAAGGAGATCTACGCCGACCCCATCACGGCAGACGAGGTGATTGCCTCCACGCTGGTGCGCGAGAAGGTCGACTACGTGATCATGGCGGGCTACATGCGCATGGTGCACGCGCCGATCCTGCGCACGTTCCAGAACCGCGTCGTGAACCTGCACCCGGCACTGCTGCCCAGCTTCAAGGGCGCGCACGCCATCCAGGACGCGTTTGACTACGGCGTGAAGGTCACGGGCGTGACCGTGCACTTTGCGGACGACCACTACGACTGCGGCCCGATCATCGCGCAGCGCGCGCTGCCCGTGCAGGAGGGCTGGGACGTGGACACGCTCGAGGCGCACATCCACGAGATCGAGCACGAGCTGTACCCCGACACCATCCAGCTGCTGGCGGAGGGTCGCGTGCACGTGGAGGGCAACAAGGTCGTGGTCGACCCGCCGGCGGGCGCATAGCGGCGCGACGTTGCGGGCAGACAACTGAAAGACTGGCGTGAGAAGAGCAGGACGTCCCTACCAGGACGTCCTGTTTTCGTCCGTAACGGCAAGCGTCTGGTGGTCCACCAGGTAGAAGCCCACGAGCTCCGCATCGCCCCCGCCGTTGGGATACGTGCGTTCCAGCACGAGCTCCTGTGCCGTGCCGGAAGGCTGCTGTGACTCGCCGTTGTCTCTCAGCTCGTACCCGACTTCGACGGCCTTGCCGTTCACGGTTTGACTTTGCGTGCCCAGACTTGCATATGCATGGCCCTTGGCATCGTAGTCGAGCGCGGGCTCGCTTGCGCCGGGCACGATGCCCTGTTCTTGCAGATACCTTGCGACTGCGCGCATCTGGTCTGCGAGTGCGGACGCACTGTCGGCGTCGGGCGTGCCCGAATCGGACGCGTTGGAGCTGGTTGGACTCGAAGAGGTACCTGCCGACTCCGTTGCGGACGTCGAGACATCGGTCGTACCAGTGCCAGCCTCGCTGCTGTCTGCAGTCGTCTTGCGTTCTGCCTTGGTGTCATAGTCCTGCGCTGGCGACCACTCTTGCATCACGATGAAATCGCGCGTGCGCCAATACGTGGTGGTGCGTGCTGCGCCGTAGCCGTTTTCCATGTCGAGCGCGACGTAGTTGTATGGGCGTCCGTCGGCTGAATCGCTCCGTACGCCGCGTGCGATGGTGCGCTCTGTTCCATCCGTTGCGAAGATCGTCCCGATTGCGACAACAAGCGCAAGGCAAGTGACGGCCATGACCACAAGACACGAGCCCACGACTTGTGCGACCTTGCGCCCGCGCGTTTGCGGCGCATCCTGGCGCATGCGCCACCGGGCGAGAAGAACGACGCCCGCGATTGCGAGCGCCACCATGAACATCGAGGTCAAGAGTCCTGCTACGGTCTGATACCCCAGGTGCAGGCGCCAACTGTCCGTGGCGTCGACCCCGGTGGCGACGCCTGCGAAGAGAAGGCAGTGCGCCAGCATGACGGAGAGCGAGACTGCCAAAAACGGTCTGCGTCGGCGCGGTTGCAGCGCGCTTGCGCAGACGTCGCGCATGGTTGCGTCCTCAGGCGCGCGGCCGTCTGCGGCGTCTTGCGCCCAGCCAATGACCACGCTATCGGGCGGGAAGCCTGCGCTTTTCTCGCCCGTGATGCCCGCGTAGCGGATTGCCGCGTTGTGGGCGTCTTCTTGCAGCTGGATTGCCGTGACGGTCTGTAGCAGGTACAGGAGCTTTAGGCGGTTGGGGTTCAGGTTGGACGTGTCTACGCGCGCGAGGGCGTCGCCGGCTAGGCGGGGCTGCCCTCTGAGGATGTCTAGCCGCGCAAGAGCGAGCAGGAAGCGTGGCGTGGTGCCTGCGGAGCGGCGTCCCTTGCGGAACGCGCGCAGCACGTAGTCGTGGCGAACGTTTGGCTCCAGGCGGAGCGACGCGCGACCGAACGCCGCGCCGGCCGCATACTCGAGGCCGCGCCCGAGGACGAGTGCGGAAAGCGTGATGCAAAGGATGGCCGTGATTGCGGCGCCAAGCGAGGTGGCCGCCCACCAGATTGCGCACCATGCGAGACCGGCAAACGCGAGCGCTGCCGCCGCGACGCGCAGGAGGATGACCGTGGCGAGGGCGCCGTCCGCAAGCCTGCGGCCGCGGGGATCGTACGGATAGTCGCGCGGGAGGGGAGTGCCAAGGTCGTAGGGACTTGCGGTTTCGCGTGCGCAACTTGCTGCTGCCTTGCGCGCGTCTTTCCGTGCGTTACCACCGTGCATGGCACAACCTCCCGACCTTTGCGCTGGTTACAGACCCTGTGGGGGCTGCGGCGCGGGGCTCGAGTCCTTCTCGCCCGGCGCGGTGTGCGTCACGTGCGCACCTTGCGCCTTGTGCCGCTTATGCCGCTTGGGACGTGCCGCGGAAAGGCGGCGCCCGCCGTCAAACGCGATGTCGCCCCAGGCATACAGGAACGGGACGGCCACGATCAGGCAGAAGAATGCCTCGAACAGCGCGCCTGCGTCGCTGAGCGGCGTGTCCCATGCGGCGTGGCCCAGCAGGGGCACAAGCAGGAGCAGGAGTCCGCGCACGCGTCGGCGCTGACAGAAGAGCAGCCAGATCGCCACGGCCACGAGCGCCGTGTATGTCCAGTGCGACACGATTGCGCCGGAGATGCGGTCGTTGAGCGTGACCGGCACCGCGGTCTCGAACCCGTGATGCCCGGAGGCGATCTGGTCCTCTATGTAGCCAAGGTCCTCGGACAGCTGGAAGCCCATGCCCACGCACATGCCGCCCACGAGCCAGTCGCGCCCGTCACGCCGGCCGGCCAGCCTCAGCACCGCCACCACGGTGAGGAGCTTGAGGGTCTCTTCCACCAGCGGCGCCTCGAGGGCATCGCCCCACGTGCTGACAAAGGACTTGGACGCGAGCAGGTGCAGCAGGTCGTCTGCGCCGGCGTTGAGCTCTCCGGCGATCCAGCCGGGAACAAAGAGGCCGCTCGCGAACGCCAGCACCACAAGCCAGCGCGGCACGCCCGCGCGCATGCGCGTGTAGCGCACGAACAGGAAGAACGGCACCAGGTATATGAGCAGGAGAGAGAAGCACAGCAGCATGGTCTGGTAGTGCGCCGCCAGCTGCGGCGCGTGGTGGATGGTGCCGCGGTCCATGTTGCCAAACTCCGCAAACGGCCCCACGAGGAACAGGAACAGAAACGCGGTCAGCCCCACCCACCAGCGGCGGCTGTGGTAGCCAAAGGGGTTGCGACTGACCGTCGCCTCGCTATTGGTTGTCATGAAAATGCCTCTTTACGTACGAATCGCCAAACTCCGGCCCCGAAGCGGGGCTGAAGACAGACTGACGCCTTGCATGCGCGGTGGCAACGCGCATGGGCACATCGTCGCGATATTGATGGAATCGACACAGTCCCGCAGGCGGAGGGGGCGACCCTAGCCGCGCACCAGAGAGACCACGCTCTCTACGTGCTTGGTGTGCGGGAACATGTCAACCGGTGCCACCTGCATGATGCGGTAGCCGTGCTGACGCAAAAGGGCGAGGTCGCGTGCCTGCGTCTTTACATTGCAGCTGACGTACACGACGCGCTTGGGGGCGAGGCGCGCCACGTCCGTGAGGAAGCGTGGTGTGGACCCCGCGCGCGGCGGGTCGAGCACCACGACGTCGAAGCCGCGGCCGCCCTCGCGCACGACCGACTCCATGTAGGCCGTGGCGTCCTCATGCACGAAGGTGCAGTTGTCGTCGAGCCCGTTGTGCTGCGCGGCCCAGCGGGCGGATATCACGGCACCGCCCACCTGGTCCACGCCCGTGACGCTCACGTCCGCCCCTGCGGAGCGCGCGTGCGCGGCGGCGCAGATGCCGATGGTGCCGCAGCCGCAGTACGCGTCGAGCAGCCGGGAGCCGTCGCGAAGCCCGGCCCCCTCCAGGGCGATGCGATAGAGGACCTCGGTCTGGGCGGGGTTGGTCTGATAGAAGCTGGTGGGGCCGATCTTGAACGTGCAGCCCAGCAGGGCATCGCGCATGCTGCCGGGACCGCAGAGCGTGCGGCTGTCGCGTCCCAGGATGGCATTGGTGCGCCGCTGGTTGACGTTGAGCACGATGGACGTGAGCTCGGGGTGGAGCCCCAGCATGCGGTGCACGAACTCGTCCTCGCGCGGCAGGCGGTTGCCGTTGGCGACCACGGTCAGGAGCACCTCGTCCGTGGCGTAGCCGCAGCGCACCACGGCATGGCGCAGGAGGCCGCGCCCGCGGTCCTCCTGGTAGGCGCTCATGCCCAGCTCCTCGCCCACGCGCGCGACGTCCGTCAGCACCGCACGGGCGCCCGGGGCTTCCACCAGGCAGCTGTCGCAGCGCACGATGCGGTGCGTGCCCGCGCTATAGAAGCCGGAGCGGATGCATCCGCCCCTTGCGGGCGAGAAGGGCGTGGCGGCCTTGTGACGGAAGCCCTTGGGCTCCGCCATGCCGGCGATGGGCAGCACCTCCGCGCCGTCCTCGCGGGCCATGGTCCCCAGCAGCTCCTCGACCTGCTGCTGCTTGCGGCGCAGCTGGATAGGGTAGGGGACGGCGAGCCACTCGCAGCCGCCGCATTGCCGTGCGATGGGACAGGTGTAGGTCTTGAAGCCCATGTAACCTCGAAAGATCGTGATGCCTCCGGGCAGGTGCCCGCGTTCTTCTCTGCAATTGTAGCTGTACGGCATGTGGGTTTGCGGAGTGGCCGAATCTGAAAATGCGCATGCCTGATATGCATGTCAACCATGCGTAAGATTGATGGATGGTTCGACTCAAGGTATCTGAACTGCCGTTTACCGTTTAGTTGGCGCGCTTATAGGAAGCACACTCGTAACTGATATCCAATAAAACGGAAAATCAGGTTCGTTAGCCTCAACTTGAATGCAGGTTGATGTCTGGTTGCTTTACGGAGGAGGCATGATGGCAGGTAGGACGAAGGGCAGGTTCGCCGCGCGGGGCCGCGTCGCGAAGGCGGCGGCTGCCGCGGCGCTGGGGTTTGCCCTGGCACTGGGTTCGGCGGGCGTCGCATCGGCAATGCCGGCGTACAACCGCGCGGTATCGGTCGAGCAGCCCGATGGCTCGACGGCGAAGATCACCACGCACGGTGACGAGTGGTTCCACTACGCGACCAACGCGGACGGCGTGGTGGTGCAGCGCGACCCGTCCGACGGGTCATGGCGTCAGGTGGTTGGGTCCGGATCCTCGCTCCAGCTTGGGAGCGCCGCGGAGGACGCGACCGACGCGGGTGCCATCAGCGCGGACGACCTTTCCGAAAGTTCCGCCCGCGTGGCGTACTACGCGCTTGCGGGTCAGACCTACACGGGCAAGACCGCGAGCGACGCGACGACCTCCGCACCCATCACGGTGAGCTCGCTGCAGAAGACGCAGGCCACTGCCGCCACGACGGCCAAGACGACCAAGAAGTCGGTGCTGATGAGGACCGCTGCGCAGTCCACGACGAGCACCACGACCAGCATCCCGCTGCTCACCATCGTCGTGGGCTTCAGCGACGAGCCGTACAGCACCAGCTACGACTGGAACAAGACGTTCTTCACAGGCGACTACAGCGTGAGCTCCCTGTATCGCATATCCTCTGAGGGGAAGTTCACCTGGACCCCCGCGACCGAGAGCAGCGCGTACGGCGTGGGCGGCAACACCAACACGGCCGACAAGGCTAACGACGGCGTCGTGCACGTGACGGTGGACCACACCTACGGCAACCCCGACCCGTTTGGCAACCAGGATCCCGACTACGTGAAGGACATGGAGGACGCGATTCAGGCCGCGGCCCAGTACGTGGACTTCTCGCAATATGACACCGACGGCGACGGCAAGGTCGAGGCCAACGAGCTTGGCCTGGGCGTCGTGTTTGCCGGCTACGAGGCCGCGACCGGCGTCATCCCGACGGGCCACCACGGCATCTGGTCGCACCAGTACTCCTTTACCGAGGAGGTCGGCAGCCCCTACGAGGTGAGCACCCCGAGCGGCGGCAAGGTGGGCATCGTCCGCTACATCGTCCAGTCCGAGAACGAGTCCATGTCCGAGGGCGAGCAGCACCAGAGCGGCATCGGCGCACTCGGCCACGAGCTGGGGCACTTCCTCGGCATGCCCGACCTGTACTCCACGACGTCCGACAGCGGCGCGTGGGACAACTACTCCACCATGTACCTCTCCATCATGGACTACGGCTCCTACGGCAAGACCACGAGCGGCGAGTACCGCCCGACGTTCTTCGACCCGTATGACCGCTACCCGCTTGGCTACATCACGCCCGAGGAGATCACGAAGGACGGCACCTACACCGCGACCTCCGAGACGGACTCCGCAGGCTACAAGAGCTACATCATCAAGGTGAGCGACACCGAGTACTACCTGATCGAGAACCGCCAG
>QOUO01000110.1 GCA_003862195.1 Coriobacteriaceae bacterium | reverse complement strand
ACGCGGTCACCATCTCCAGCATGTGCACGGTCTTCGCGGAGTCGGAGGTCGTCTCCCTCATCGCGGACGACACCCCCACGCCGGACATCATCCACGGCCTGGACGTGAGCGTCGCGCGCAAGACGGCCGCCCTCGCCCACCGCGTCGGCGGCGAGCCTCCCTACCTCATGACCGGCGGCGTCGCCCAGAACCAGGGCGTCGTCAAGGCCCTGTCCGAGGTGCTGGACTCCCCCGTCGCCACGCACGAGGACTCGCAGCTCTGCGGCGCCATCGGCGCAGCCGTCCTCGGCATCCGCCGCCTCAAGGCGTAGCGCAACCACAGCTCACGCCCCATACAACGCATCGTCTCCTGCAGCAGAAGAACTCCGCACCAATACTTCTTCTGCTGCAGGAGAACTTTTACGTCAACCTTCTCTTCCTGTAAGAGAGATTTTGCGTCAAACGTCTTCTGCAGCAGAAGACATGTCAACTTGAGCCCTTGCTCCTGACGTTCTTACCCGCGCTCGCCTCCACGGCGCCCGCAGCCGCGCCAACCGCAGCCGCCGCCTTTGCCGCCTTCCGCTTCTTCCGCACGCGGTGCACCACCACGTCCAGCGCCACCAGCGCCAGCGTCACGGCCACCAGAAGCACGGCCAGCTCGCGCCTGCCCCAGTGCCGGCCGGAAAGGCTCCGCTGCGCCGCGGCCTTCTTGGGGTCGTACTTGGTCCGCACGCAGTGCACCAGCAGGCGGTGGTCGTTGATGCCGTACGGCGTGCACGTCACCAGGGTCACCTTGTCGGCCCCCTGCTCAATCCCCAGGCTCTTCATGTTGTCCGGCCACACCACCTCGGAGCTCACCATCTTGTACGCCAGGGTCTTCCCCAACGTGTGCAAAAGCACCAGGTCGCCCGGCTTCAGGTCGCGGATGTCGTCGAACATGCTCAGGTTCTTCATGCCGCTGTGCGCCGTCAGAACGCAGTGTGTGGAGGCCCCGCCCACGGGAAGGCTCGTCCCCTCCAGGTGCCCCACGCCCGCCATCAGCGCGGAGTCGCTCGTCCCGTGGTAGATAGGCATGCTCACGTTGATGGAGGGAATCTCGATCCAGCTCATCATGGGGTCGCGGTCAAACGTCAGCTGCTTCTTGTACGGCAGGATCGTGTTCGCGTCTATCGCGGGAGTCTGCCCCGCCAGAACCGCGTTGTACGCCTGGGCCTGCTGGCGGTAGTACGCGCGCTGCTGCTTGCTCATCGCGTCGATGTTGCTGCTCACGGTCGTGATCTGGTTAAAGACGCCCGACGCCTCGAGCCGGTCCATCACCCACGGCCACGCCAGCATCCCCGCGCCAACCAGGATGATCAGCACGGTAATCAGGCGGTCCGCCCACTTGGGCAGACGCTTGCGACAGCCCTTGCGCTTGCCGCCCCTCTTGCCGGATCCGCCCTCGCCGGACGCCACGCCGGCGCCCGACGCCCCGGACGCATCCTTCTTCCCCTTGGCAAAGTGCGCGGCCACAGGTACCCCCAAACCAAACGCGCCGCCAAACAGGCCGTCCCCCATCCGCAAATGGGACCCCGCCAAGGCAGGGTCCCATCTTACGGGCGAGAAGAACTTGCCCATTCGGCTATGAACTGAGTCCTAGCTTACTCCGCGTCCTGCTCCTTGCGGTTGCGGACAACGCGGCTCACGCCGAAGGCGAGCACGAGTGCGCCAGCGACGAAGGTCAGCGTCACGCCAGCCTGACCAGTGAGGGGCAGGCCCACGGACTTGGTATCGCCGACCGTGATGTTCAACTTACCGTCGGTAACGGTGGAATTGCTGGCAGGAGTCAGCTCGTTATCACCTGCGGAGCCATCAGAGAGGCCAGCAATCACATGACCCTCTGCTCCGGCGACCGAACCATTCAGGCTGAGAGTCTGATCCTCCTGAGTGATGGTCGGAGAAATCGTGAACGTGAAGTCCGAAACCGTAGAGTATCCGGAAGGAGCGGACTTCTCGTGCACCTCATAAGTGCCAGCATCGAGACCAGTCACGTCAATCTTGCCGTTCGCATCAGTGGTCAGCTCGACTTCGCTATCGCTGAGCGTGCCGTCAGACGAGACAAACTTGCCCGCGGATGCCGTGTCGTCAGCAGTCTTGACCTTGATCGTGAACACAGCTCCCTGGAGTGCCTTCTCGGTGCCCTGGTCGACCTTCACGAGGTTGAGGCCGTAGGTGAAGTCGCGGACCTTGTCGGGGACAGTCTTACCCGTGCCCTCAGCGTTCGGGTTGTTAGAGTACTCAAGATCGACGTCATTCGGGTTGCCCGTGCTGGCGATGACTGCATCCTTGTTGATCTTAGCCGTATAGGTAACGACGAAGCAGGAGTCCTTATCAACGCCAGAGATAGACTTCAAGCCCTTTGCGCCATCTGTGGTCTTCGCGGTCACCGTGAGGACATGTGCACCGTCCGTACCATTGGTAAGGGTAGATGTGAAGTAGTCGGTCACATCTGTACCCTTGGCGTGCGTCAAATCAGCCTGAGCAGCGCTCTTGCTCGAGTACATAAAGACGTGGACCTGAGGAGCACCAGCTGCATCTGCATTGACCGTAAGGCCCTTGGAGACCGTATCCGTGAACTTGTAGGTATAGCTATCATACGTTGCGATGTCCTGGGCAACGGTACCGTAGATGTTGTAGGTGACATCCTGGCCGATATGAGAATCGGCAGCGTCGTATTCCTTGCCATCCGCATCGGAGACGATTTTCTTCTCGACCGTCGGGATGCTTGCCTTCTCGGTCACGGTATAGGCCTTGCCGCCGATGACAGCAAAGATCGGGGAGGTGTAGGTCTCGGTATTCTTCTTGCCGCCATTGTTGTCGACAGAGTCAGGATCGGTCACGAACAGCCAGTAGCCAGAATCGAGGACGTCGCTCGTCTTGCCCTTCTTGTCGGCCGTAGCAGTATTGACAGTGGTCGAAGCCGTCTTGCCCATAACGGCCTTTGCGAGGGCCTCAGCAACCGAGTCCGCTGTGACGGGGGTCGTGTTGTTCGTACCAGTCACATGAGCAGTGATCCAGTCAGCTGCGTCCTGGGCGGTCGTGCCGGCGTAGGAGCCATCCTGGGCATTGATGACGCCCTCGACGGCAGCCTTCACGTCCTCGTTAGCCCACGTGATGTTGGAGACGGACTTGCCATTGTCGGTATCCGTGACCGTAGCCTTAAAGATCTGGTAGCCCTTGAAGTTCGTCTCGTTGCCCTTGACGTTGCTGATGGTGATGGTCGACGCAGCGGCCGGCGTGTCAGCAGCAAACGCCATGGTCGCCGGCGCGATGCCGCCAAAGGTCATGGCGATTGCGAGTCCAGCGGAGACTGCTGCCCTTGCGATGTTGTGCTTCTTCATTTCATATCCCTTCCGTTCAGCGGACGCATCCGCATGATTACCAAAACCGTGAGCGATGGGCGTTGCCGAACCCACGCAGGGGCCTGGGCCCTAGCGCGCGTTCTTCTCGCCCCTCTTGCGCACCCTTAGGCCCATCACCGCCAATCCGGCTCCCGCGAGCGCCAGCAGAGCGACCGGCGCAAGGTTGATCAGGTCTCCCGTCTTGACGATCCCGTTGCCGCCCTTGCT
>QOUO01000109.1 GCA_003862195.1 Coriobacteriaceae bacterium | reverse complement strand
AAACGCGCCGTCGCCGCTCCGGATGTTGTCGAATATCTCGGACCAGTCGGCGCCGTTGCCGCTCGTGGTGTACGTGTAGGTGCGGTTCCTCCCGCCGGACCCGCCAAAGTCGGAGCCGGGGATCCCGCCGAACATCAGCAGCTGGTCGTACTCCTTGCGCTTCTGGGGGTCAGACAGCGTGGTGTACGCCTCGCTTATCTCCTTGAACTTCTGGGCGTCGCCGCCCGCGTCCGGATGGTACTTCACGGCAAGCTTGCGGAAGGCCTTCCTGATCTCCTCGGCGTTGGCGTCGCGCTTCACGCCGAGGATGTCGTAGTAGTTCCTCTTGTCCGTCATGCGAGGCTAACGCCTCCTTCCATATAGTCGCGCCCGAACCGAAGGGGCCCGGGCGCGTCGTCAAACCTACTTTGCGTCCCCGCTCTTGCCGGGGTCCGTCGCGTCCTTCGCGCTGTCCTTGGGCTTGGAGTCGTCCTCCTGCTTGGGGGCGGGGCGCTTGGGACCGCCGTACGTCACCGTGACCATGGCGTTGCGGATGACCTTGCCGCCCATGGAGTAGCCCTTCTGGTACACCTGGGCCACGGTCTCGTCGTAGGCGTCCTTGTTCTCCTCGCGGCCGACCGCCTGGTGGACCAGCGGGTCGAACGGCTCGCCCACGGGGTCGATGACCTCGACACCGTCCTTGGCCAGGACCGAGAGCATCTTGTCGTGCACTGCGTTGACGCCGTCCACGAACTGCTTCAGGTTCTCGTCGTCACCGGCGGTCTTGCTCGCGTGCTCCGAGGCGCGCTCCATGTCGTCCAGCACGGGGAGCAGGTTCACCACGAGCTTCTCGGCGGCGCGCTCGCGCTCGTCGAGGCGCTCCTGTGCGGTGCGCCTGCGATAGTTGTCCCAGTCGGCCTGAAGGCGCACGAGACGGTCGGATGCGTCCGCGGCCTGCTTCTTGGCCTTCTCCACCTCGTCGGTGGCGGCATCGAGCTGCTTCTGCAGGTCGTCGCGCTGCTCGCGCATCTTGTCCGCGCTCGCCTTGAAGTCCTCGTCCGCAGCGGCCTCGCCAGCGCGCTTCGCCGCCTCGACGCGAGCGGCCTCCTCCTCGGGGTCGAGCTCCTCCGCCTTATCGGTAGCCGGCTTGTCCTCGGCCTTGGTGGCCTTGTTCTTCTCTTCTGCGTCCTCGACTGGCACCTTCACGTCACCCTCATTCGTTATCCCTCTGAGGGGCGGCCTCTCGACCGCCCCCAGGTACGTTCTGCTTGGCAGGTACTAGCTCGCTAGCGCCTACTTGTTGTCCTTCTTGTCGTCGTCCACGACCTCGTAGTCGGCGTCGACCACGTCGTCCGTGTCACCGGTCGGCTGCGCCGCACCGGCGCCCGCGCCGGTCGCGGTCTGCGCGTTGGTGTCGCTGTAGACAATCTCGGCCAGCTTGTGGCCAACCTCCTGCAGCTTGTCGCCAGCGGACTTGATCGCGTCGATGTCCTGGCCGTCAAGCGCCTTCCTGGCCTCGGCAACGGCGTCCTCGACCTGCTTCTTCATGTCGGCGGGAACCTTGTCGCCCAGGTCCTTCAGCGTCTGCTCGGTGCTGTAGGCGAGGGAGTCGGTCTGGTTGCGGATCTCGATCTCGTCCTTGTGCTTCTTGTCCTCCTCGGCGTGGGACTCTGCGTCCTTCACCATGCGGTCGACCTCGGCGTCGGACAGTGCGGTGGAGCCGCTGATCGTGATCTGCTGCGACTTGCCGGTGGCCTTGTCCTTTGCGGTTACCTTGACGATGCCGTTGGCGTCGATGTCGAACGTGACCTCGATCTGAGGCACGCCACGGCGCGCCGCGGGGATGCCGGTGAGCTGGAACTTGCCCAGGCTCTTGTTGTCGGCGGCCATCTCACGCTCGCCCTGCAGGACGTTGATCTCGACGGACGTCTGGTTGTCGGCGGCCGTGGAGTAGATCTCGGTCTTGGAGGTCGGGATGGTCGTGTTGCGGTCGATCATCTTGGTCATCACGCCGCCCATGGTCTCGACGCCAAGGGAAAGCGGGGTGACGTCCAGCAGCAGGATGCCCTCGACGTCGCCGGTGAGCACGCCGCCCTGGACGGCCGCGCCGTCAGCGACGACCTCGTCCGGGTTCACGGACATGTTCGGCTGCTTGCCGGTCATCTGCTTGACGAGCTCCTGCACGGCGGGCATACGGCTGGAGCCGCCGACGAGGATGACCTCGTTCACGTCGGAGATCTGCAGGTTGGCGTCGCGCAGCGCCTTGGTCACAGGCGCCTTGCAGCGGTCGAGAAGATCGCGGGTGATGCGCTCGAACTCCGCACGGGTCAGCGTGTAGTTCAGGTGCTTCGGGCCGGTCGCGTCTGCGGTGATGAACGGCAGGTTGATGTCGGCCTGCTGCGCGCTCGAGAGCTCCTTCTTGGCGTTCTCCGCGGCCTCCTTCAGACGCTGCAGCGCCATCGGGTCCTTGCGCAGGTCGATGCCGTTCTCCTGCTGGAACTTGTCGGCCATCCAGTCGATGACCTTCTGGTCCCAGTCGTCGCCGCCCAGGTGGTTGTCGCCGTTGGTCGCGAGGACCTCGACGACGCCGTCGGCCAGGTCAAGCAGGGACACGTCGAAGGTGCCGCCGCCCAGGTCGAACACGAGGACCTTCTGGTCGATGCCCTTCTTGTCCAGGCCATAGGCGAGTGCCGCGGCCGTCGGCTCGTTCACGATACGCTTGACGTTGAGGCCAGCGATCTTGCCGGCGTCCTTGGTGGCCTGGCGCTGGGCGTCGTTGAAGTAGGCCGGGACGGTGATGACCGCGTCGGTCACGGTCTCGCCCAGGTACTTCTCGGCGTCCTGCTTCATCTTGGAGAGGATCATTGCGGAAATCTGCTCGGGCGTGTAGTCCTGGCCATCGATCTCGACGACGGCGCGGTTGCCGGTGCCGCTCTTGACCTTGTACGGGACGGTCTTGAGCTCGGAGCCGACCTCGTCGTAGCGACGGCCCATGAAGCGCTTGATGGAGAAGACGGTGTTCTGCGGGTTGGTGACGGCCTGGTTCTTTGCGGCCTTGCCAACGATACGGTCGCCGTCGGGACGGAAGCCCACGACGGACGGAGTGGTGCGGTCACCCTCGGAGTTCACGATGATGGTGGGCTTGCCACCCTCGAGGACGGCCATTGCAGAGTTTGTAGTACCAAGGTCGATGCCAAGAATCTTTGCCATGGTGTTGTTCCTTTCTGTTCTTCCCCAGGTCGCTTTCGGGGCCGAGGGTCCTATGTTCTGCGTTGTACATTTCTCATTGTTCCCATGCGCTTCGATTCTATACATAATCTAAGTCTTCATACATTAGATTTTTTGAAATCCGCATTATAGGGTTGCCCACGCCCCGGGGCACCCTGCCAAATCCCACAGAAATCTTTGCGTTTGTGCACGTAGACGGTGCCATTTGACCTTCCCGTCCCACTCGTGCGACCATCGGTCACATGCACGTGCAAGGGCCAACCCGGCCCAAAAACTTTTGGAGGGCAAGAAGATCATGAAGCTCCTCATCGCATCCGACATCCACGGCGCGGCCTCCTGGTGCTCGCGCCTCATGGACGCCATCGACGCCGAGCAGCCGGACCGCGTCGTGCTGCT
>QOUO01000108.1 GCA_003862195.1 Coriobacteriaceae bacterium | reverse complement strand
CCCCCACAACCCGTGGGGGTGTTCTTCTCAGACAAGCACAAGCTTAGCAAAGCCAAGTTTGTGGGTCTGTACGTAACATATAAAAGTCTATGTTTCGTTACGCAATGTTAAGGACGCTTGAGCGGCGGCACTAGCGGCGGCACGTGCGGCCGGCGCACGTGGCGGTGGGGTGCGCCCGTTGGCTATACTTGCGAACGTCACGTTGCAAAGTCACGTCGCCTGGGTGGATTGGAGCCGTATGGTCAGGACCGTTGCCGTGCTGAGCGCGCTGCAGAAGGAGTCCCTCGCGTTCTTTGAGCTTGGGGGAGAAGAACCGTTCCGTCGCCGGGGCGTGGAGCTTGCGGTGCGCGAGGTCTCGGGCGTGCGCGTGGTGGCCGCCAACGGCGGCATGGGCAAGGTCAATTCCGCGGCCTCCGCGCAGCTGCTGATCGACGCATACGAGCCCGACGCGCTCATCTTCAGCGGCATCGCCGGAAGCCTCAACCCGCAGATAGGCGAGGGCGACGTGGTGGTGGGCGCGCGTCTGGAGTGCCTGGACGCGGACATGCAGATCATCGCGGAGTCCGAGCCGCACCTCACGAGCTTCCCCTCAAGCGCGGGGCTCGTGCGCCTGGCGGAGCAGGAGCTGGAGGCCCGCGGCTTCGCGCGCGTTAAGCCCGTCGCGAGCCTGGAGGACGCCAACGCCTCCGCCGCGGCGTACGGCACGCTGGCGCCGCACGATCCGCGCTACGTGACCGGGGCCATCGCTACGAGCGACATCTTCAGCACGGAGCCCAACGTCCTGCGCGACATCCGCCGCCGCTACCAGGCGGACTGCGAGGAGATGGAGGGCGTCGCGGCGGCGCAGGTGGCGGCGCGCGCGGGCGTGCCGTTTCTGGCCATCCGGTCCATCAGCAACGTCTGCGGCGAGACCTACGAGGCGCTCGACGGCCGCGAGCAGGACCTGTTTGCGACGGCCCGCCTGACCGCGGACGTCACGATGGGCGTGATCAGGCGGCTCGCGCAGGCGTAGCGACCAAGTATTTTGTGTCCGGATCAGGGTGGAAAATCCACGCTGAATAGGGTGGAAAATCCATTTCAAATAGGGTGGAAAATCAACTTCAAGTTGGGTGGAAAATCTCATATACTTGCGTTCAAGCACGTAACCATATGTGTTTGTGAGCTGTCATGTTTCTGCTTGTTGTGGAGGCAAAGTAATGTCCCTTGAGCCTGAGGGTTACCTACCGAGACTGGTCGACAAGCGCGTCGACAGGTACTTACGTATCTTCGGAGCTGTGGAGATAGCCGGTACAAAATGGTGCGGCAAGACATGGACCGCGCTTCGGCATGCGCAGAGTGTGAGCTACGTGGACGAGAACTTGGCGCTCGCGCAGGACGACCCTTCGGCAATGCTGACGGGGGAGCGCCCACACGTGATTGACGAGTGGCAGCGCGTTCCAGCCATATGGGACGTGGTGCGCCACGAGGTCGACAGGAAGCGCGGCCAGAGGGGGTCATTCATACTGACGGGGTCCTCCTCGCCCCTGGTAAGGAAGAAAGATGAGCTTCCGCAACACAGCGGAGCGGGACGCGTCGGGCGCGTACGCATGCGCCCGATGTCGCTTTTCGAAAGCGGCGATTCCGTTGGGGCGGTTTCCCTGGCCGAGCTGTTTGATGGCAAGTTTGAGCCAGTCCAGGTAAAGACAACCGCCTACGACCTGGTGAACCTTGCGTGCAGGGGCGGCTGGCCGGAGGCCATCGACCTTTCGGCTGAGGACGCGCAGGAGATTGCGCGCGAGTACCTGCGTCGCTTCCGTACTATCACGGCGCCCTCCCAGGGCAAGGACCCAGAGACGATGGGGAGGATGCTCTTCTCGCTCGCAAGAAACCTGGGACAGTCGGCAACGTACAAGACGCTGGCGGCAGATGCCAGTGACGCCTCTGCGGAAGCGGTGCCAAGCGAAAGTGCGGTCTCCTCTTATCTCGAACTCCTAAGGGCTTCTTACGTAGTCGACGAGGTTCCCGGATGGCTGCCCCCAGCGCGTTCCGCAAAGCGTATCCACACCAAGCCAAAGCGCTACCTTGCGGATCCGTCCCTTGCCGTGGCGCAGCTCGCGCTGCTGCCCGAGGCGCTCCTCGAGGACTGGCAGACGTTTGGCCTCGTGTTCGAGAACCTCTGCATTCGCGACCTGCAGGTCTATGCCGAGGCGCAGGGGCTGTGCGGGGACGTTCCCGTGCGCTACTACCGCGACTCCGCGGGCCTGGAGATCGATGCGATCATCGAGCTTGCGGACGGCAGGTGGGCGGCGTTCGAGATCAAGACGAGCGAGGTAAAGGTCCCCGATGGCGTGGCGAGCCTCAAGCGCTTGAGGAACAAGCTGACACAGAACCCGCGTGCTCGTGTGCGGCCGCCCGAGTTCATGGCGGTCATCACCGGCGTATCCGAGTACGCGCACCGCGTCGAGGACGGAATCTATGCGATTCCCATTCGCGCGCTCACAGCGTAGAGCAAGTCCGGTACAGTATCAATAACTAAACCGTTGCTTACTTCATGGGGGTGAGTCCCACGAGCAAGAGGCGCCTAGCCGTGCGGGTTCGTGGCGCACGCTCGGACGAGGCTAACAACGCGTGCTGGATTCTTGAACTCGTGCGCCAGGCCCTTCCGTCATGTCCCGCGGGCGAGAAAAACGATGCATTTCTTGATGTTTCCGACCCGCATACGGGCGCATTCCGGTGGTGCATGGAGTCTACGCTGCTCGACACCACTGCGGGCTCACAGGCTCTTGCAGAGAACTGCGAGCTCATTAACCCACGCCTGCCCAGGGTGTGGCGGGAGGTCGTATGCGCACACTTCTCCCATGGGCAGTTCGACGGGGCCACCACCTCCATGCGGGAGGTTCGCGACTGGCTGATCGAGCGCAACCCGTGCGGCCTCACGCGTCCCGAGGCCAAGTACCCATACATGCTGAAGGAGTTCCTGCGTGCGTCGTACTGCGGACTCACGGCAAGTACGTTGTGGGACGGGAGGAGCACAGTCAGCGGCGGTTTGCTTACGATTGACGCGGACGACAAGCTGGTCGCATTCGACGCGTTGGACAGCGAGGCGTTCAGGTCATACCTGTTCGACCACTGCCGCATCGAATTCCCAGATACGTCCTCCGTAACAGATATCAACTTTCGAATCAGGTTCTCGAGCCGTTAGCCGACCCTACTTCGCGAGCGAGAATCCCGAGTACACAAAGCCGGGGCTCACCACGCAGGATGCGAGTGCGTCCTCGGTCGTGGGCACGGTGCACTGCCACACGCCGGCGGGCACCACGAGCTGGGTGCATGCGTCCCGAGGGGTGTCCTGCCGGGAGGGCGCGTTCTTCTCGCCCGTGGGACCCGGCAGGTAGAGCGTGCGGCGCGTGGCGTGCTCCAGGTCCGGGGCGTCGCCCGTGCCCGCCAGCTCGAGCGTGATGGCGCCGGGGCCGTGCCAGAGCCAGAGCTCGTCGGCGTCCACCACGTGCCAGGCGCTCGCGTCGCCGGCAGGCAGCAGGAAGTAGATGAGCGAGGCCAGCGGGCGCGCGGAGGTGCTGTCCTCGCCGAGGTCGGCGGCGGAGGCGTCGCCTGTGGCCACGGTGGCCGACTGCCACGTGCGGCGGTACCAGCCGCCCTCGGGGTGCGGCGCAAGGTCGAGCGCGGCCACCAGGCCCTGCGCGTAGGGGCTGAGCTGGGCAGACGTGCGGTCAGTTCCAGATGCGGTCATAGGCGACCCTTCCCTCGATGATGGTGGCGCGGCAGGTGCCGGAGCCGTGGCGGACGAAGCGCTCCATGGTGTCCTCGAGCGCCTGGGGTGACGACACGTCGA
>QOUO01000107.1 GCA_003862195.1 Coriobacteriaceae bacterium | reverse complement strand
CAGCAAGCATAAAGGGCGAGAAGAACGTGGCTCCTCGCCCCACAATCAATGCTTATCTAACAGGACTTATGCGTCCATTTCCACGAGAAGAGATCTTCTCGGGTAGGCAAATTTACTGGCTTCTTTTCTGTAGCAGACAGACCAAAGACGTCAAACCTGCCCATACCATTTAGCTTTGCCACCAACACGTCCAAGTCAGCTATGGGTCTCTCCGACTGAGAATCCTCGCGATACTTCCTCACTTGCTCAGCGCTCTTCATTGCATCTGGTGTTTTCTTTACAAGAAATTCCCAGTCCAAAGTGCCCTTTCTCTTGGAGTACTCAGGCCAATGAGTTTGCAGCTGTGCTATGACATCCGCAACGCTAGGAAAGCTGCGTGTCGTACTTACGAAGTGGAGCAAGAACCAGTACTCGATGCCAGGAGAGTCCAGCACGAGGCTAACATCATCGCCCGACCGATTGATTGCACGCAAAACGTTTTCCGGAGACCCATTGCCATGCTCCGACTCCGTATCCGCAACAACCCAGACTTCGTCGACGTCCGATGCTGATCTCTTTCTCTTAGACTTCCGTAGAAGCTCTTTCGCTTCCACAACTATTCCTTCAGCGTCGCTATGCTCAGCCTTGCGGATGTCAACCAGGTCGCCGGGAACACGAAGAGCCCCCATAAGAGCCTTGAGATACTCTGGTTCAGTTACCTCCCCTTCTACCAATATGACAATCGAAGGTCTGGGGGATCTCTTGGGGGCATTACGACTATAGCTGCGCTTTTCACTCATGATGGTCACCCTTGGAAAGCAGCACCCCGAAGTCTTCGGGAAGCACAGGGACACCGGCATACCTTCCCAACAAGTACCCCTGGGCAATCGGCTCGCCCTTGCGGGGAGAATAGTCAGAAAGCGGATAGAGTACCGTGCCCCCATCAGGTCCTTTATCTGTTAGCCAGATTTGATCCCGCTCCAAGGTGTTCCCTGACATCAAATACGTTTGATGCGCGGTAAAAATCAGCTGAGCGGACCTCTCATTCTCCTTCTCTTTTTCATCCCCCTTCAACTCCGGACGCTCAAACATCTGTACAACCCGTTTTGCCAAGATAGGGTGCATGGATGCATCGAGCTCATCAACTACGAGTGTTGCATCATTCTCCAGCGCCTCCCCTATGAAGGAGCTCAGCGAGAACACCTGCATGGTGCCCAGCGACTCGTTCATCAGGTTGATGTTGCCCTCGCCCATATTGCCCTTGTGCTCC
Organism: Coriobacteriaceae bacterium; assembly: GCA_003862195.1. Lineage (GTDB taxonomy): Bacteria > Actinomycetota > Coriobacteriia > Coriobacteriales > Atopobiaceae > Parafannyhessea. The sequence continues at coordinate 2,763 of QOUO01000107.1, read as the reverse complement.
AGCACTACGGATTTTTGAATGATTGGCTCCCCATTTTCCTCTGCGTCCTCGCTTGCCGCAGCCGGCCTCTTCGGAACCTTTCGACGAACCACCTTGGCGGACGAAATGCCGACATCGGAATCGCGCATCATCTTCTGCACGAGGTCGCGCTGAAAGTCGCTGCCTGTCTGTCCGTCCAATACTTCACCCGATACCGGGAAGTCCAGCCAGCGGTCCCTCACCCGATCGAGAACGATCAGCCCATCGCGGAAGAAGTCGCCGGCCCCCTTGATCACGTCAAAGCCCTGCAGCCCTGGATGTCCATACAGGAATGACAAGAGCAGCGTATTGGGATTGAGCATGCTCGCAACGACATCGTTGATGGGCAAGTACGACGAGTCCTGAACTTTGGGACTACCGGATGGGCTGGCCGAGCGTTCGTACAAGGTCCGCCTGAGACCTTTCGGAAAAGAGCACAGCCGCTCTTCAACTATCCTCTGGTCGTCATGCGAGAATTCATATTCGTAGCGAACGCCTCCCCAATAGAAGGCGATGAAATACTCCGTTGGATTCTTACTAGAGCTCTGATCCAAAACGAACGGATCGTATGGCAGCTCATCTGTTGGCGCATAGGACGAGGAATCCCGGACGATTCGCTGCATGGCCTTCATTGCATGGATAACATTTGACTTTCCCGAGCCATTGGCACCATAGATCGCCACAGATCGCAGGAAATCCTTTCCGGATAGTCCTGGCAGCCGCTTCTGTATCAGTTGCAGCTGACGATTTGCCCGCGCGCTATCATCCGACTTCTTCCCCGAGTAATACGGAGACGCAACCAGGTTAAGCACCTGCTCGTCACGAATCGATCGATAGTTCTTTACGGAAAATAGGATGAGCATAAAGTCCCTCCAAAAGTAGAACTAATCGATGGCAATCTACCATATCAACAATACTAGGGGAATTATCGCGTATATTCCTCGATAATCACCCTTAATTTTGTTGACGAGTGAAAAGTACCGACCTATGACCCTATGAGCTCCCCAGCGAGTTCGCGATTCACGATGCGAACGCTGCAGTCGTCCGAGTGGCCAAAGGCCAGGGGCGGAATGCCGCCGAACCAAACAAGTTCGCCGTCGAAGACCGCGGCGTTCACGAGCTTTCCCGCAGTCCGAGTGACCCTGCACCCCATCAGCTGCAACCGACTCAGGCAAGCTTGCACGCCGTCCGACTCCTCCTTCGCGGGAGCCATGACCAACACCTCTACGCCGCGAGCCAAGGCGTCTCGGAGCACAGGCTCCATGACATCCACCGCCTTCGATGCCACCCATGCCGAGAAGAGCACGACCTTCGCCCGGGCCTTTTGGATATCGCCTTGCAAAAGCGTCGTCGCAGCATGACCGGCAGTTACGATGTGGCTGGACTCTGCGTCGGAGCCCGCATTCCGAACCACGTATCCCAACTTGGCATATGCCTTCAGCCGACCATGCCACTGCCGAGCAAAGAGCGGCACCAGCTCGTCGATGTAGTCGTACACGTAGACGTCAGTTTTGCCTGGTAGCTCGCGCTGGATTCTGCCGACCAGCTGGGTGAGAAGTCCCTCCCAGGCCACCGGTGCCGCCAGCAGCAGCATATCTAGGCGGGGCTCGTCAAAGCCTTCACCAACATATGAGTCTGTAGCCACGATACATGCGGGCTGGGTTGACGGGAGTTTGCGTATTTGGTCAAGGCGTTCGCGACGGGTCTTCTCGTCGTCGCTTCCCACCAGAGTGACCACCGTGGGAGTCTCTTTCGCGGGAGTCTCCTTTGTGGAAATACCTTTTCCCGAGCGAGAGCACTCGTCCAGTCGCTTCTGGATGAGCTTCGCCAGCGTACGAGCATGCTCGACGCGCCTGGTCAGCACCAGTGGGCACCTGTTCTGTTGCACGGCTTCACATGCGTCATCAGCTATGCTGACGTTCCTCTGCTCGCTGTTGCAGATGACGTCCAAAAGCGCATTCCAATCTGCTGGGTCGACACCCGCCGGAGGCCGGATTCCCGTAAATCGCGGTACCAGTACTCTGGTGGCACGCCGCGCTCGACCCTTTGCGTCCGGCTTCACCGTTAGGCGCACGGGACCCAGGAACATCTGGATTGCCCGGTCCAGGCGGTCCTTTCTGCGAGGCGTGGCAGTAAGCCCGTAGACGTACTTCGCTCTGCTGTGCTTCAGGACCTTTACCAGGCCCGATGCAGGAACGTGCTGGGCCTCGTCCACCAGCACCATGCCATAGCGACTTACCAGATCGCTCACTTGGCGCTCTCCTGCTACCTCGCCATTTTCCATGAGCGACGACACCAGCGCGATGTCCACGATCCCGCTGGGGAGCTTCTTCCCTCCGCCCATCACGCCAATCTGCCCAGGCTGGCTTTTCTTCTTTCGTCCAGTCGGCGTCAGCAACACGGGCGGTTCGTCCGCTATCCGCAAGAAGCGCTCCAGGGACTCGCGCCATTGATTCAGTAGCGAGCTCCTAGGCACTAGCACCAGCGTGTTGACGCTCCTGTTGGCTATAAGGTCTGCCGCAACGACGGTCTTCCCGAAGCCGGTAGGCGCCACCAGCATCCCGTCATCGTGCTGGAGGAGTGTCTCCACGGCATCGCCTTGTCCCTCGCGCAAGCTTCCGACAAAGCTGGCATGTATGACGCATCCCGAAGTTCGCTCGTCCTGCAGATTGACCTTGCAGGCACAGCCGCGCAGATAGGAAATTGCGGCACCCTGACACCCACGAGGCAGTCGCAGCGCGGCAT
>QOUO01000106.1 GCA_003862195.1 Coriobacteriaceae bacterium | reverse complement strand
CCAGCGCGGCCAAGGTCGCGGGAAGTCGAGGTATAGATGAAGCAGGTCAAGATCGCCAACGTCCTCCTGGAGGGCACGAGGCAGTTCTTTATGGTGCCCCAGCTCTACGTTCGCGCCGATGCGCCCGTGAGGGAGAAGGGCGACTCCTGGCTGCTGGATGGCCCGGGTACGTTCGACTTCACCACATTCTTCAACGCGCTGTCGGTCCAGAAGTACGACCGCTACACCACGGCGGCGTCCTACACCTTGCACCTCGAGCTCAACGGCGACGTGAAGGCCCTCTACCAGACGCACGCGGAGGCGTTCGACTACTCATCCCGCACGCTCGAGCAGAACTTCGCGCCCGAGGGCGAGGGCTGGCACGCCATCGACCTTCCCATCCAGTACAGCGAGTCCGACGTGATCTGCGGCTTCCTGATCGAGGCCGCGGGTCCCGTGAGGATCAGGAACTCCTACTACGCGGCGTCCGTGCCTGATGACAGCATCCGCGACGTTGAGCTCGCGCTCTCCACGACGACCTTCAAGAAGGAGTCGTACATCACCCACAATATCGAGCTCGTGCGCGAGAAGGTCCTCGGTTCCAACGATGATATTGCTGGCCACTTCCGTATGTTCGTAATTGACAACGGCAGCACGCTCGATGCCGAGGCGCTTTCCGGCAACGGTGTCACGGTGTTCCCAAACCGCAACGTTGGTGGATCGGGCGGCTTCGCATATGGCATGATCAAGGCGCTCGATGCAGGTGATGTTACCAACATTCTCCTCATGGACGACGACGTCGAGGTATCACCCGAGAGCATCAAGCGCACCTACCAGCTGCTGAGGATTCTCAACAATGAGTACGGGGAAGCTTTCATCAGTGGCGCCATGATGAACCACGATGACCCGGATGTCCACTGGGAGGACGTCGGTTACATGACCGAAGAGGGCATCTACCGCCCCTACAAGCCGATGCTCCACATGAGCGTGCTGCACGACTGTGTCGTGAGCGAGAGCTTCCATCCTGCGACAGACGTGTACCAGGACCTCAAGCAGAAGTACGCGGCATGGTGGTACTGCTGCATCCCTGTCTCCATGATCAAGAAGAACGGCATGCCTTTGCCCTTCTTCGTGCGATTTGACGATGCCGAGTACGGACTGCGCTGCAAGCCCAGGTTCGTGACGCTCAACGGCATCTGCATCTGGCACGACGCCTTCAACATGAGGTACAACGCCGGCGTCGAGCGCTACCAGACGGTCAGGAACGGCATCCTCGGCCAGGCGATCACCAAGGTTGCGCCCAGCACGGACTTCCTTAACGAAATTACCAAGAACATCAAGCTCGAGCTCGTGAAGTTCAACTACAAGGACGCAGAGCTCGTCTGTCAGGGCTTCGAGGACTTCCTCAGGGGACCGGAGCTCTTCCTGCAGAAGGACTTCTCCGAGATGGCGTTCATGGCGGCCAACAAGAACAAGGAGCGCCAGGTTCCTCTGGCAAAGCTCAGGCAGCAGGCACTCGACGAGCTGGGTATCGACGTCAACAGACTCTGCGACGACGATGTCCAGCGTGACATCCCACTTGGCGGGTACGAGCACGGCAAGGTGTACAACGTGTACCACACGCAGCTCTTCGAGCGCACGCTCAACGGCCAGCTCTACGGCGACCTGACGCCGACCATGGGACAGGTGCAGATTATCGAGGGTGTCGGCTGGTCCTACCAGCCCGGCAAGCTCTACGGTGCCAACACGCTCCTGGTCATCAACGTCCAGTCGAAGACTGGCATCATTCGTCATCGTGACAACGAACGCTGCAAGGAGATCTGGCAGCGTTTCAAGAATGATGTTGAGGCCTACAAGAAGAACAAGATACAGCTCGAGAGCGACTTCGAGGCGTGCCGTAGCAAGGTCACCTCGGTCGACTACTGGAAGGACTACCTCGATCTAAACTAGCTTGTCTGCAATTTGCAACAACATTCTCTATTGTGTTGCTCGACTTATATGTGACACCTCAGGCAAAAGTTAAGTTGCCCCGGTCCCGGTTCTCTCGGGGTCGGGGCGAATTGCCATGTCCTCTGGTGTCTCGCTGCTCGCTCTGGCACGTCTGACTCGACGTGCGACTGAAAACCTGATTGATGTCCGTACATTTGCTAGCGTATTACGATGCCTTCGCCGGCATCGAGTGTGGAACTCACTAGCCATGCCGCGTTGCATGGACACTCGGGACCCTTCAAGCGGGTTACAGGTAGTCTCATGTGGTGCTAGAGAGAGGGAGTAAAGGTTGGGAGAGCCCCCTCTCATTCGCGGCACTTCTTCGAGTGGTGAGTTACTGCTTACTATCACGTCTGCCGTCTAGCAGCTGAGGCAGGCTCGTTTCGTCTCTCTCGAGCGCTATGGTCACGAGGCGCAGTGCTACAAGTAGCAGCGTGAGGTAGCCAATCATTCGCGGTCGTGCTCCACTGGCGTATACGGTGGGGGAGAAGCCCATCATCCACATGGTTGCAAGGCCGCCAAAGTACAGCAAGAAGCCAGGTACCTCCAGGTGTTCGGGAAACGCGACTAGTATACTCGTACCCAATGCTACGTAAGCCATGAAGTGTAGCGCGCTTGCTGCCAAGCGAGGCCAACTGGGTAGGAAGGTCGTGGTATCAGGGCTTATGAATGTGAGTGCCTTGGTCAGTAGCGTTTGGTTGCCCGTTGCGGCTTGACCCTCGCGGGCAATCAGTACCAGTACGAAGTATGCGCAGGTGAAAGCCGTCAGTACTACCGTCCAAGTGCGATGAGGGTGGTGTCGCATTTCCACAACCAATACCAGCAGCGAGAGCAGCAACGGCAGCGCAGGGACGTCCGTCTCTATGCCCTCAATCACGTACCACAGACCAAGTACCGCCTTGTCTACCAGCGAGTACATGCCGAAATTTTGCATCCGCCCCAGGGTTTCAACGTAGGAGCGGGTGGCGTTGCCCGGTAGGCTGACGAAAAACGCCGTCGCGGCCACGGCAAACGCGGCGAGTACAATTACTGAAGCCCGCAAGCGGTGCTGTGACAAGAGTTCGTAGGCAACGAGCGCGACCATGATTCCTGCCATGAGTGCTCCCGACTGTTCGAAGCCAGCGGCGTAGAGCGTACATGGAAAGGCGACGGCGATCTCGGCAAGCGAGGGTGCCGCGCAGCGCCAGACGTCCAGAACCGGTCTGAGTGCAACGAGAGCAGATGCGGTGCCCCAAAGGTACAAAACGTTTGCGCACTTCCAGAAGACGGTGCCTGAGAGCACAGTCACGGGGACCAGTGTGAAGAGCGCCACGGGGAGGCCCAGGAACACGGCAGCGTTCCCCAGACGGCGCTCGGGGTCCAGGTCTAGCTGCGCATACCGCAGCAGCACCACCCATGCGAGTGCATCCAGTATATGGAACACGATGTTGGGCATCTGTAGCACCACCACCAGCACGCCTTGCGGCAGCGTACGGCCGCCCCAGTTTGCGGAGAACCACGTGGCCCATCCCCACAGGCTGCCATAGCGATTGAGGGCGTCCTGAAACACCAAGTCGTCTAGACGGCTGGCGATGAAGAGGTCGAGCAGCAGGAACGCGACGAATGTGACGCCCATAATCAGGGCGTCTTTCTTCCTGGAAGTCATTTTGTATCTCCCTTCCAGCTGAGAGGGTAGAAGGTAACGTCTCCGTCCGGATTAGTGATTGCCATGACCAGCTGGTTAGAGTCGAGGGAGCTTGACCACTTTGCTGGCACCAGTGCATGGAAGCCGCAGTAACGGTAATCGGTTCCATCGGCAAGTGCTGCGGTGACGTCGGGGCGTAGCTCCAGCTTGGTGGGAAATACAGTTAGGCTGCCGTCGTCGTTCTTCACGGCAAGCCGCATATAGTCGTATACGCCAGTCTTGTGTTCATCATTGCCGTAGTTGTAGTAGGGGTAGGTTACACCTGGCAGCACGAACCAGCCCTTGACTTCCGTTGATCAATCTGGTCGCGCGTTACGCTCCTCGAGCTGGTACCTCGCGCTTGCGGCGGAGCCAGCAGAATAGCCACTTTGTGCGAGGACCTTCACGTGGGTGTCTTCCAGACGCAGCGCAACCAATAGTGTGGCTACGGCGATGAGTGCTATCACCAATACAACGATGGCTGCCGTGC
>QOUO01000105.1 GCA_003862195.1 Coriobacteriaceae bacterium | reverse complement strand
ACTGCGGGTCGTACCTTCTCCTCGTCGTCCTGCTCATGGTCCGAAAGCTCCCTTCGTGCCTCTCGGCACATTGTCGGGCTTTCGGTAGCTCCGGCTCAAGCGTGTCTAGGATTGGCCAGCCACATCATTGCCCTTGACCGTCTTCTTGACATCGAGCTCGCCAGCGGAGTACTTGTTATCCGCAAAGCTGGAGACCTTGTCGCCGCCCTCGTTCTCGCAGTGAACGGCAGCGACCCTCACGAGACCATTCTGCTCGATCACCGTTACAACAAGCTTGATATTGTCCGTACGGTAAGTAACACCAGCCGTATTGCCTACGGTCTCCTTCAGATTGTAGGTGTAGACACCGACCTTGCTGTACTCCGGAAGAGTGACGACGAAGTTCTGAGTCTTATTGGCGGAACCAGCCGCGCCCTTTGCAAACTTGACGTTCGAAATCTTAACCAGGTCGGGTGCAGTAGTAGCATCGCTGTCGGTAACAGTTCCTTTGCCATCCTGCATGATAGAGAAGGTCTCCTCAGGGGAAACGCCCTGACCGTCGAGCTCATAGCTCTTCGTGATCTCAACCGTACCCTGATCCTTGTAAGTAGTCGATGCATCCGCAGCGAATGCCGGCACAGCAGCACCGAACATCATCGCGGCGGAGATGGCTGCAGCGGCCAGCCCCTTAGTAAGCTTTGCGTTCATGTTCTTCTCCTTCCAAAGGTTTCCCTTATATGAAAGCGACCAGAATCGCTATTCACCAAACTGTCTGAGGCTTAGAACTCGCGCCTCCTGAGTAGTCCTATCGTTACTCCCTCGACGTCATCGTTAGGTATCGCGCCGAGTTTTCTGCTATCCGTAGCCTGGGTTCTGAAGTCCCCCAGGATGAACACCTTTCCCTTGGGCACCATGTAGGGGAACTTCGTGGCCTTACCCGCTTCCGTCTGGTAGATCGCCTTGTCCTCTGGAGTGCCGTTGACAGTTACCTGTCCGTCATCCGTAAGGTCGACGGCGTCCCCCTCCTTCGCGACGACCCTTCCGATCCGCTCCTTACCCCCGGCCTTGTACACTACGACATCGTCCTGGTTGTACGTGCCTTGAAGCCTCCAGGCGAGAACCAAGTCGCCGTCCTGCATTGCGGGGTACATGTCGTTCCCTCGCACCCTGAACAGACAGAAGACAAACGAGAAAAGCGCCCAAACTACTACGACTAGTACTGCGATCTTCCCTATGAGCGAAAGCCATCCTTCGCGGTCCCTAGCCTTCGCCCAACGGGCTTGAATCACTCCTTCCGCGAGCCCGCCTTTCTCCGTGACCCTAAGCATTGGGCCACTCCCTGATTCCTCTCGACTCGAGCAGAGCGTCGTACCGTGCTCGCTCGGCCCTAAGGCAGGCGTCGTATCGTCGGTTTAGCTCCGAGATCTTCTTCCAGACATCCTCCTCGCTAACACCTCCGAATCTCGCTCGCTTGAACTTCATCGTCTTAAGCCACGTGAGAAGCTCCTGTTGCTCCTCGTTTAGTGGCTCCGGAGACTCTGCTTGCGACTCTCGTTCCGATGCGCCGTAGCTAGGAACCGGCTGGGGCTTCTTGCCATTGCGCACCGCCTTCGGCCTGTACTCGCCACTCGCGACAGGGACCACTTGGCTCGGTCTGTACGCCTGCGGGTAGTAAGCCTCTGACCTTGAGTGTTTCCCCATGCCAGATACCACTAGATTCCCTGGCTGTTCCGACGCTTAAGGATCATCCAGGCAACGCCAGCAATGCCGATTCCGCCGATTGCAGCAGCGTAAGGAGCACTGCTTCCGAGGTCCACGCCCACGTCAGGCTTGACGTCGCGGTTGTTCGTGAACGTGACGGTCGTGTCCTTCGTCATGCCATCGGACGAAGCCTTGCGGTCGTTGTTGGACACGGCGTCGCTCTTGTTGTCCACGGTCACAGTGGTCTGGTAGTCGACAGTGTCGTTCGTGCCCTTCTTCGGGTCGTCCTCCGTCACCACGTACTTGGTTCCGTATGGAACGGTAACGCTGATAGAGGTTCCGCTCTTGAGACTGAAGGTATAGTCACCGCCCGGGCCGCCGCTGAGCTTGTTGTTAGCCTTAGCCGCGTCGATGATTTCCTGATCGGATGCATTCTTGAGGTTCAGCTTGAAGTCGAAGCTCTTGCCCGTATCGCCGAAGTTGCCAGTAACGGACTTCTTAATCGTCAGCGTCACAGTGTTCTGCTTGTTGGTGACGGTAGCAGTCGCTTTCTGAGCCTTGTATCCGACAAGGGTAATGCCATCCTTACTTGCCGAAGACTCTCCGCTCGCGTTGTACGCGTAAGAAGTGGTCCAAGTGTTAGCGTCATCCGGATCTGTCTCGACAACACGGTACTCATAGCCAGTCGGGCCGGCGACGACGCTAAACGTATCCGTCCAGTTGTTGTCACTGTTAAGCGACAGAGTCTTGACACTGCCGTTGGCATCCTTGACGTCCTGCCAGGCGCCATTCACCTTCATCTGGAGCTTCACGGTTGCAGACGAGAGGGCGCTCTTCTCCGGATCCCAAACCTTCGAAACTGTGATGGTGGACGTAGGCACGTCCATTACTGGCGTCTCGTAAGGGGTTGCGGTCTTCTGTTCCGAAAGCGTGCCTTCGTCGTTATTCGTATACGCCACGGTCTTATACGTCAGGCTAGTGTTGGCGCTGTCGTTCGAGAAGATTCCGTTCGTACCCGTGTCCACTCTGCCATTCATCACGCGGTCGTACGCATCCTGCTTTGGCCTCACATTGAGAGTGAGCGTATAGGTGGCCCCGGGCTCGAGATCGTCGTTGGTTCCGGACTCGTCAATAGTCCAACTCACTGATGACTTTCCATCGACAGTTGCGACAGTTGCCGTATTGCCCGTGGGGAGAGCGTCCTTGCCTCCAGTCTTGCTGACGGTCGGAGTCGTGTTCGGAACGATTTCGGCATCATTTGACAGAGCGTCCTTGATAGTCACCTTTGCGTATTTCTGGTTATGGGTGATCGTAGTAACGATGCTGTCAAATGCATTCGAGAGATTGCTAGGCGTAGTGCCGTCGAGTGCGGACGCGCTCTGGTTGTTCGTAGCATCCTTCTCAAGGTTGTCCATCTTGCCCGCTTCAGTAGCCACCTTCACGCTAAAGAAGTGGGAGCTGTCCATATTGAGACTCTTGGCGGCAGTCACTGCTGAGTCATAGTTCCAATGGAACGTTTTCTTATTACCGTTCGCATCATAAGCATCGTAGTAGTTCCAGTAAGAATCCCACCCATCATAAACAAGCTTATAAGTACCGGCGAAGTCTTCGTTCTTACCGTTTCCGTTCACCCCTGTTGGCGTGTCGCCGTCATTGTCCTGATTGGCATATGGCGTCAAGTCCGCATCAGAATAATTTTGGTATTTAAGATATGCAACCCCGTTCGAAATTCGGAAGGTCGGGTTGCCATCAGACAGGAATACGACGTACTTCTGGTCATTTGAGGTAGTGGTGTCTTCATCGAGCTTTGCCTTGGCCTTTATCAAGGCGTCTTCCCAGTTGGTGCCTCCGTTAGCACGAATTCCATTAACCGCGCGCTTCAAGGTATTGACGTTGCTCTTGTCATACCAATCGGAACTCGTAGCCGTATTGGAGAAGGTCACAAGAGAAACCTTCACCCCGTCTGGACCATTGCTACCGAGCACCTTGTCAATAAGGCCGTCGCCCTTGCTGTTGGTCAAGGCGTTCTTGGCCATCGTCAATTTTGACGTCGTGCCACTTCCGGCAAAACCGTCTTTCATCGATCCAGACTTGTCGAAGATGATAACAATGTCGACGGGGTTGGACTCCGTGCTTCCCTTGGAGTCACCCTGAACCGTGAGCTTGAGATCATAGGTCCCATCCCACTCACCATTGACCAGATGCTTCTCTATGGTCTTATGGTGGACCGGCTCGGACAGGCTATCCGTCGTGTCCGCATAGGAAACGCCGGCGCCAATCGTGAACAGTCCGACAAGGGCTATAGCGACAATGGCCGTAATGAACGACCAGAGCGAACGCCCGCGCCTCATACCCCTCTTTGTGTCAGGAAGAACCTTGCCTATCAGGCTCTTACTTAACTTGCCCCCATTGCTGCGTTTAATCATCATGAGCATCCCCGATTGGCCTGAGTGTGACCGGCAGTCCGCCTAGCCCCTTCCTGCTTTCAGATACATGTAGTCTCCTGCCGCCGATTCCTGAAATGTTGCGCAACATTCGGAGTCTTCCGCAGGATTACA
>QOUO01000104.1 GCA_003862195.1 Coriobacteriaceae bacterium | reverse complement strand
AATAGAAGAGGGGCCGGGCGGACGAATGTCGCCCGGCCCCTCGCAGGCCTACAAGAGCCGTTGGCTATGCGTTGGCCTTCTTGTACTGGGTGGCCCAGCCGTCCACGAAGGCGGTCTTGAACTTGTCCCAGTTAGCGTCGGTCTGGCTGCCGTTGTAGGTGTTCAGCGCAGAGACGAGGCCAGCACGATAGGTGTCGACGTTGGGCTCGTAGTTGGTAGCCCAGTCCATGTTGTAGCAACCGCTGTCAGAGAGCTCCTGAGCATGCTTCAGCCAGCTGTTCGTGGACTCGGCAGCCTTCTTGAAGGGCATGATGCCGAGCTGCTCGACGAGCTCCTTCGAGGCATCCTCGTCGGTGACGAGCCACATCAGGAAGTCCATGGACGCCTGCTGATCCTTCTTGGAGGCGTTCTTGTTGATGGCCCAGCAGTTCTCGGTGCCGCAGTTGAGGCCGGCCTTCTCCTCGCCGGACACGCCGCAGTAGTACGGGAGCATCGTGGTGTTCTTGACGCTCTTGGTGATGTCCGCGTAGTCCCAGGAGCCGGTCAGATAGAACGTGGCCTTGCCGTCCTTGAACTGCTGCGCAGGATCGTGGCCGCCCGTGGCGAGCTGGTCAGGAGCGGTGACGGAGTTGTTGATGATGAGGTCGTAGAGGTTCTTGAAGTTCGGGAGGTACGTGCCCTCGATGGTGGAAGGCGTCTTCTTCCAGACGTCCTTGCTGGTGCCGTCGCCCTTGTGCTCCTCATAGAAGAACTCGACGTTGGCGAGGTGGCCAGTGACACGCCAGGAGTTGGAGTCGTCCATATCGGTCGCGGCAAAGGCGTCGAAGCCGTTGGCGCTGGCGTTCTTGTGGATGTCCTCAACGACGGTCTTGAAGCTGTTGAAGTCCTTGATCTCGTCGACGGAGTGGCCGGCCTTCTTGATGTTGTCGGTGTTGGCGACGATGCCGTAGCACTCGAAGCAGTAGCCGACGGAGACGAGCTTGCCATCATCGTCGTACTGGTTGTAGTCGTCGGTCGTCTGGGCCTTGGCGATCTTGGTGCCCTTGAGGTCGAGGGCGTAGTCGTCCCACTCCCTGACGCCGGCCTGGTTGCCGATGACGAAGATGGTCGGGGCCTCGGACTTGTCCATCTCGGAGGTCAGGGTCTTCTCGTAGTCGCCAGAGGCGGCGGTGACGATCTTGACCTTGACGTTCTTCTGCTTGGCGTACTTCTTGCCGAGCTTCTGGATGGTCTTGTCAATCTCGGGCTTGAAGTTCAGCCAGTAGACGGTGCCGTTCTCGCTGCCGGAGTCGCTGTCGCTCGAGCCAGAGCAACCGGCGAGGCCGAGGCCTGCCGCCACGGCGGCTGCGCCACTCAGGAACGCCTTACGGGTAATTGGCTTCTCAAACATTTGGAACCCTCCTACGTCTCCCTCACGCATCCCCTTAAGATGCGAGAATTACCTTCTTGGCCGGACCCATCGACCCTCCGGGTCGTTGGGTGGTCTTGAGTCTTACGTGCTGGTTCTTGGTCTTGCCTTCCACGACGTCCACCAGTATCCGCGCAGCTTCCCGGCCCATGGATTCCTGAGGCTGGCAGAGCGTGGCGAGCGTTGGAATCGTATAGAGAGACATCTCGATGCCGTCGATTCCGATGACCGAGTAGTCATCCGGAACCTTGGCGCCGGTGTCGAAAATCGCCTTCATGGCCGCGACGGCCATGGTGTCGGCGATGGAGAAGATCGCGCTGAACTGGATGCCAGAGTCTATTGCGCCCCTGACCTTCTCGTATGCGGACGACATCGAGAGCGTGCCGGTCTCGAAGACGAGGTTGCGGTCGAACTCGATTCCCGCGTCCTTGAGCGCCTGGCAGTAGCCGTCAAAGCGCAGCTGGCTGATCGACTTGTCGTCGGTCGAGAAGAGCAGAATCGCGATGCGCCTGTGACCAAGGTCGATGAGGGCCTTGGTGGCCTTGTAGGCCTCGGCGATGTCGTTGATCGAGACGGACGAGTACTCCTCCTTCGGCAGGTCGCCAAAGTGGTTGGAGTACGAGCAGCAGACGAACGGCGCGCCGATGGACTTTGCGTCCTCCTCGGAGTAGTCGAAGCGACCGCCCAAGAGGATGACGCCCTTGAGGCGCTTTGCCTGAACGAACTCCGCGGCAGCCGCGATCTCGTCGCCATCGGAGGCGATGTAGCGGTGCACGATGCCGTAACCGAGCTCGTTGCACTCGGACTCGATGGCGTGCATGACCGGGTCGAAGAACGGGTTGGTCGAGCCACGGACCACAAGGCCCAGCGTGTCAGACTGGTTGCTGGCAAGGTCGCGGGCGCTGCGGTTGGGCACGTAGTGGAGCAGGCGCGCCGCGTCAATCACCTTGGCGCGCATGTCCTCGCTCACGTCCGGATGGCCGTTGAGCGCACGGGAGACGGTGCTGACCGAAACACCGCAGTACTTTGCGACGTCCTTTATGGTCATCTTCGCCCCCCAATCCATGCTCGTTCGCTTACCTAGCCGCGCCTTCGTTTACCTGCCGTTGCCGCTGGTGACACATCGCGGCAACGGAAACGTTACTGGTAACGTTTTCAGCGCGTGACTGCATTGAACCACTTTGGTGGAGATTCAGTCAAGCGGAAGAGCTTCAATTCCCGGAAACTGGCGGCGAACGTGGGAAATTCCTCTGTGAGCGTAGCATTCCGTCCGGAAACGTTTTCTGATTTGCCAAACTCGCCCAGAAGCGCTATGGAGCGAACCCGCGATAGACGAGGCCCGCAACGAGCCAGTAGGCTTACTATGAGTGGCCGAACGACACGGACGATACGACGCTAAGGAGAAGAGCGCCCATGGCACAGGACACCGATCCGCAGCTGCGACAGCAGGTAATCTATTCCGTCTTCGTAAGGAACCACACCAAGGAGGGCACGTTCCTCTCGCTCATACCCGACCTCGAGCGCATCCACAACCTGGGCGTCGACGTCGTGTGGCTCATGCCCATCCACCCCACCGGCGTGAAGGGGCGCAAGGGGACGCTCGGCAGCCCGTACGCCAACCGCGACTACCGTGCGGTCAACCCGGAGTTCGGCACGCTGGATGACTTCAAACGGCTGGCGGACGCGATCCACGCGCAGGGCATGAAGTGCATCATCGACGTCGTGTACAACCACACGAGCCCCGACTCCGTGCTGTTTGAGCAGCACCCGGAGTTCTTCTATCGCAAGCCCGACGGCCAGCCCGGAAACCACGTGGGCGACTGGTCCGACGTGATCGACCTGGACTACGGCACGCCCGGCCACTGGAACCGCCCGCTGTGGGACTACCAGATCCAGACGCTGTGCTACTGGGCGCAGTTTGTGGACGGCTTCCGCTGCGACGTGGCGTCCTTTGTGCCCGTGGAGTTCTGGGAGGAGGCTCGCGCGGCCGTGGCCAAGGTGCGTCCCGGCGCCATCTGGCTCGCGGAGACCGTGCACCGCTCGTTTGCCCAGGCCTGCCGTGCGCTGGGCATGAACTGCGCCCGCGACACGGAGGCCTTCCGGGCGTTTGACATCGAGTACTCCTACGACATCCAGGAGACGTTTGACGACTACCTGCGCGGCAAGGCGACGCTCAGCCACTACCTTGACCTGGTCGACTTCCAGGACAGCGTCTACCCCGCCAACTACGACAAGATGCGCTACCTGGAGAACCACGACCTCCCGCGCATCGCGAGCTGGGACAGCAACCCCCGCGACCTGCGCAACCTTCTGTCCCTCATGTACTTCCTCAAGGGCACGACGCTCCTGTACGCCGGCCAGGAAGTTGGCTGCGACCACACGCCCAGTCTGTTTGACCGCGACCCCGTGGACTGGGACGGCCGCTGGGACGGCCCCCTGGACCAGAGCTCGCTCATGCGCACGCTCTACGGCATCAACCGCGACGTCCTGCGCCCGGACGACTACTACCACGCCAAGGCGGATGACGAGAAGAACGTGGCCGTCGTCTATCGCGACCACCTCTCTGGCGCCGAGGCGGACGCGGCCCGGACGCTTGGGGTCTTCTCGCTCAAGGGCGTGGCCTGCGAGGTGGAGGTCGACGCGCCCGACGGCACGTACGCGAACCTGATCGACGGACGCGACGTCACCGTGACCGACGGCAGGCTCTCCACGGACGGCGAGCCCATCATCCTGAGCTGCCCGCGCCCCAAGCTGGCGGTGTAGGAACTCGGGGTGCGGCTTGGTTGCGGGCCGCGGCAACAAAAAACGGGCCGGACCACGTGGGTCCGGCCCGCAGCTGCAATCAACCTGCGACGCAGCAGCTAG
>QOUO01000103.1 GCA_003862195.1 Coriobacteriaceae bacterium | reverse complement strand
GAATGCCTTGGGATTCAGGTTTGACGTAACTCCGAATAATCAAGTCCCGGCATAGGGTGCTTGCAATGGGCGACAAGAAGATTGATATACGTAAGCGCGAGCTGCGCCATCACTTTATTGACGTCCGCTGCGAGCTTGGTGCGGAGGCACGGGCCGCGATGGATGCCGCCATCGCGAGCCGTGTGACCTCGCTTGCCGATTACGCGGGTGCAAGCGTGGTGCTCACCTACCTCTCCATCGGGGACGAGGTGGAGACCCGCGGCATCATCCGCGACGCATGGTCGCGTGGCAAGGTCGTGGCGCTCCCGCGCTGCGTGCCGCACACGCGGCTGATGCGCTGGTACCGCGTCGAGAGCCTCGACGGGCTTGAGCGCAGCAAGTTCGGCGTGCTCGAGCCGATGGCCGACCCCACCGCGGAGCTCGACCCCAACGCCGCGTCGAACGCGCTCGCAATCGTGCCGGGGCTCACGTTCGACGCGCGCGGCTACCGCCTTGGCTATGGGGGCGGCTTCTATGACACCTTCCTTGCGGGCTTTGGCGGCACCTCCGTCGGCATCTGTCGCGAGGCGCAGCTCAGCGCTGCTGGCGAGCTCGTGCTCGACGCGCACGACCTGCCGGTGCAGGCGGTCGTTACGGAGGCGCAGGTCATCCGCGCAAATTGATGCCCCGCCCAATGCGGCGGGGCGTCTGGCCGCCGCGCAGGCCGCAGGGGAGAAGGACGGCCCCCTTGGCAGCGGCCGCGGGGCGGGGGACGCGCGTCCTTCTCGCCCACAAAGCCAACCGCTGATATGTAGCTCTTCCTGTCAAGTGCCAAATCCGCCCCAACCCCGAGGGGAATCGGGGCCGGGGCGGTTCGCTATGTGGTCCCGGGGGCGCCTCGCCGCTGATCTGGCGTGTCTGATTCGACGCACGACTGCGAGTCTGATATCCGCGCGTTGGGTAGCGCATTCCGATGCTTTCGGCTGGGGAGTCCCGCGTGTCTAGGGTCGCGCGTGGCCCGCGAGGGCTGCGCATAGCGGTTTCGCGGATTGCCCCACGCGCCATCGAGGCAGGCACGGCGCCCCGGGGGGACGCCTGTTTCGGGCGGCGCCGGCGCCGTTCGCGCCTACGCGGCCATGCGCGCGAGGGCCCAGACGAAGCCGGCGAGCTCGCGGGCGATCGCCGTGTTCACGACGCAGGCGGGCTTGCCGCGGCCCCTCAGGTGGGCGCACCCGTCGTGCAGCCGCCTGTTGGCGCGCGCGGCCGCCTCGGAGACGCCCGCCGGCACGGCCGCGTAGGCGGACGCCGCGGTCGGCGACAGCGCCCTGAGGGGCCGCGCGTGCTGCCACGCCGCCTCCACGAGGAGCGTCCTCACGTGGGCGTTGCCCGCCCTGGTGATCCCCCCGCGCGACACCGTCTCGCCGCTCGATGACTCCGACGGGACGAGCCCGACGTAGGACATGAACGAGCGCGCCGTCGGGAAGCGGGAGAAGTCGCCCACCTCGGCGGCGACGGAGAAGGCCGTCACGGTCGAGGCGCCCCTCAGGCACCTGATCGCCGCCACCGTCGGCGCGAGGTCGGGCTCCGCCGCCCTCTCCGCGATGGCCCGGTCGAGCCTGTCGCGCCTGAGCTCGAGCGACCTGACGCCCTCGAGGTACTCGTCGAAGACCAGCTGCTCCGTGGGGTCCGCGAACTCGAGCCCGGAGAGCCACCTGGCGTGCGCCTTGGTCCACGCCCCGCCGCCGTCGTACACGATCCCCTTCCTGAGCAGGAACTTCGAGAGCAGGTGCCTCGCGCGCGTCAGGTCGTGCCTGCAGTCCTCGCGGGCGCGCGCCAGGTCGCGCGCCGCCTCCATGGCCTCCGTGGGCACGGCCACCTCGACGACGTTGCCGACGGCGAGCATGCGCGCCAGGAAGATCGCGTCGCGCCTGTCCGTCTTGACCCTGTCGCCGGAGGGGCGGAGCATCTTCGAGACGGCGCCGACCACGCACCCGACGCCGGCCTTCTCCAGCCTCCTCTGGAGGTCGAAGCCGGTGGGGCCGGACTCGTAGACGCACCTCGACGGCTGCGGGAGCGACAGGACCCACTCGGCGACCGCCGAGGGGTCGTAGCCGAACGACCTCGTCACGACCTCCCCCGTCTCCGGCACGAACGCCGCGGCGGCGATGGAGCGTGCGTGTACGTCGAGCCCTACGCTGGTACGATAGATCATGGCTGGGACCTCCCGCGAATGTGGTAAGCCGACTGCTGACAGCTGAAGCCTAACCCACGTTGCCCCCCAGAGGGCCCCTGCTTCGCGAGCGAGGCCCCAGCCGCCCCGCTACATATCGTCTAGAATGCTACTGTTCCGCAGGGCGGCCGTGAGCCGCCCGCAACTTTGAGGAGAGCAGCTTGTATCAGGTTCCGTTCGATATTCCCGATTGGACGTACGGCGAGGCGATGGACGCGCTTCGCAGCACAAAGAGATTTGGCATACAGCCCCTGCTCGAGAGCGTGGAGGACATGCTCGCGGAGGCCGGCAACCCCGACGACGCCTTTGCGAGCGTGCAGATAGCCGGCACAAACGGCAAGACCTCGACGGCGCGCTACACGGCCGCGATCCTGCGCGGGGAGGGGCTGCGCGTGGCGCTGTACACCTCGCCCGAGCTCGTGAGCTTTACGGAGCGCATGGAGGTGGACGGCCATCCCGTGAGCGAGGCCGCCTTCGCGCGCGGCGTGGCGGCGGCCGTGGTCGCGGGCGAGCGCGTGAACGCGCGGCGGAGCGCCGCGGGCGAGCGCCCGTACGACGTGACGGAGTTCGACCTGCTGACCGTGGCCGCGCTGGTGGCGTTTGCCGAGGCCGGCGTGGACGTGGCCGTGCTGGAGTGCGGCATGGGCGGCCGCTGGGACGCGACCTCGGCGGCACACAACATCCGCGCCGTGGCCGTGACGGGCATCGGGCTCGACCACATGCGCATCCTGGGCGACACGCTGGAGCAGATCGCGGGCGAGAAGGCCGCCATCATCAGGCGCGGGCGCAGTTGCGTGCTGGGCGTGGGCACGGCGACGCCCGACAGCGTGGAGGACGTCTTCCTGGAGCAGTGTGGCCGCGAGGGCGTGACGCCGGTGCTGCTGCGCCCCGTGCGCCCGGATGACGCCAGGGGAGAAATGCACCCCGGCGTCCCGCGCGCGCACGCGGACTTGCCGCACGCCTCCTACCTGGTGACGGAGCGTCCCAACCGCATTGGCGGCGCGCTCACGCTCGACGTCACGACCCCCCTTGCCACGTACCGCGAGCTTTCTGCCCTCAAGCCCACGTACCAGGCCGCAAACATCGCCTGCGCCGTCGCGCTTGCGGAGGGCTTCCTGGGACGCGCTCTCGACGCAGACGCGCTGTACCAGTCCGTGGTGACGTGCCCCACGCCCGGCCGCTTTGACCTGGTGGTTCCCGACCCGCCCGTGCTGATTGACGCGTGCCACAACCCGCAGAGCGTGCAGACCTTCCTCACGGCGGTCCGCGGCGTGGACCCTAACGTGGCCAGCAGGCCGGCACTCCTGTGCGCCGTGCTGGCAGACAAGGACGTCCAGGGCATCGTGAACGCGCTGGCGGGGGAGTTCCCCGCCGTGTACGTGACGCAGACCAGCTCCGACCGCGCGCTTCCGGCGGCCGAGCTTGCGGATGCCTTCCGCCGCGCCGGCGTGGAGCCGCGCGCCGTATACGGCTCCGTGGCGGAGGCCGTGCACGCGCTTGACGGAACCTCGTACGTTGCCTGCGGGTCCATCACCACGGCCGGCGAGGTCGCGGGCATCCTGCGTCCCGGCGTGCAGAACGCCGCGGGCCCCGTGCGCCCACGCGGCCGGCACGACCACAGGCCCAGGGTCCAGGTGTTCGACGACGAGGGAAGGCGCCCCTGGCCCGGCGCCAACGCGGAAAGGTAGGAGGCCCAATGTACGAGCTCAAGACGGAGCGCGAGTTTGACGGCGCGCACTTTCTTACCGACTACCAGGGAAAATGCGAGAACCTGCACGGCCACCGCTGGCGCGTGGTGGTCTACATCCGCCAGGAGTCGCTGGGCACCGCCGGCACGGAGAAGGACATGGTGATCGACTTTGGCCGCTTCAAGCGCACGGTGCGCGAGGAGGTCGACCGCTTTGACCACATGTTCCTGGTCGAGGAGGGCTCGCTCATGCCCAAGACGCTCGAGTGCCTGCGCGAGGAGGGCTTCACCCTCATGATGCTGCCGTTCCGCACCACGTCGGAAAACCTTGCACGTTACTTTGCGGACCGCCTGATCGCGCGCGGCCTGCCCGTCAGCCAGGTGGACGTGTACGAGACGCCCATGAACTGCGCAACCTACCTCGTACCTGCCGCGATCGAGGAGGCGGCGCGATGACGAACGCAACGCAAGACAAGCGCACGGTGGGCGAGAAGAACGAGCCAA
>QOUO01000102.1 GCA_003862195.1 Coriobacteriaceae bacterium | reverse complement strand
TTTATGAATCCCCTCCGACAACCTCAAACACACATAACCCCAGCAAACTTGACGGCAGACAAGAGCATTGAGTGTTTCCCACCTATGTAGACCCTCAATCAATGGTGCAGCTGACTAGAGCCAAGCGAATTGGGCGGCTTGAAACACTCAAAATCTCCCGCCTCATGCAATCGGAGTAAATCAACTACCTCGACGGCAGAGACAGCAAGGCCGAGACTGGGAATGAATACCATTAGCAAGCAAAACCCGGTGTGCCGGTCATAGCCAGCACACCGGGTTTGGAATCGAACTCTACGCCTTGCTGTAGAAGCCCTCCATGTCCTTGCTCATCTGCGCCAGGGTCGGCACGTCGACGTATGCCATGTGACCGCAGCCGTAACGGTGCCACTCCAGGCGCTCCTTCAGCTCGTCGCCCAGGAACTGGCAGCTCATGTCATGCATCACGTTCCAGTACGGGGTCGCCGCATCGTAGCGGCCACCAAGGATGGCGACCTTCATGTGCGGGTTGCGGCGCATGGCGCAAGCGATGTCCGTCGCAAAGTTGGGGCAGGAGGATGCCTCCATCCTGCCAGGCTCGCGATGCTCCCAGTTCCAGTTCACGCCCACCTGCTCGTAGTTGCTCGAGATGTAGCGAGCCGGCGCGTGGTACCCCAGCTCGTCGCGCAGGAAGCTCCTGAACGCCGTCGTCCAGCTCGACTCCACGGCGTCGTCCGCGGCGTCCTCCCCCGCAAACCACTCGGACGAGTTCTGCACAAACGAGGGCGCGTCGGACGAGAAGCGCGTGTCCAGCCTGCCGCAGACCTTCCCGTCATCCAGCAGCACGTTGCGGCGGAAGTCGTCCAGCGTGATGCGCAGGTGGCAGCGCTGGATGTGCTTGGTCGGAAGCCCGATCAGCTCGGAGTACTGCCAGGCGATGTCCGCCTCGCGCTCGCGGCTTAGGCGGTCGCCCTTCAGCAGCGCAGGCGCCAGCGTGTCCTCCGTGAACTTCAGCGCGCGGTTGTACCACCTGTTCGGGTCCTCGCCCGCGCCGACCTTGCCAAAGTAGTGCGCCGTCGCCGCGTAGACCGGCGTCATGCCCAGGTGATACAGGTCCTCGCCCTCAAGCACCTGCACCCAATCGAAGATCGCGGAGAGCATCGTCACGCCGGCGACCTTCACGTCGCGCTCGCCCAGCAGGCGCATCAGGATCGCGTTGCGCACCGTGCCGTACGACTCGCCAAACAGGTACACCGGGCTCCCCCAGCGACCGTTCTCCTCGAGCCACGTCGTGATGGCACGGCAGAACGCGTCGGCGTCGCCGTCAGTGCCAAAGACCTTCTTCGTGTCGGCGTCGGCTGCCAGGCTCGAGAACCCGGTGCCCAGCGCGTCAAGAAACACCAGGTCGGACTCGCGCAGCAGCGTGTAGGGGTTGTCCTCGACCTCGATGGGATACGCAAGGTGGCTCACGCCGTCCGTCTTCACGCGGCGAGGTCCCACGCCACCAAAGTTGATGGGCACGCTCGCACAGCCGGGGCCGCCGTTATAGCAGAATGTCACAGGGCGAGAAGAACTCGCGCTGCCGTCCTCGCCCAGTGCCACGTAGGTGAGGCTGAACATCTTGCCCACGAGCTTGCCCGTGTCGGAGCGCACGTCCAGGTGCGCGGCCGTGCAGCGGTAGTCAATCTCCTCGCCCTCGGTCTCCTTGGAGCCGCGCCACGTCAGGTCGGCCGATGCCGGCTCGGGGGTCGTCGTCACCGCGTCGGCCGGAACCGACATGAAGGCGTCCTGGATCTTCGTGTGCGTCTGGCCCGTCGGGGTCTCGCTAGCGTTCTCTTCTGCCATGAGCTGTGCCTTTCGTCCTGGGGCCGCGCTAACCACGCAGCGGCCCGCCCGGTGCAGATTTCCGAAGGACAGTCTACGCCCGCCATGCAACCCAGGCGGCCGCGTATGCAAAGCCCCACCGCGAGTCCACCGCTGCCGGCGTCTCCACCGTCACGCTTCCGTAAGCCTCTCGTCATGCAATACCGCCCTCGCGTCACGCAGGTGGAACAGACTTGCCCAGTTGTGTGTCACCTGCGTGCCCCGCGAGCATTCTGCCCTGTTCAGTGCTAGGATTTCGCGTTGTATGTCGTTCGCGACGGCTTTCGCACGTCTGCCGCAAACCCAAGCCCCATCGCGGCTTCGTGGGTATAAAAGCGCATATGTGGCCCTAGCGGACATCGGACTCGATTGACATTGGAGCGCTATGTCAAACACCAACATGCCGTCTTTGCCCAAGGGCGCGCGAGTCAAGCGGCGCAAGTACACGGGCATTCCCCTGTCGGCAGGAATGATCCTCGTCGCCCTGGGCGTCGTCTATGGCGACATCGGCACCAGCCCCATGTACACGCTCAAGGCGATCATGGCGGACAACGGCGGCCTCACGACGATGGGCGAGGACACCGTGCTCGGCGCGCTGTCCCTCATCATCTGGACGCTCACCCTCATCACCACGATCAAGTACGTCCTCGTCGCCATGAAGGCGGACAACCATAACGAGGGCGGCATCTTCGCGCTGTACTCGCTCGTCCGCCGCTGCGGCAAGTGGCTCATCTTCCCCGCCATGATCGGCGGCGCCGCGCTCCTGGCAGACGGCATCCTCACCCCGGCGGTCACCGTCACCACCGCGATCGAGGGCCTTCGCACGATCGACTTCTTCTACGCGATCATCGGCAACAACCAGAACATCGTCGTCGCCATCACGATCATCATCCTGTGCGTCCTGTTCGTCGTGCAGCGCGCCGGCACCTCGGCCATCGGCAAGGCCTTTGGCCCCATCATGACCATCTGGTTCCTCTTCCTCGGCATCACCGGCATCCTCAACATCGGCCTCGACCTCAACGTCTTCCGCGCGCTCAACCCGCTGCGCGGCATCCGCTTCCTGTTCGACGGCTCCATCAACGCCGCCGGCCTCATGGTCCTCGGCAACGTCTTCCTCTGCACCACCGGCGCCGAGGCCCTGTACTCCGACATGGGCCACGTCGGCAAGCCCAACATCTACGCAACCTGGCCGTTCGTCAAGCTGTGCCTGATCCTCAACTACCTGGGCCAGGGCGCCTGGATCCTCGCGCACAACGCCTCCAAGGCGCTCGCCGCCACGCCCGACCTCAACCCGTTCTTCCAGATCGTGCCCGAGAACCTCCGCTTCCTCGAGGTCGTCCTCTCGGCCATGGCCTCCATCATCGCTTCCCAGGCGCTCATCACGGGCTCCTTCTCCATCGTGAGCGAGGCGATCCACCTCAACCTCATGCCGCACATGAAGATCAACTTCCCCTCCCAGACCAAGGGCCAAATCTACATCCCGCTCGTCAACAACATCATGTGGGCGGCCTGCATCTTCGTGGTCCTGCTCTTCAGGAGCTCCAGCCACATGGAGGCGGCCTACGGCCTGGCCATCACGGTCACCATGCTCATGACGACCATCCTTCTCTACACCTACATCTCTAAGATCTGGAACCGCCACGGTCTGGCGCTTCTCTTCGTCCTGTTCTTCGGCGCGATCGAGCTCATGTTCTTCTTCTCGTCGCTCACGAAGTTCTTCCACGGCGGCTACTTCACCGTCCTCATGGCGACGCTCATCTTCTTCGTCATGTACGTGTGGCGCCGCGGCACGGCAATCGAGCACACGCAGTCCGTCTACCTGCCCGTGAGCAAGTACATCGACCAGATCGCGCAGCTGCGCGATGACGACACGTATCCCATCATCGCGGACAACCTGGTCTTCCTCACCAACGACTCCTCGCCCGACAAGCTCGACCGCGACATCCTCTACTCAATCCTGGACAAGCGCCCCAAGCGTGCCCGCGCCTACTACTTCCTCAACGTGATGGTGACCGACGAGCCCAACACGCACGAGTTCATCGTCAACAACTACGGCACGGACTTCCTCTTCAAGGTCCAGCTGCGCCTCGGCTTCAAGGTCAACCAGCGCGTCAACACGTACCTGTACCAGATCGTGGCCGACCTCGTCAGCCGCGGCCAGCTCGCCCCGCAGCAGCACCGCTACTCCATCTACCGCGAGCACTCCACCGTGGGCGACTTCCGCTTCTGCCTCGTCCGCAAGGTCCTCACGCCCGAGACGGAGATCTCCGGCTTCAACCGCCGCATCATGGAGATCAAGTACATGATCCGCCACGTCTGCGGCTCGCCCGCCCGCTGGTACGGCCTCGAGAACTCCTCCGTCATCTACGAGTACGTGCCCCTGTTCGCGCGCACCAAGCGCCAGCACAGGCTCACGCGCGTCCCGGACAGCGAGGTCGCGTCGCTCGCTCCCAGCAACTCCGGCGCCATGAAGCGCGTCGAGGGGCCCATGGAGTCCACCGAGGACGACGACATCTTCTCAGACAAGATGAAGCGCGACACGGAGGCCAACGCCGTCGAGGTCGAGCACTCCGTCATCGGTGGCGACACCGCGAGCTTCCGTCCGCTGCGCATGGACGAGGAGGAACCCGAGGAGGACTCGGACGACGCCTCCAACGACACCGACGCCACCAACGCGGGCGAGAAGAACTAGCGCCCTTCGCCCGCACAGCGCACCAA
>QOUO01000101.1 GCA_003862195.1 Coriobacteriaceae bacterium | reverse complement strand
ACTGCGGGTCGTACCTTCTCCTCGTCGTCCTGCTCATGGTCCGAAAGCTCCCTTCGTGCCTCTCGGCACATTGTCGGGCTTTCGGTAGCTCCGGCTCAAGCGTGTCTAGGATTGGCCAGCCACATCACTCTTATCGAGCACCTTTCGCATGCCCTACGAAATTCGACAACATGAACGCTCCCGAAGTGTCTCCAGCAGAAAAGTGACAGATGCCCTGTTGGTGTTACCTAGTTTATTCCATTCCATATACCTAAATCTCAATCGTCAGCAATGGAACGGCAAGACTACCCTAGCCATAGCCGCAATCATAAAGAACGAGGGCCCTTATCTACTAGAGTGGATTGAATATCACCGTAGTATTGGATTCCAGAAGTTCTATCTATATGACAACGAAAGTACTGATAACCCCCGCAAGATACTAGCTCCATATGTAAAGGCAGGTATTGTCGAATTAACACCTTGGCCTGGAAAAGCTCGACAGATGGATGCATACAACGACGCGCTAAACAAACATGTCAGAGACTGCAAGTATCTGGCAGTTATTGATTTGGATGAATTCATAAACTTTGGAAGTACCAGCGTCTCCCAGTGGCTAGATCAACACATCACCGATGGCATCTCTGGCGTAGGTCTAAATTGGCTGATATTTGGTTCAGCGGGAAGGAAAGCGAGACCAGAAGGATTGGTAATTGAAAGCTACACTCAACGATCAGAAGCGAGCTTCAGGAACAACAAACACACTAAAGCCATCGTAAATCCGAGAAGAGTACTGGGTTATCCGAATCCACACTTTGCAGTGCCCCTATTAGGCTACCATTCGATAAACGCTTTGGGCGAGCACATCACTGGGCCTTTCTCGCCGGACTCGCAATCTGATATTCCGCCCTACATCAATCATTATTTTTGTAAATCGGTAGAAGAATTCGCCTTGAAGCGGAGCAGGGGGATGGCTGATCAGCTTGGCATTCGAGACCAATCGACTTTCGATGAGCACGACCGAAACGATGTCGAGGACAAGTCAATGCTACCAAAAGCAGCAGAGGTGCATCACCGTTTAGAGTACCTTCATCAGCATGGACACCCGTACGGTATATAGTTACGGGAAGCATCGTTTGAAGCAGTGGTGAAGCCGTATGTGTCACCACTGCTTGCCGCTACCAATCCTTATTGATGTGCCGTGAGAACAATATTCCGATGATCTCGCCGAAACAACGTGGTACGCCAGTTTTCCAGGCATGAGCATTCGCAAGTTTTGCAATGCGTAAAATTCTGGGATGAGCCGTGAGCCCTATAAAGTTAATAGTCTCAGAACGCTTTTCATTATCTAGTTGGCTACCGTACTGACCCATAAATGAATCCGCTTGTCGAATTGAGTTGCACATCTTCCTGCATTGCTCTGCCCAGTCCCAGCTCGCGAGAATCGAATGAATACCATATTGCGCAGCACCAAGCGAGTTGTCGCCATGCTGCCTGTAAGAGATGGTAGCAGTCGGCAAGTATACAAGCTGACCTA
Organism: Coriobacteriaceae bacterium; assembly: GCA_003862195.1. Classification (GTDB taxonomy): domain Bacteria; phylum Actinomycetota; class Coriobacteriia; order Coriobacteriales; family Atopobiaceae; genus Parafannyhessea. The sequence goes on along the minus strand of QOUO01000101.1, from coordinate 3,245 downwards.
GCCCTTTTGCTATTAGTGCGAACCACCAATCATGCATAACCATATACGTGCCTGCAGGAGTATCAGCCGCAAGTTCTGCCAAACAATTATTGATTAGTACGGTACAACCTGTGACAAAGTTCTCAATCAGCAGATTTCCAAACTGTGCGGTTGTAGGGCTAAAGTCGCTGTATTTCGCAAAGGAATTGGAAATGACCGAAAGATCTTCGCTCACAACTCGTAGGTCCGTCGCAACCAGTACGGGTTTGTCCATCGGCCACTTAGCCGCGGCTTCTACCTCTAGTTGAACCTTGTTCGAATCCCATACATCATCCTGGTCACAAAACATGTAGTAATCGAATTTTCCAGCTACTTCTCGTAGGAGTGCCATGAAATGGTCTTGCGCATTACCGAAGTGCTTGCCCTCCAACACGAGGTGAATTCGCGGTTCTGATCGGACGTATTTCTTCACAACCTGGAGACTGTTGTCATTCGAACAGTCATCAGAAATGAACAGTTGCCAGTTCTCGTAAGTCTGTCCCAGGATAGATTGAATCTGATCATCCAGATATTGTTCACCGTTATACACGGCCATGACTATTGCAACTTTAGCTGTAGATTCCGCTTCCATTAGCCCGGTACCTTTCAAGAACATTCCCACACCTAAGACCGAAATAGCCCGTGTATCTTTCCCAAGAGCTCGCTAAACTGCCTGCGGAATGCGAAAGCATATAGCGCATACAGGGCTATGTAAATAGCCGCAGCATACAAAGCGCTCAACTGAGTGCACAGAGCCACAAACGCAGCCGTTAAGCAAATCTCATACGGCAATGCCCTGCCATATTCGACGCCCATCGAACGAGCGATATAGAGTTCCGAGAAAGTGCTACGGCCAACAATCGCTATGACTGCGGAAATGATTGCGACAATTACAGAGCGCATCAGACAGGCTCCGATAAAGGAGCCTATGGCACTAATACCCACCGCTGCAAAATTAATCGCAAGTAGCAGCGTCTCCTTACGTTTGACCTTGAAAATAGTCGTGGAGATAGCGTTCATCTTGCCATCAAAAACGCAGACCGGTATCAGGTAAGCAAAGAACTTAAAGCTCTCTAGGTACTGCGGCAGCCACAGGCTCAAAATCCAGACAACAGGAAAATAGAGGATATAAAACGCCGGGAGCAAGAGATCAGTGGCATCACGTGAGTTAACGAAAAAGCTTCTAAGTTCCTTATCCGTACCTTGCCGCAGAGCTGGAAATAGCACCATGCTGACCTGAATAATAAAGTTCAGGATAAAATACACCATTGAAATTGAAAAAGACAGCTGACCAAAGGCAGAGATTCCCCAGACCATATCGACGATAGAGCGCGTGACTCCCAAAATGAGCGTACTTGCAATATTCGCCAATGTAAGTTTGATGCCCACTCGAATACTGCCGAGACCTTCACGGACAGTCTGGCCTACTGGCAGTAGCCCAGCCGAAAAAAAATCTCTTGCGTGGTAGACGCAATACAACAGACCAATACTGCATGAGAAAAAGTAGGCATACACATAGGGCTTGTATGAGGCCTGTCGGGTCAATAGCAGCAGCACTAGGGGAACTAGGAAACTAAGTCTCTCGACAATAGTCGTGTACGAGAAGAGCTTCGTCTCGTTCATAGCTTGAAAAACATAGCCCAGATAGTTCATAAGATTCTGAATCACGATAAAGATTGCGGTCCAGAACAACACGAACTCTCGGTCAGCTCCAAAACCGCCCATGACCGCAATAGCGATAATGATGGCAGCAAACACGGCTTGGAAGGCTGCACCGAACCAAAACTGAGAGTTTAGATTCCTCTTGTCAATTCGATCGCGCGGAATACCCCCAAAGATAAGGTACACGCCATCATTCAGCCCCAAATGGAAGAATCCGACGTAACTAATGTAGTAGAGGAAGAGCTGCCAATATCCATATTCCTCCACGCCCAATAGCTTTGGAACTAAAAGCGAGGAGATTATACTGAGGACAACGCTGACACCTTGGGCAACGATGGCGACCGATAGGTTGGAGAGTAAGGATTTAAAGTTCATACCTAGTAATGCTCTCCCTACTGTTCGCGTGCCTTATGGGTCATTTCCATCCCTACCATTTGATGTCCACGTCGAACGTATTAATCACGAAGCTGTACACATGCAGGAACGCGGGCAACATGCCAAGCTTATACAGCCTGGACACCGTTAGCAGCCTCTTGAACGCCCCACCGCGAGTGCGAGCGTAAGAGCCCCTGATATAGGGAGAATCGTGCCAAGTTGGGAAGTTCTGGTTCAGGAACTTTGTACAGTTGGCAATTGCCTTCTTCAAATCGCACTTAGGATCAGCCGCCAGACGATAGTTCAGCGAGATACCGAGATGTAAGAAAGCAGCAGCATCCAACGCTTCCTGCAACGCCTTCGAAGCACCAGCCTCGGTGTAGTAGGTCTTGACCTGTTTGAATGCCGCGTAGGTCTTCTCCACCTGTTCCATCCGTACCGAATTGATGATGGAGCCTGCACGCACCATATAGTTAACAAGCGATTTAGGGACAAACGTCACCTTACCATGCATGTCCAAATAGGCCAGCCAATGGAACATCAGGTCGTCCAGTACAGGAGGGGGCGTAGGCAGGTCCCGCATGTTCTTGAGCACGGAAGAGCGAAACACCTTATTCCAAGGAGCACCGTTCAACTCGACCAGTCTGCCAGGATCTTGGTCTATGACAAAGTCGGGACGCGGTGTACACATCTCATGAGAAAGGGCTTTCCCACTCTCAAGGTCTATGCGCGAGAAGCCGCATACTGCAATGTCTGCGTCTTCCTTCTTTGCCGCGTTATATAGCAGCTCTGCAAAGTCAGGCTCACAATAGTCATCGCTGTCGAGGAAGCCAATGTACTCGCCACGGGCCTTCGCAATGCCGTCCCAGCGACCTCGCCAGACGCCCTCGTTCTTCTTATCGATAATCATAAGCTTGTCAGGATACTTAGCCTGCCACTCATGCAAGATGTCGATGCAGCGGTCAGGCGAACTGAACTGGCTGAGTCTGTTCGACACGAATTAGCGTTTTCTACCGAAAGCCCTTGCCTGATGGTGTTCCCAGCTTAGCTGTTCTTGCCCTTCCCTATGCCGCCCTCTGGTTGATTCCCGAGAAGTACCAGCTCGCCGGGGTCTCGTATCCCAGCGACTGGTGGATGCGGCGGTTGTTGTAGTAGCCCACGAACTCCGAGACCAGCCGCTCGAGCTCCCT
>QOUO01000011.1 GCA_003862195.1 Coriobacteriaceae bacterium | reverse complement strand
ATCACCACGGACGCAATCATGAGGTTGCGGTTCTCGTCAAAGTCCACTTTGTTGGTAACGAGCATCCTAAGGCCGTTGGACGCGATAAGGCCAAACAGCAGCAGGGAGACGCCACCCATGACGGGGACGGGAATGGAGTCGATAAACGCCGCAAGCTTTGGGCAGAACCCTCCAACCAGGAGCGCGAATCCCGCCGCGTACCAGAAGACCTGGGTCGAGTACACCCTCGTGACGCTCATAACGCCGATGTTCTCGGCATACGTGGTGGTAGGAGGACCACCGAGGAAGCCGGAGATGACCGTGGAGATGCCATCGCCCGCAAGCGAACGAGGAAGCATGGGACGATAGTCCTTACCAACGATCTCTCCCACGGCAAGCAGGTGGCCGATGTGCTCGATTACGACCACGAGCGCAACTGGGGCTATGAGCGCAACGGCACCGGGGTCGAAGTGCGGGGTCTGAACAGGTGGAAGGCCAATCCAGGGCGCAGAGACGACGGGCTTGAAGTTAACGAGGCCGAGGAAGCCCGAGATGACGTAGCCGACGATTATTGCAAGAAGGATTGGGAGCGTACCAATGAGGCCACCCATACTAGAGAACACGACTGCAGCAGCAAGCGTGATTGCGGCCACAATCGCACCCGTCGCAACGAACTTGTCAGTCGACGAGTTCAGCGCCATCTTCACGGCCGTCGCAGAAAGGCCGACGCCGATAACGACCATTACCGACGCCACAAGCACGGGCGGAAGAATTCTGTCAAGCCATCCGGTACCCACCAGCTTGATGATGCCGGCAACGGCTAGAAAGACGAATCCCGCCACCACTACGCCAGATAGCGCCGTATGGATGCTGCCCGTTGCAGCTGTGGCGGCAAGAATCGGGCTGATGAAGGCGAATGAGCTTCCAAGGTAGCTGGGGATCTTGTTCCTGGTAACGAGCAGGTAGCATATTGTGCCGATTCCAGAGCACATGATGGCCACGTTGGGATTCAGCCCGGTGAGCACGGGAACGAGCACCGTCGAGCCGAACATGCTCATCATATGCTGGATACCAAGCGGAATCGCTCGACCGACGGACACGCGGTCGTCGACTCCAATAATCTGTCTCTTGTTTCTTGCCATCGTTCTCCTTTCCCCACGAATTTACGCATAAAGAAAGGGGCTCGGACGAGCCGAGCCCCGTAGGATCGAATCCCCTATGACATGAGGAAGTAGATGATGAAGGCGACGATTGCCACCCACATGAGCGGCTTGATTTCCTTCACCTTGCCGGTAACGACTGCGGTGACGCCATAGGCAATGAAGCCAAGGCCGATGCCAGCGGAAATGGAATAGGTCATAGCGATGCCAGCGGTCGTGAGGAATGCGGGGAAGCCCTGGAGCAGGTCAGTCCACTCGATCTCCTGGACCTCGGACATCATGAGGAATCCGACGTACACAAGCGCACCACACGTCGCAGCCGTGCTCACGACGGAAATCACAGGAGCAAAGAAGGCTGCGATGATGAACAGGACGCCAGTCGTAACGGAGGTGAGACCAGTGCGACCACCGTCAGCAGCGCCAGAAGCGGACTCGACGAACGTCGTGATGGAGGAGACGCCCATGAAGCCACCGACTGCAGCGGCGGCGGAGTCGACAACGAGAATCTCGCGGATGTTCTCGACGTTACCGTCCTTGGTCAGGAACTCACCATTCTTCGCCACGGCGACCGCAGTTCCCATCGTGTCGAAGAAGTCCGACATCATGAGAGAGAACGCGAAGATGAGGGCGTTGGGGTTCGCAAACACCTTCGCAAGGCCCATGACGCCCTTCGTGGTCATGAAGGGAGCGCCAACGGTCGAGAAATCGAGGGCGTCAACGATACCCTTGGGCGCGGTAGTCACGCCAAGGGGAATGCCGATGATGACCGAGATGATGATGCCGAAGAGGATGGCGCCGTTCACGTGGAGCGCGGAAAGAATCAGAGTAATCACGATGGAGAGCATGCCGACGATGAATGTCGGAGAGTAGACGTTGCCGAGGGTCACGATCGTGCCCTTGCCAGCAACGACAATACCGGCGTCAACAAGGCCGATCATGGCGATGAACAAGCCAAGGCCTACGGATATGGCGTGCCTCAGACTCACGGGAATTGCCTCCATGATCTTCTCTCTGAGACCACAGAGAACGAGGATGAGGATTGCGACGCCCTCGACGAAGACGATTCCCATTGCCTCATGCCAGTCGCCGCCACACATGGTGGGGGTCACGGCAGCAATCATTGCGTTGACGCCAAGGCCAGATGCGCAAGCAAGGGGCCTGTTTGCAGCAAGGCCCATGATAATGGTCATGATGCCGGCGCCAACACAAGTCGCGGTGACGAGAGCACCAGTCATGGGCTTCCCATCAGCGCCAATAACAGCCCCGCTCAGCACGGCAGGGTTAACCGCGATGATGTAAGCCATCGCGAGGAACGTCGTAAGGCCAGCGCGGAGCTCGTCGCCCATCGACGTCCCCCTCTCGCTCATGTGAAATAGCTTGTCCAAAATTCCCCCCCAAAACAAAATACGGATACAACTAGACCCAAAGGCCTATTCAATGGCGTCAGACGCCACTTGAACCAAATCCACCGGTGCCGCGATCCGTCTGGTCCAACTCGTCGACTTCGACGAGATTCACCATTGGCACCTCTTGTATGACAAGCTGGGCGATACGCTCGCCCTTCTCGATTGAAATTGTTTTCTCAGGATCAAGATTGACCGCGCAGACCTTAAGCTCGCCGCGATAGTGGGAGTCGATCAGTCCCGGCGTATTTGGGAAGGACAGTCCAAGTCTCAGAGCCAGTCCGCTTCGAGGTTGGACAAACCCCGCATATCCTTCAGGAATTGCAATGGCAATACCCGTGCTAATCAAACGCCTTTCGAAGGGCCTAAGAGACAGACTCTCATTCGCCCTCAAATCGAGTCCCGCGTCGCCACTATACGCATATTTCGGAAGCTCAACGTCTCCAGAAAGCCTCCGTACGCGCAGCTCAATCTCTGGTCTGCTCATTGGCAAGGCTCCTAAGCTCCGCGTTGAACTCGTCCACGTCCTTGAAGTCCCTATACACCGAAGCAAAGCGCACGTATGCGACTTTGTCGATATCGATGAGCCTCTGGAGTACGAGCTTCCCGATCTCTTGCGACTCCACCTCAGTCTTACCGTTATCCCTCAGGTAAGACTCGATGTCATCGATAAGGGCATTGAGCTTGGAGAGTGGCACGTCGCGCTTTACTGTCGCCGCAACGAGACCCCGCATGATCTTCTGCCTGTCGAAAGTCTCTTTGGACCCATCCTTCTTGATGACGATGAGGGGCATCTCTTCGCGTCGCTCATACGTTGTAAAGCGCGTACCGCACTTAACGCACTCTCGCCTACGCCTGATTGCATCGTTATTCTCAGATGGCCTCGAATCGACAACCTTCGATTCGCTGCAACCGCACTTCGGACACCGCACCTTGCCACCTCCATCAAATCACAGAATGAGATTAACACAAATCTCATAAATATGACCGCTTAGGGGCAAATTGCTTCTTTTCACGAAATACTTTGCACGGAGATCAGAAACTTATTGTTCCTCAAAGTTTGGGAGCTGAAGACTTTCGCCAGCAACGAGCTTCCCCTGCTTGATCCCATTCGCGTCTTCAATCCACTGCGCGATCTCGCCGGTGGAGGCCCCCTTAACATTGCACTTGGAAGCGTATCCCCAAACCGTGGACCCCGAATCAACCGTGACGGTCGTCAGCTTTGCATTGTCGAGCGACGACTTTACGACATTTGCCTTCAGAATTGCGCCTGCAACACCAGTAACCAGGACAAACGCCACAACGACAACCGCCATAGCGAGGATGCTCCTACCAGCAATCCTCTGGTTCTTAACGTGATCTCTGGCATCATCAGCCAAAGTACCTTCACCGCTAAGATTACGTCCAGAATCACGTTCGCCATCAATAAGAATCAACCGGTTCATGCTGGGCTCAAGTGCCAAAGAACCATATGTCTCAAACGCTGCAGAGTACTTGTCGTTGCTTTCGTTCATGTTCTTCTCTCTTCTCCTCGTGATCTTGGTTGTGTTGTATCAAGTCCCGAGGACATTAATTTCATTTACGGAACATTTGTGCGTAGAACATAGGTACGATTATAGAAGAACATGTGTTTGAGTCAATACAATGCGAACATTTGTTTGCGAATTCGAGCTTACTGTCGTAAACTGTTCCATAACAAAGGAGGAGCCATGTCAAAGGACCACATCAGCAAGCGTCAGGCAGACATTTACAATTTCATCTGCGAATACACGAACGAGCATGGGTATCCCCCATCGGTGCGTGAGATTGGTCGCGCGGTCGGGCTAGCTTCTCCCTCCACAGTGCACATGCACCTAAAGGTCCTCCAAGAACGTGGCTATATAAAGCGTGACTCCAAGAAGCCGCGTACCATCGAGGTCGTTACCAATGCGCAGCAAGACTCTGCATCACCAAACGGCGGGGCATCTCGCTCGGACTCTGGGTATGCTCATATAAGTCAAGACCTCGACAAAGGCACGATAAGCTTGCCTCTCGTAGGTAGGGTCGCAGCAGGAATTCCGATTCTCGCGGAGCAGAACGTTGAGGAAACCATCCAGTTGCCTACGAGCATAGTGGGGGACTCAAGCTCGTTCGTTCTTCGTGTTCGCGGACACTCGATGATCAACGCCGGGATTCTGGACGGTGATTACATCGTGGTCAAGGAACAGCATGATGCCCATGACGGCGAGATTGTTGTGGCACTAATCAATGACTCGGCAACGGTCAAGACGTTCTATCGGGAGAGCAATCGCATTCGTCTCCAGCCAGAGAACGACTCCATGGAGCCGATTTACGTGAAGAACCCTGTTATCCTTGGTAAGGTTACGGGACTGTTCAGATCGATCTCTTAGGAGAACGGCCGATGGAATCAGTAGAGTCCGGCCAAAAGGGTCGAATTCACGCCTTTGATGTGATCAGAGGCTTCTCCGTCATATCCATGGTGCTGTTCCATTTTTGCTATGACCTGAAATTCATCGCCGGCTTACGTCTCGGATTCTTCGCCTCACCATTCATCGACGTTTGGCGTGCAACAATCTCGTGGACCTTCGTTTTTATTGCTGGGTGCATGTTCTCCTACTCACGCAACAATTTCAAAAGGTCCTTGAAATACCTGGCGGTCGCTCTTCTCATTTTCGTGGTCACAACCCTTGCCAGAGTGGATATTCCTATAAACTTCGGAATCATCTTCTGCATGGGTGCATGCACGTTGACCTGCTTTGTTCTTGACAGAGTCGGAGTTCATGTTAAGGGAAATCTCATATCGATAATCATGGCGATATGCTTCTTGCTCTGTCTGCATGTTCCGTCAGGGTATTTCGGAAACTTCGGTCTTGCTCTTCGGCTTCCTCATCAGCTCTATGACTGTGGATGGCTCTCCTGGGCCGGATTTCCCAGTCCGACCTTCAGTTCGGGCGATTATTATCCGTTAATTCCCTTCGTCTTCCTTTATCTCTCTGGAGCTGCCTTTTCTGCGTGTCACCACAATGCTGGATATGCCACGTGGTTTGAGAAGCTTCACTGTAGTCCACTGGAGTTCGTAGGTAGACACGCCCTCGCGATATATGTATTCCACCAGCCAGTTCTTTTGCTTCTGACGATGCTGTTCATTCAGTAGCCATTCGCTCTGAAACTGGGAGTCTCATCTACTCGCTATCGCATTCATATGGCTTAAGCACCTCCGCCATCCGCTTCGGTGCTTTTACGGTCACAAAGAGACCATCTTGTTGGTACTCTTCACGGACTACTTGGCATCGTTCGTGCACCATCTTAACGAGAAGCCCCTTCTCATAGGGAACGACTGCGGTCAGCAGCTCGTCTCCCTTGGAAGCCTCGTTTGCGATTCTGTACAGCAGGCCACGGATGCCAAACCCATCCTTGGCCGATATGAACTCACAATTTGGATGCGCCGCAAGTATTGAAGCTCTCCTGGAGTCGTCTATCAAATCAACTTTGTTGAACACGATGATCGAATCTATTTCATCGGCCCCGATTTCGCTTAGGATCGAATCCACCGCGTCAATTTCCTTCTCGTTATTCCTGTCTGACGCGTCAACAACCTTGATTATCAAATCGGCGGCAGTTACTTCGGCGAGAGTCGACTTAAATGACTCCACCAGCATCGTCGGAAGCTTCTGAATGAATCCGACTGTATCTGTTACGGTAATCTTCCGGCCCTCTTCCAGCTCCAATGAGCGGGTCGTGGGGTCCAGAGTCGCGAACAGTTCGTCTTGCACGTAAACGCCAGCATTTGTGAGCCTGTTTAGGAGCGTTGACTTCCCCGCATTCGTGTATCCAACGAGTGCGACCCTGTACACGCCAGAATCCCAGCGGGCCTTGCTTCGTACTCCCAGCCTAGTTTCCAGCTTCTCAAGCTCACGCTTCAGCCAGGATATCCTCTTTCTCACAAGACGTCGGTCAACCTCGAGCTGGCTCTCACCCTGTCCAAACCTGCTGCCTATTCCGCCCCTTGTCTGCTCCCCCACCAAATGGCTCCACATTCCGCGAAGCCTCGGATACACATACTGGAGTTGGGCAAGTTGCACCTGCAGCCTGCCCTCGTTCGTTTTTGCATGCTCTCCAAAGATATCCAGGATGAGCGCGGTCCTGTCGATCACCTTGACGTTTCGGCCCACTGCACGTTCAAGATTCGACTGCTGCGACGGACTGAGCTCGTCATCGAAGATCACGACGTCCGCATCCAGATTGTGTACGAGCGTAACGAGTTCCTCGACCTTACCGCTTCCAATAAAGGTCTTTGGGACTGGGGTGTCGAGACGCTGCGTGAGCCTATAGACGACCTCGGCCCCATCAGTGTGAGCCAACCTCTCAAGCTCGTCCATCGACTCCTCGATTGGCCACTCGGACTTGCTGTTGTCGACTCCAACGAGAATTGCTCTTTCTGGAACCAGAGCTGTAGATCGAGGCTCGAACCTTCCCACTAATTGTCTCCCAATCCTTGATACTCGCTGACAATGCGTTCAGCAGCATCGTCAAGCGAGACCTCGTTCATGTCGATCCACCGGGTTCTGCCGTCGCGTCTCAGCCACGATAGCTGCCGCTTGGCATATCGCCTGGACCTGGTTTTGATGGTCGTAACGCACTCGCCCATATCGCATTGGCCGTCGAGATACGCGATAACTTCCTTGTACCCTATTGCCTGGCTCGCCGTCGTCGACTCCCTAAGCCCCCTTGCAAGCAGCGCTCTGACCTCCTGTACGAGGCCATCACTTACCATTTGGTCAACTCTCCGGTCAATGCGATCGTACAGCTGCTCGCGAGGGCGGTCTATTCCGAAGATGAGGGCGTCATAGTGCGGCCTGTGTGACTTGAGTCCCTGATGCTGCACTGCATACGACGTTCCATCGTCCAGCATCTCAAGGGCACGCGCTACACGTCTAACGTTGTTGGGATGGATGAGCCGCGCGCTTTCCGGGTCGCGTTCCATCAAAATCGAGAAGAGCTTCTCCCCTCCCTGGGTCTTCGCAATCTCCTCGTAGTGCTGACGCACCTTGCCGTTTGTCTGCCCCTTTGGAAATTCCATCTCGTCAATCACCGCATCAAGGTACAGACCCGTTCCGCCGCACAGGACCGGCACTAGGCCTCGTGAGATGAGGTCGTCCGCGCAGCCCCGCGCCATGTCTTGGAACATCTGCACGGAGAAGTCAGTGCCGACATCGGCAACATCAACCATCTCCAGTGGTACCTTGCGCTCCTCAGGAGGCGTCTTAGCCGTACCGATGTCCATGCCTCGATAGACTTGCATCGAGTCAACCGATATGACTGCAGTGCCAAGTCTTGCCGCGACCTCATCGGCAAGCTGGCTCTTGCCAGATGCCGTCGGCCCGACGATGGCTATGACGCGGCCCCTCGTGCTCATCGCGGGTCGCCAACGAGCTTTCCACGCAGATACCATGTCTTCGCGACGTCAACGTGGACGTCGCACATCTTTCCGATGTAGTCGCTCGCGGCAGCGCCTACGGGTAGGTCAAACAGCACCGTCTGGTTCTTGGGGCTGTGACCCACGAGCACGGAGCCGTCCTTCTTGGAGGTACCCTCGACAAGGGACGTCACAGTCGTGTCCAAGTCAACCTGGTTTGCCTCATGCGCAAGGTCCTCGACCAGCTTTGCGAGGCGGTCGAAACGATCCTGGACAACCTCCCTCGGAGTATCGTCCTCGATCTTCGCAGCTGGCGTACCAGGGCGCTTCGAATAGATGAACGTGTAGGCAGATGAAAAGCCGACCTCGGAGACGAGCGACAGCGTCTGCTGGAAATCCTCCTCGGTCTCGCCTGGGAAGCCCACGATAATGTCCGTCGAGAGCGCGATGCCTGGGATGACGGACTTAATCCGCTTTGCCAGGTCGATGTACTTCTCCCTCGTATAGCTGCGGTTCATGGCCTTGAGGACGCGTGTGGAGCCACTCTGCACGGCAAGGTGAAGGTGTGGCATCACGTTAGGGGTCTCGGCCATGGCAGCAATGATCTCCGGCGAGAGGTCCTTCGGGTTCGAGGAAGTGAACCTGATCCGCTCAACCCCAGTCTTGCCGACGGCACGGAGAAGTTCCGCAAAGCGAAGCTCGCCATACAGGTCACGGCCATATGAGTTTACGTTCTGCCCGAGAAGCGTGATCTCACGGACGCCATCGGACACGAGGCGGTCGCACTCGTCGACGATCCTCTCGAACACGCGGCTCTTCTCGCGGCCGCGCACATAGGGGACTATGCAATAGGTGCAGAAGTTGTTGCAGCCCGTCATGATGGGTACCCAGGCGTGGAACTGCTGCTCGCGATGGCTGGGGAGCTCGGTCGAGAACCCCCTCCCCTCTTCGACGGTGTCCACGAACACGGACTTGCCGTCCTTCTCGTCAAATGCCTTGACGAGAAGGCCTGGAAGGGAGGCAAGGGCGCTCGTTCCGAACACGACGTCCACGTTTGGAATCTTCTTCTTGAGGGCCTCGCCGTCACGCTGGGCGATGCAGCCGCCAATCGCGACCACGCGGCGACCGTCTGGGGCATCGGGGAGCCGTACGAGGTTTGATGCCTCGCCATACAAGTGCGTGTCCGCCTTCTCCCTGACGGAGCACGTCATGAAGACGACGATGTCAGCCTCTGCCGAGTCCTCGACCTGTATGCAGCCGCAATCATCGAGCAGACCTGCCACGCGCTCGGAATCGTGCAGATTCATCTGGCAGCCGAACGTCCTGACGTGGTAGGTCTTTCCGACGAGCTCTTGCACTCTTGACAAGCTATACCAACTCCGTTGCGTCGTCCTGCGGGGATGTCTCCGTGTTCGAGGTGGGGCCCAGCCTATGCACGTATACGGCAATCCTTATGGCCGTGCGGCTGTCCCCATTGATCTGGATGTCCGCAAACGTGGGGGCGCAGGAGATGTCCACGCCCGTCGGGATGAGGAACCCCCTGGCAATGGCAATCGCCTTAATCGCCTGGTTGACGGCACCGGCACCGACGGCCTGCATGTTGACGGGCACGCCGTCCTTTACCATTCCCGCAATCGCCCCGGCAACCGAAGCCGGGGATGACTTGCTGGAGACCTTGAGAAACTCCATCTTGCGTGACTCCCATTACGATGCGAACTAGTGCGCTTAAACTGCGTATTCAGATAAAGCTACCATTTCCTGAGATAATTTCAATACAGGAAATCTAATCAGCCTCATCAACGTCAAACGTGATGACAATCTTCCCCTTAGACACCCTGATGTGGGGATCGTCTGCAAGGCTCAGGTAATACCTGTCGGCTAGTATTCGAAAGTCCTTCTCGACCGCACGAGAGAACTCCTCCACGTCTGACTTGGAGATCTTCATGCCACGCCTGTCGCGCATGAGGTCAACGGCCCTTTGGATGGACTTGTCGCTCTTGTGCGTCATCTTCGAGAGGACGTTTCGCTGTGGCTTGATCTGACCCGCAATTATGCGATGCGCCGTCCGCTCGCTCATCTCAAGCCCGAGCGACCTCGCGACCTGAATGAGCTCGCCTGCGTCTGCCGCAGCGGGAATCCTTTCGAGAACGGGAAGCTCCGACAGGTCGTCCACAAAGAGAAGCGCGGAACCGTCAAGCGAGGGCGTCACCCTCCTGCGAATGGTCGAAACGATCTCGGCAGGCGAGCCGATGTATACGGCGCAGCGACCCCTCTCCTCTAAGGCAAACTCGCAACACGTCCTGATTATGTTGTGCGGACCTGTCGCTATGGTCTGCTTTCCGTCCTCGTCCTTCCCCAGGGAGGGCCAGGTCGACTGGTCCTTGCGCTCGCCAAGGCTCTTGGCATTTGTCACAACACGAATCGCCGAGCCTTTGCCAGGCTCGGAGCTCACGACCTCAGCCGACTCGGCGTTCTCGCGGACGGAGTACAGCGCCATGCCCCTGCCGTGGATACCCCACCTGTCCATGTGAACAGACTCGAGTTTTGAGGTGACGCGCGCCTCGAATATCCTCTCGTGCATGTCGTCGGGGATGCCGCACCCGTCATCGAGAATCGTGGTCGTTCGAACGTTGCCTTCGCGCGTAGTCGCCACGAAGATGTTCTGGGCGCCGGCGTCCCTCGAGTTGCGCAGCATCTCGATTACGACGTCCTCCACACAGCGGATGTCATGCTTGGCCTGCCTGCGCTCGGCCTCGGCGACACGGAGACGGACGAATCCGTCTCCGTAGTTCTCCTCCACCTTGAGGGAACGCTCGCCTCCCATAGCAGCGACGAAGTCTACGAGGTCTTTTGAATCCCCAGGCATGTTCCTACTTCGCGATGTCGACCGCACGGGATTCGCGGATCACGACCACGCGAACCTGGCCCGGGTACTCCATCTCGTCCTCGATCTGCTTTGCGATGTCGTGGGCGAGGACGGTCGCCTCGGAGTCGGAGACCTTCTCGGGCTCCACCATGACGTGAAGCTCGCGACCTGCCTGCATAGCGTAGGTGCGCTCGACGCCCTCATGTGCGTTCGAGATCTCCTCGAGCTTCTCGAGCCTCTTGATGTAGTTCTCCGCGGACTCGCGGCGAGCGCCAGGTCGTGCGGCGGAAATAGCGTCTGCCGCCTGAACGAGAACATCGAGGACGGTGTTGGGCTCGATGTCAGCATGGTGCGCTTCGATGGCATGCACGATCTCGGGCTTCTCTCCGTACCTGCGGCACAGGTCGGCACCGATGACGGCATGCGGCCCCTCGACCTCGTGGTCTATCGCCTTGCCGAGGTCGTGGAGAAGGCCGGCCCTCTTGGCGGGAGCGGGGTCAAGGCCGAGCTCGGACGCCATGATTCCACACAGCTCGCTTACCTGGATGGAGTGCTGCAGTACGTTCTGGCCGAACGAGGTGCGGTATCGCAGCGCGCCGAGCGTCTTGATCAGCTCGGGGTGAAGGTCGTGAATGCCGGCGTCGAACGCAGCCTGCTCGCCAGCCTCCTGCACGCGCTCGTTGACGAGCTTCTCCGCCTTCTTGTACATCTCCTCGATGCGTGCGGGATGAATCCTGCCGTCCGCGATGAGGTTCTCGAGCGTGACCCTTGCCGTCTCGCGGCGAACAGGGTTGAAGCTCGACAGAACGACGGTCTCCGGCGTGTCGTCAATGACGAGGGAGACGCCGGTCACCTGCTCGAAGGTCCTGATGTTACGGCCCTCTCGGCCGATGATGCGGCCCTTGAGGTCGTCGGAGGGAATGTGCACGGACGTAACCGTGATCTCACCGGCCTGGTCGGCAGCACAACGCTGGATTGCCGTCGACACGATCTCGCGAGCCGTCTTGTCCGCCTGTGCCCTGACACGCTGCTCGGACTCGCGGAGAATCTGCGCCTCGTCTCGAACGGACTCGGCACGCACCCTGTCGAGAAGCTCCTTGTGGGCGTCTTCCCTCGTGAGGTCCGCGATGCGCTCGAGCTCGGACGTCTGCTTGGCGAAAAGCTTGTCGACATCGCTCTTGCGTTTGTCAATCTGACCCTGCAGGCTCGAAAGCTGGTGCTCCTTGCGGTCGAGCGCGTCGTTCCTCCTGTCGAGGGACTCCTCGCGCTGCATGATCCTGTTCTCGAGCTTCTGAATCTCCTGCTTACGCTTCTTCTCGTCGGCCTCGGACTTCTGCTTGAGCTGGAGAATCTCCTCGCGGGCCTCGACGATGGCTGCCTTCTTTGCGGTCTCCGCGTCATGACGCGCGTCGGAGGCAATCCTCTCAGCCTGCTGTTTGGCCTCTTCGACCGACCTGTTGGCTTCCTGTACCTTAGAGTTGTTACCGCCGGACACTACGAGATATGCGACGACGGCGCCTATCGCTAGGCAGACAATGCCAATAATCACTTCCATGTGGACTCCTTGATGAATGCTTTAGCAATGGTCGTTCAGGAGACTGCCATTTCTGGCAGAACCCGCCATCAGAGGAAAATCCAAGCCTGGAAGCCTTTGTCAGTAAATCAACGTGCAAATATAAATATCAACTGCAATGGCAGCAGTCGAGGAAATACTCAAACGGCATTATTAATCCTATGTATATCCGTTCAAACTGTCAAACTAATGTACCGTTCGCCAAATAGATACCGTGACCGTAAGTTCGACCTCCGAAAGAGAGAAGCATCCCGACACGGCAAAGTGGTTAAACCGCATACCGTGTCGGGAATCATTTTCAATCTCTGAAGAGAGCTTTTGGGGTCGACCTATCGTCATGTCCCCTCATCGCAGACGCGGCGCGCAACCTCATATGCGACACCCGTGTCGAAGCCTCTTCCGCACACGAACCGCATTACTTTCTGGAACCTGTTCTTCTCCGAGAACCTCTTTCTGCTCGCAAGTTCGAGCGCCCTTTCAAACTCGTCCTCGTGACTGAACATGTCATCGGGCCAGTCCTCAAGCTCCTTGATGTCGATGCCCTTTCCCCTGAGGGCCAAGGCGATCTTTCGCTCTCCCCATCCGGCAGCGACCTTGGAACGCGCGAACGATTCGGCATACCTGCTATCGTCCAGGAGCCCTACCTCAACGGCTCGCCGCACATACTCGTCGACTAGCTCTTTTGAGTACCCATCCTGACGAAGCTTGTCACGCATCTCCTCTGAGGAGTATCCCCTCCTGTTGAGTAGATCCTCCGCCCTCTGAGAGCAGCACACCCTTTCGACCTTCGTCTCAAGGGCCATTAGTTCTTCCGCCGTCAGGGGATAGAGGCTGTCGTCCTCGTTACGCTTCAGGATGCGTCGTGCCACGGCTAAAGGGATTCTTCGTCTCGAATCGCCTCCGGACTGCCTGAGCACGAGCTCGGCAGTGGGTCTCCCCATGCCGAGCCTCGCCCTCTTGTTCTCGGGGAGCCGAATCTCCCAATCCTTCACGGGCACTACTCCTCTTTCGCCCCGTCATCGGACTTGTCCACGGGCTCGCCAACTCGCTCGTCACCGAGCTCGAGTCCGCATGCCACCCTAACCTTGTGGTCGATCTCGTCCCTGAGGTCGGGATTCTCGGCGAGGAACTCCTTGGCGGCCTCCCTGCCCTGTCCAAGTCGCTCGGTCTCGTAAGTGAACCAGGAGCCGCTCTTGTCCACGACGCCATAGTCTACGGCCATGTCCAGGATCGAGCCCTCCTTGGAGATGCCCGTGCCATACATGATGTCGAACTCGGCCTGCTTAAAGGGAGGAGCGACCTTGTTCTTGACAACCTTGACCCTCACGCGGTTGCCGATGACCTCGCCGTTCTTCTTTATCGAGTCAATGCGGCGAATGTCCATGCGCACCGAAGAGAAGAACTTGAGGGCACGGCCACCAGGCGTGGTCTCGGGGTTGCCGAACATGACGCCAATCTTCTCACGAAGCTGGTTGATGAAGATGCAGGTCGTCTTTGACTTGGCCAGCGAGCCGGCAAGCTTCCTGAGGGCCTGGCTCATAAGGCGCGCCTGGAGTCCAACCGTCGTGTCACCGATCTCGCCCTCGATCTCGGCACGGGGAACGAGCGCCGCGACCGAGTCCACGACCACGACGTCAATCGCACCGGAGCGGACAAGCATGTCGCAGATCTCCAGGGCCTGTTCGCCGGTGTCCGGCTGCGAGATGAGCACCTCGTCGATGTCCACGCCAATGCGTGCCGCATATCCGGGATCTAGCGCGTGCTCCGCGTCAATGAACGCCACGACGCCGCCCATTGCCTGAGCCTCGGCCAGAATCTCGAGTGACAGGGTCGTCTTGCCCGATGACTCGGGACCGTAGATCTCGATGATCCTGCCTCGCGGCACGCCACCGATGCCCAACGCGGCGTCAAGGGCCAATGACCCGGTCGGAATCGCCTCGATCTCGAGGTCGGGACCATCGTCGCCATACCTCATGATCGAGCCCTTGCCAAACTTCTTGATGATCTCAGACGTGGTTGCCTCGATCATCTTGTCGCGTTCTTCTCCATAGGTCTTCTCGTGAACCTCGCGGACCGTGCCCTTAGACTTTGCCATCATGCTCCTCTCCCGCCTTTCCTCGCATACTATACGAACACCCGTTCTAAGTCAACGACTTGTATAGATGATAGGACGGCGGCCTGACAGTTACATTTCCTATGTCTAGCGCGAATCTTCCCGTCCGCGCTACCTTTACAAAAAGCGGGGGTCAGGCTGTCCCCGACCCCCGCTTCGACAGCATCTTTGGCTAGTCTGCGTCCGCGATGAACTTCCAGGACTTCACGAAGTAGTCGATTCCCGACCAAGCGGTGAGCACGACCGCGATGAGGAGCAGTACGTTGGAGAGGCCAAGCAGCCCCGTGTGGAAAGCGCCTGCAGGAAGCGCACGGCAGAGCAGGAGGCCGGAAATCGAGACCATCGTCGTGGCCGTCTTCCACTTGCCGAGGTTGCTCGCGGCGATGACCGTTCCCTCGGATGCGACAACCATGCGCAGGCCCGATACGAGGAACTCGCGGGCCACGATGATCAGCAGCACCCACGCGGAGACCTCGCCCTGCTCGAGGAGGAAGCAGAGGGACACGATGACCACGAGCTTGTCCGCGATTGGATCGAGGAACTTGCCGAAGGTCGTGACCTCGTTCCTGCTTCGCGCCAGGTAGCCGTCGAGCTTGTCCGTGAGCGAGAGGACGATGTAGAACAGCGCCGCGAAAAGCGCCGTGCCCGAGAGCGACTTGCCGTCGCTGGCGCCGCAGAGCTCCGCCGCCGCGAGCCAGATGGGTACGAAGACCACCCTGATCGTGGTGACAACGTTCGCCGGGGTCCAGATGCTTTTCTTCTTGTCAGACATATTGCTATTCTCCATCCACGATCTCGCCAACCAGCTCATAGCAGAACGAGTCCACGAGGTCCACCGTCACGACGTCTCCGACCGCTGCCTCACCCGACTCGATGTGCACGGCGCCGTCGCAGTCCGGCGCCTGGAACCACGTGTGCCCTATGAGCTCGACGCCGTCGTCCGTCTCATCGACGCCGTCGATTATCACCTTCACGCGCTCGCCCACGTGCTTCGCGGTCGCAGAGAAGCCCAGCTCCTCCGCAACGTCAAGCAGGCGCTGCGCACGCTCCATCTTAACGTCCTCGTCCACCTGGCCGTCCATCGTGGCGGCCTTGGTCCCGTCCTCGCGCGAGTACGGGAAGACGGACATGTAGTCGAACTCCTCCTCCTTGAAGAAGTCCAGAAGCTCCTCGAACTCCTCCTCGGTCTCGCCAGGGAAGCCCACGAGGCCGGTCGTCCTGAGCACCATGCCGGGGATCTGCTCGCGAAGCCTCGCGAAGAGCTCCCTCAGCTGCTGCGTCGAGCCGCTCCTGCCCATGCTCTTGAGCACGCGCTCGTTGCAGTGCTGGATGGGGATGTCGATGTAGGGAAGGACCTCGTCCACGTCGCGGATGGTCGCGATGAGATCCTCGGTCATCCCCTCGGGCTGGAGGTAGAGGACGCGGATCCAGCCGTGGTACGGGCGCACGACCTCGGCAACGCGCCTGAGGAGGTAGGCAAGCGTGCGGCCGTCTCCAAGGTCGCTGCCCCAGATTCCCGTGTCCTGCCCGATGAGGACGACCTCGCGCACGCCACCCTCCATGAGCGAACGCACCTCGGAGAGGATCTCCTCCTCCGGGCGCGAGTGGTAGCGGCCGCGGATGTAGGGAATCGCGCAGAACGCGCAGAACCGGTCGCAGCCCTCGCTGATCTTGACGAAGGCACTCGTTCCCTCGATGGTGCGGAGCATCGCGCCCGACTCGTCCTGCTCTTCTCGCCCGGAGACGCCCAGGACGCCGTCGACGACGGAGACGATGCCGTCCTCCTCGTCGGCCTTCACGAACGCCGACACCTCGGGGAGCTGCTCGCCCAGGTCGTCGCCGTAGCGCGAGGGGACGCAGCCGCACATGATGATGGGCTTGCTCCTCACGCCGGACTTGACCTCGTCGGCGAGGTCGAGCGTGGTGTCGATCGACTCCGAGGTGGCCGAGGCCAGGAAGGAGCACGTGTTGATGATCACGACGTCGCAGCCGTCGACGTCCTCCGCCTCGCCGTATCCGGCATCGAGGAGAAGGGCGCGCATGCGGTCGGTGTCGACCTCGTTCTTGGCGCACCCCAGGGTGACGAACAGGCAGTTCTGCCCGTTCTTCTCGCCCGTGGAGGCGCTATCGGTAGTTTGTGAACTGGAGAGGCTGTCCATAATCCCTTTCCTTTAGTGCCGCGATCACGCTCTGCAGGACGTCCTTGGACGGGGAGCTCACACGGAGCTTGTCGCCCTCGATCGTCGCCTTGCACTTGAGCTTGAGGTCGCGGATGTCCTTCGAGATCGTCTTTGCGACGTCCTTGTCGATTCCCTGCACCAGGCGTGCGCGGCGCCTGACCGTCGCCCCCGTCGCAGGCTCGACGTCGCCCCAGGACAGGGCGCTCAGCTCGATGCCGCGCTTCGTGAGCTTGCCGTTCAGCACGTCCTGAACCTGCCCGAGCACGAACTCGGACGGGGCGGACACGGTGAACGCCTCGTCCTTCCTCGAGAACTCGATGCTCGCGTTGCTCTGCTTGAGGTCGTAGCGCTGCGTGAGCTCGCGCGCGGCCTGCTGGTAGGCGTTGTCGACCTCCTGGAGGTCGACGGTGGAAACGATGTCGAAGCTCGACTCCTTAGCCATGTGGTCTCCTCTCGTCTGCCATGTGCCCATGTGGCACGACTCGGCCAGCGCGGCGCCGCCGTGGCGCCTTGCGCTGGCCCGTCATGCCTAGTTGCTCGTTGTCGTGGTGGTGGTGCCGGAGTTCGTGCCGGTGCCAGAGGTCGTGCTGGTGCCCGAGGTCGTGTTGCCGGTTGTGGACGTCCCGCTTGTCGTGGTCGTGCCCGTAGTGGTACCGCTCGTGGTGCCTGACGTGCCGGATGTGGTGTCAGAGGTCGTGGACGTGGTTCCGTTCGTGCTCGAGGTCGAGCTCGTGTCGGAGGAGCTCGAGTCGCTCGTGTCGGTGCTCGTCACCTTCGTGCCCTGGATCGTGATGGAGCCCACGCCGGCCGTCTTGGAGTCGAACTTCTGGATCTTGCCGTTCTTCTTCACCGTGACGGCCGTCGGGTTGCTCACCTGGATCGAGATGGAGTCCGTCACCGTGTAGGTCTTCTTCCACGAGCCGGTGATCTGCTCCGCCACGACGCTCTTGCCATCGAGGGTGATCTCGACCCACGAGACCTCTCCGTCGGCGACCGAGACGGTCACCTTCGTGACCGTGTTGGCGTCCTTCTCCTCCTGGGCGGTCTTCTTGGCCGTGGCTGCTGCCGCGGCCGCCTCCGCTGCCTTCTTGGAGGTGCTCGAGCTGCTCGACGAGTCGTCCTTGCTGCTCGAGCTCTTCGTGCTGGAGGTCGAGACCGACACGCTCTTGCTGGGGGTGGCGTTCTGGTTGCCCACGCACGAGCTCACCGACGAGATGATGACCACCGTGATGATGATGGCCGCGGCGAACACGGCGAAGGCGATGGCGCGCCTTCCGTCCGAGAAGAACGCCTCCACGAGCCCAAGCAGGCCGCCATGCTGCGGGCGCCTGCGACGGTCGCGCTCGGAGCGCTGCCGCTGGTCGCGGCCACGCCTCGAGGACTGGCGCCTGCGCACGTTGGGGCGCTGCGGGTTCGCGATGTTGCGCGAGGACTGGCGTCCCGACCGCGTCGAGGCGGCCTCGTAGGGACGCGCGCCCTCGTACCTGAGGTCGTCCACGTACTGGCCCGGCACGTCCTGGTACACGACGCTGTCGCGGGCCGAGCGCTCGGCACGGCCCTCGTCTCCCGTGTAGCGGGCGTAGTTTCCGTACTCGTCTGCCTGCCGCAGGTAGCGGCCCTGGCCCTGGGAGCCCCTGCGCCTCTCGCCGCGCGGCGCCACGTCACGGGACGTGTAGCGACGCTCGGTGTCGTAGGAGCCGCGGGGCACCTGGCGCCTCGCCTCGTACGCGTCCTCGATCGCGGGTCCGCGGTAGCCCACCTCAGTCGCAGGGCCCTCGTAGGACTGGTAGCCCCAGCCGTCCTGCCGGTACGAGCCGCCGCCGTCGCGGTAGCCGTTGCCATAGCCGGCGCGCTGGCGCGGGGTGTCCCCCGCGGCGCGGTTGGCCTGGCGCTGGCGGTAGTTCACGAGCTGCGTGGAGCGGGAGTTCCTCGAGCGCGGCGAGGACACGGTCGAGTACGTCGACAGGTCGCCCGCGAAGCCGCCCGAGGTGGGGAGAAGACCGGGGCTGCCGCGGTAGCCGGCGCGCCTCGACTCCTGGTCGCCCGGGAGCTCGTACACGGGCTCTTCTCCCCTGCGGGACCTCCTTGCGCGCGAGCGCGCCGCGGCGCTCTGGCGCTCCCAGTCGTGCAGGTCGCGCGTGAACTGGTTTATGAGCTCGCGGGAGTTGATACCAAGGTAGCGGGCGTAGCTCGACAGCATGCCCTGCGCATAGCCGCTCTTTGGCATGGCGTCGAAGTCGCCCTCCTCGAAGGCGATGAGGACGTCCTCCTTGAGTCGCAGCACGTCCGAGGCCTGCTTGACGGAAAGGCCCAGCTGCCGCCTCCTGTCCACGAGCATCTCGCTGAAGCGAGGACGCGCCATGTGCTACACCTCCCGAAACTGTGCCTCGGCGGTCCTGAGCTCCTCAAGGCCGTCCTTGTCCAAAAGTACCTCGCGTGGCTTCGACCCCTCCGGGGGGCCCACCACGCCCTTGGACTCGAGCATGTCCATGATCCTACCTGCCCTAGCGTAGCCCACCTTGAGCCGCCGCTGCAGCCCGGAGGTCGAACCGAGCTGAGAGTCCACAACAATCTGCGCGGCCTCCCACACGAGCGGGTCGTCGTCCTCGCCCACGTCCGCGTGGCCGCCGCCGGGCTGCCCAGGCACCACCTGCGAGAGAATCTCGTTGTGGTAGTCGGGCTCGGCCTGGTCGCGGATGAAGCCCACGACGGCCTCGATCTCGTCGTCGGACGTGTAGCAGCCGAGCACGCGCTTGGGAGCGAGGCCCCGGTCCTTGAAGAGCATGTCGCCGTTGCCCAGGAGCCGCTCCGCGCCCGTCTCGTCCAGGATGACGCGGCTGTCGATGCCCGAGGACACCTTGAGGGCGACGCGGCTGTCGATGTTCGACTTGATGAGGCCGGTCACGACGTTTGCCGAGGGTCGCTGCGTCGCGATGACCAGGTGGATGCCCGCCGCACGCGCGAGCTGCGCGATGCGGACGATGGAGGCCTCCACGTCCTTTCCCGCCGTCATCATGAGGTCGGACAGCTCGTCGATCACCACAACGATGTAGGGCATGGGCTCGGGAGGGTTGTCCATCTCGGACAGCTTGCCCGTCGTGCACATCTGGTTGTAGACCTTGATGTTCCTGGCGCCGGCGCGCTCGAACACCTTGAGGCGGCGCTCCATCTCGGACACGGCCCACTGCAGGGCGCTCGCAGCCTGGCGAGGGTCGGTCACGACCGGCACGTACAGGTGCGGGAGCCCGTTGTAGCAGGTGAACTCGACGCGCTTGGGGTCGATCATGATGAGTCGCACCTGCTTGGGCGTGGTGCGCATGAGGAGCGACATCACCATGGAGTTGATGAGAACGGACTTGCCGGAGCCGGTGGTGCCCGCGACGAGCATGTGCGGCATCTTGGCGATGTCCGCCACGACGGGCTTGCCCGCGGAGTCGCGCCCGATTGCCACCTCGAGCGGGCCGCCCGTCGCGTGCGGCAGGACGTCGCCCAGGTGCACGTTTGCGCGCTTGCTGTTGGGAATCTCGATGCCCACGTACGACGTGCCGCGGATTGGTGCGAAGATGCGCACCTTCTCGGCGGCGAGCGTGAGGGCGATGTCGTCCTCAAGGTTCTTGATCTTGCTGACGCGCTCCCCCTCGCCCATCTCGATGCGGAACGTGGTGACGAGCGGGCCGCTCACGTAGTCCACGACGCGGCTCGTGAGGCCAAACTCGCGCAGCGTCCCCTGCAGGCGCTCCTTGGTCTCGTCCAGCTCCTCCTTGCTCGAGGCGGAGTTGGCGCTGTTGGGGTTGGAGCTCAGCATCGAGAACGGCGGCAGCTCGTAGTCCTCCGACCCGTCGCCCGGGCGCTTGACGTCCTTGGGCGCGGCGGCCCTGCGCGCCGCCGTCGACGCCGCGGCCGCGACCTGCGGGATGGCGGTCTGCACGGCAGGCGTCGCACTCGGGCGAGAAGGACGCGCCGCCTTGGTCGTGGCACGCGCGCTGTCCGAGGACCCTCCCCGGCCGATGCCCGAGCCCTTGGCCTGCTTCAGGAAGTCCGGCACCGCGGGCTCGGCGGGCTTGGTAGCCGCTGCTGCGGCCGCGGGGGCCGCCGCCTGGGTCGCGCCCGCATTCCGGGTGCTGTCCTCCGCGGCGTCGTCCGCGTCCCTCTCGCCCGCGGTACCTGCGGGCACGGCCTCGTCCTCGTCCAGGGGCGGGTGCTTCTTGCGGCGCCTGAGGAGCGTCGTCTTTGCGTTGGAGAGAAGCGTCGTGGGCTGGTCCTCCTCGGGCACGGCCCCCTCGGACTCAGCGTCGGCGGCGGCCTCGACGCGGTTGCGCCTGAGCAGCGTCGTCTTGCGGCGGCCCAGCGGCTCCACGGCGTCGCCGTCGTACATGTCGGCGGTCTCGTCCATCATGGCGGCCTGGCCGTCAAACCCCAGGTTCCTGCGGGCAAGGCGGTCCTGGCGCGCGGCCTCGCGGGACTCGGAGAGCCCCTGCATGCGCTCTCGCAGCTTCTGCACGGCGCCGGAGAGCGAGAACCCGCAGACGATGCAGCCCGCGGCGATCACGCCCACGAGCACGACGTTGCCCACGGTGGCGCCCACGCTCTTGAGCAGGCACCACGCGACGGCACCGCCCACGTAGCCGCCGCGCGAGCCCACGGACTCCATCGCGATGACCAGACCCGGGTTAGCCTCCGCGTTGGGCATGTTGATGCTCAGGATGCCCAGAATCGCCACGACCACGAGCGCGAGGCCCACGGCCACGCGCTTGCTGACGGGCTCCTCGTGCTCCACGAAGAACGTGGTGGAGAACACGATGAGCGCGAGCGGGCACAGGAACGCCCCCACGCCAAACAGCAGCGTGAGCGCCTCCCCGAGCGCCCTCGTCACCGGGGCGCTGGTGGGCACCACGAGCGAGAGGAACATGACGACGGCCACGACGACCAGTGCCACGCCCAGGATGTCGTTTGCCGCGGACCCACGGGCGGGCGCCACCGGCTGGCGCCTGCCGCGTGCGCGGGACGCCTTGGAAGACGTGCCCTTCCTTCTCTTCTGTTGTGCGTTTGAGCTGCGGTTTGACGCCATGTGGCTAAACCTCCATCACGACCGGGATGACCATCGGCCGCGTGTGCGTCTTGCTCCAGAGGAAGTTGGAGAGGCTGTTGCGTGCGTTCTTCCTGAGCATGTCCACGCTCGAGCCCTCCTTGCTTGCGGTTGCGGAGACGTGGTCCCTCACGACGGCCTGCGCCTCCGAGATGAGCTGATCGTTGTTGTTGAACGAGACGCCCCTGCAGGCGATGTCGACGTCGCCCACCTTGCGGTCGCGCTTCGCGACGGTGACGACGCAGGTCACGATGCCGTCGCTCGCGAGCTTCTGGCGGTCGCGGAAGACGATCGGGTCGGCGTCCGTGATCGAGAGGCCGTCGACGTACACGACGCCGGACTCCACGGGCTTGCCCCACTTGACCTCGCCGTTTCGCATCTCGAGCGTGTCGCCGTTGTCCGCCACGAAGATGTGGTCGGGGCGGATGCCCATCTGCTGGCCCAGCTTGGCGTGCGCACGCAGGTGCACGGCCTCGCCGTGGACGGGCATGAAGTTCCTCGGCTTGGTCATGGCGAGCATGAGCTTGAGCTCCTCCTGGCTCGCGTGGCCGGAAACGTGCACGAGCGTGTTGGACCTGTCGTACACGGTGCAGCCGATCTTGGAGAGCGCGTTGATTATGGACTGCACGCTCTTCTCGTTGCCGGGGACCGGCGTCGCGCTGATGATGACTGTGTCATCTGCCGTGATGGTGAAGGACTTGTGCTCCCCCGCCGCCATGCGGCCGAGCGCGCTCAGGGGCTCTCCCTGGCTGCCCGTGCAGAGCACGACGATCTTGTCGTCAGGGATGTCCTTCACGTCGTACGCGTCGATTATGTCCTCCTGCGAGATCTTGAGGTAGCCGAGCTCGCGGGCGATCTTGGTGTTGTTGACCATGGAGCGGCCCGTCACCACGACCTTGCGGCCAACGGCGGTGGCGGCGTCGCACACCTGTTGGAGCCTGTGGATGTGGCTCGAGAACGACGCCACGAAGACCCTGCCGGTCGCGTTCTTGATGATGTGGCGCAGCTGCGGGCCCACGGCCGCCTCGGACGGGGTGAAGCCGGGGCGCGTCGCGTTGGTGGAGTCGGACATGAGCAGGTCGATGCCGAGCGTGCCAAAGCGGCAGATCGCCTGGTAGTTGGGCGTGACGCCGTCGATCGGCGTCTGGTCGAGCTTGAAGTCGCCCGTGTGGAGCACGGACCCCGCTGGCGTCCTCATGTACACGCCGAGCGCCGCCGGGATGGAGTGCGTCATGCTGAAGAAGTCGATGCTGAAGACGCCCAGGTTGATGTGGGTGCCGTTCTTGACCTCGCGGAACTTGGGCGAGTTGATCTTGAACTCCTGCAGCTTGGCCTCGATCATGCCGAGCGTCAGCTTGGAGGAGTAGATGGGGACCTTCTTGCCCAGGTCCATCAGGAGGTACGGCAGGGCGCCGGTGTGGTCCTCGTGGCCGTGCGTGATGATGATGCCGCGGAGCTTGTCCTCGTTTTCGAGCACGTAGGAGTAGTCGGGCAGCACCAGGTCGATGCCGGGCTGCTCGTCATCCGGGAACATGAGGCCCGCATCGACGAGAACCATGTCGCTCCCGTACTCGAAGGCGGTCATGTTCTTGCCAATACCGTCCAGGCCGCCTAAGGGAATGATCCTCAGCGGCGTCTGCTTTTTTGCCATTGTCCAATTATCCTTTCGACAGGTGTCACGATCCATATCTTCTCGGCAGCCTCGTGCTGTCGGACATTTCGCAAACACCTATTGTAGTGTGCCGGGGTCTTTGTTTAGTGATGCGGGTGTGGTTTTCGCCCGTACAGGGCCAAGCCCCTCCGGCGCGCGACCCCAAGGAGCGCGCTCGCCAAAAACTACCTTTGGGAGAAGAGCGACGGATTTCAGCTTCCATACAGCATTCCACGTCGCATACTCCACCTCGAGTGGCCGTCCTGTATATGCCCACCAAGACGGCCGGGTATCCCGAGGTTAGGAGCAACCCATGACGCCAGAGGTAGTGTTCGCCACGCTGCTTTCCGTGTTCACCACGGTCAAGGACTTCGCCGAGCCGGTCGCGCTCGTCCTTCTCTGTGCGGCACTCGTCAAGTACCTCCGGGGCTGACGCCGTCTATCAACGGTGACGCCAGCCGTAGAAGAATTTATGTTCCGCATACGAGAAGAGCGGGGAGCCCCGGGTTGGAGGCTCCCCGCTCGTGTCAGTTTGGCCTATGCCAGGCTGTGACTAGCCCTCGTGGTGGCGCCTGGGCTGGCGCTGCTCGCCGTTGCCGGCGTTGCCGCCCTTGTCGCCAACGTGGCGACGGCGACGGTGCTCGCCCTCGTGCCTCTCGCTCTTGTGCTCGCCCCTACGCTCGGAGCCAGCCGGGGCCTCGGGCTTGTCAAGGCGGTCGAGGCTGATCTTGCCCTTCTCGTCCACCTCGATGACCTTGACCCTGACCTCGTCGCCCACGTTGAGGACGTCCTCGACCTTCTCCACGCGACCCTTGGCGACGCGGCTGATGTGTAGCAGGCCGTCCTTGCCGGGCAGCAGCTCGACGAACGCGCCGAACGGCTGGATGTTCACGACGCGGCCGGTGTACTCCTCGCCCACCTCGGGAACCTTCACGATGGCCTTGATGCGCTCCGCGGCCTCCTCGCCGGCGCCGTTGGTGCCCGCGATGAAGACGGAGCCGTCCTCCTGGATATCGATCGTGGCGCCCGTGTCGTCCTGGATGCCACGGATGACCTTGCCGCCAGAGCCGATGACGTCGCGGATCTTGTCCGTGGGGATGTTGAGGCTGATGATCTGCGGCGCGGTCGCCTTGACGTGCTCGCGCGGCGCGGGGATCTTGTCGAGCATCGCGTCGAGGATGAACATGCGGCCCTCGTGCGCCTGCTTGAGCGCCTGCTTCAGGATCTCGGGCGTGAGGCCGGTGGCCTTGTTGTCCATCTGCATGGCCGTGATGCCCTTGGTGGTGCCGGTGACCTTGAAGTCCATGTCGCCCAGGAAGTCCTCGAGGCCCTGGATATCGGTCAGGACGACGGTCTTGCCCTCCTCCTGGATGAGGCCCATGGCGACGCCGGAGACGGGGCGCTTGATGGGCACGCCGGCGTCCATTAGCGCGAGCGTGGAGCCGCAGGTCGACGCCATCGAGCTGGAGCCGTTGGACTCCATGACCTCGGACACGACGCGGATGGTGTAGGGGAACTCCTCCTCCGAGGGGATAACGGGGAGAAGGGCACGCTCGGCCAGGTTGCCGTGGCCGATCTCGCGGCGCTTGGGCGAGCCCATGCGGCCGGTCTCGCCGGTGCAGAACGGCGGGAAGTTGTAGTGGTGGATGTAGCGCTTGCCGTCGACCGGCTCGATGGTGTCGAGGCGCTGCCACTCGTTCAGCATGCCGAGGGTGCAGACGGAAAGCACCTGGGTCTGGCCGCGCTGGAAGAGGCCGGAGCCGTGCACGCGCGGCAGGTAGTTCGGCTTGACCATGAGCGGGCGGACCTCGGTCGCGGTGCGGCCGTCAACGCGCTCGCCGGTCTCGACGACCATCTTGCGCATGGCGTGCTTCTCGAGGCTCTTGAGCTCGACGGGGATGGCGCGGTCCCACTCCTCCTGCTCCTCCTCGGTGAACTCGGCCTTGATGGACTCCTTGAGGGCCTCGACCTTGTCCATGCGGGAGAGCTTGTCGGCGTCCTTGAGGGCGGCGGACATCTCGTCGAAGTGGGCGAACACGCGCTCGTGCACCTCGGGGATGGGCTCGTCGAGCACGTACTCGCGCTTCGGGAACGGGCCGTTGACCTCGATGCACTTCTGGAAGAACTTCTCCTCCTCCTTGCAGAACGCCGCGATGGCCTCCTGGCCAAAGGCCATGGCCGCGAGCATGTCCTCCTCGGAGATCTCCTTGGCGCCCGCCTCGAGCATGCTGATGAACGTGGCGGAGCCGCCGAGCTCGAGGTCGAGGTCGGAGTTGTCGCGCTCCTCGTACGTCGGGTTCACGAGGAACTCGCCGGTCTCGACGTCACGGCCGATGCGCACGCCGGCGAGCGGGCCCTCGAACGGCACGCCGCCCACGGTCAGCGCCGCGGAGGCGCCCATGATGCAGATCGTGTCGACGGAGTTGACCTGGTCCGCGACGAGCGGCATCGCGACGATCTGGACCTCGTTCCTGAAGCCGTCGGGGAAGGACGGGCGGATGGGACGGTCGATCATGCGGGCCGTGAGGGTGGCCTTCTCGCTCGGACGAGCCTCGCGCTTGAGGTAGCCGCCCGGGATGCGGCCGACGGCGTACATCTTCTCGATGTAGTCCACCGTCAGGGGGAAGAAGTCGTAGTTCTTGCGCTCCTTCGAGACGACGACCGTCACGTTGACGGTGGAGTCGCCGCAGGACACCAGGCACTCGCCCGTGGCCTGCTTTGCGAGCTCGCCCGTCTCCAGCTTGTAGTGCTTTCCGTAGAGGTCGAACTCGTGCGTAACCTTTGCCATTTTCCTTTTTCCTCTTATCTCCGCCTGCCCCTTTGCAGGCGGGCCGTCATACAAAGAGAGCGCCATGCCGGCGCCCTCCTCTTAACACCTTGTGTTACTGGATGTTGTCGCGAATGCCGAGGCTCTTGATGAGGCTGCGGTACTCCTCGATGTCCTGCTTCTTGATGTAGGACAGGAGGCGACGACGCTGGCCGACGAGCATCAGCAGGCCACGACGGGTGTGGTGGTCGTGCTTGTGGAACTTGACGTGCTCGGTGAGGCCCTTGATGCGCTCGGTCAGCAGGGCGACCTGGACGGCGGCGGAGCCGGAGTCCTTCTCGTTCTTGCCGTACTGCTTGATGAGCTCGGCCTTGCGCTCCTTGGTGACTGCCATGAAAACCCCTTTCACATAGATACGCCCCGAACTGGGTTGGCCGTCTGGCATTGGGCGGGCCACCAAGTAGGGGGTACGGACTCGCATAGGTTACCACGTCGACGGCCGCCGCGCACTTCTCGGCCGCAAAATCCGCACGTGGGGGCCAATCACCAGACCGCGCACACATTTTGCGCACGTCCGCACGGCAGGCGCGGCGGCCTACAGGCTGAGCATGAACTCGAAGGTCCTGAGGCGCGCGTCCAGGTGCGTGGCGCACCATACGTGCGCGAGGCTCACGAGCTCCGTCGTGGTGCCCACGTCGGCCTCCATCGCCAGGATCTGGTCGAACGTGGACTTGATGAGCGACTGGAGCCGGTCGCGCCCCGAGGGGCCCATGCGCACGGCCCCGGCCACGTCCTTTGCGCAGCTCGAGCACAGCATGCCGCCGGCCTTGGGCGAGAAGAACGAGACGTCCTCGTCGCCACAGAGCGTGCAACGCCGGAGCTCCGGCCTCCAGCCCCCGTGGGCCGTGACCTTGAACGCGTACGCCGCCACCACGAGGTCGAGGCGCTCCTGGTCGGGCGCCTGCTCGCAGGCCGTGAGCGCGCGCGAGCAGATGGCGTACAGGTACGGGTCGCCCACGTCCTCGAAGCAGGTGAGGCGCGCCACCTCGCACACGCACGACGCGGCGCTCACGCGCGAGAGGTCGCCGCGCAGGCCCGCGTGCGGGTTCACGACGGAGGCCTCCGTCACGATGGAGAGGCTCCTGCCCTGCGCCAGGAGGAAGTCCGTCTCGCAGAAGAGCTCCACCCTAGCGGCGAGCCTGCCGCCGGGCTTGAGGGCGCCCTTCGCCACGGCGTCCACGCGCTCCCCGTCCTCGGTCAAAAGCGTGAGGATGAGGTCCTTCTCGCCCAGCTGGGCCCTGTGGTCGAGGACGATCGCCTTGGTCCGTGTGGTCCGCCTGCCTGCCATGGGTCGCGGCTACTCCTCGTAGTCGTAGCCGAGGCGGCGGATCTCGTTCTGGTCGCGGCGCCACTGCGGCTGCACGCGGACCTGGATGTCGAGGAAGACCCTCGCGTCGAAGAGGCGCTCGATGTCCTTGCGCGCCTGCGTGCCGATGCGCTTGACCATGGAGCCGCCGCGGCCGATCACGATGCCCTTCTGGCTCTCGCGCTCCACGATGATCGTGGCGCGGATCGAGGCGTGACCGTCCTTGGCCCAGTCGATGTCGTCGCAGATGACGCCCACGGAGTGCGGCACCTCCTGGCGCAGGTTGAGCAGGACCTTCTCGCGGACGAACTCCGCCACGAGCTCCTCGTCCGTGGCGTCGCAGTCCATGTCCTCGGGAAACCAGCGCGGGCCCTCGGGCAGGTGCTCGGCCACCATGGACACGAAGGCGTCCACGTTGAAGCCCTCGCGCGCGCTCACGACGATCGTGTCGTCAAAGCGAGCCAGGGCCGAGGCCGCCTCGAGCTGGGCCGTGACCTGCTCGGGCTTGGCGAGGTCCGCCTTGGTGATGACGAGCAGCTTGTACGGGGCGTCGGAGGCGTCCACGTGCCTGGCGACCCACTCGTCCCCCCTGCCCACGGGCTTGGTCGCGTCCACGAGGAACGCCGCCACGTCCACGTCCGCGAGCTCGCCGAGCGCCACCTTGTTGAGCTCCTTGCCCAGGGCGTCCTTGGGCTTGTGCAGGCCCGGCGTGTCCACGATCACGATCTGCGCGTTTGGCCTGTTGACGACTGCGCGCATGCGGCGGCGCGTTGTCTGGGCGACGGGGCTCGTGATGGCGACCTTGCCGCCCACGGCCGCGTTCAGGAGCGTCGACTTGCCGACGGAAGGCCTGCCCACGAGCGCGACGAAGCCGCTCCTGAACGGCGCCTCGTCCTTCTCGCCCGACTGGGCACCGGTGCCCTGGATGTCTTCCATTGCAACCCCCTTGTGGGTCTGGTGTGTCACGTTGTGCTGGCGCGGCCGCGCCGTCCGGCCCGCCTAGTGGGCGAGAAGTTCGAGCAGTGCGTGGCCGTAGACGCAGAGCCCGGCGATGGCCGCCGCGATGCTGAGGAGCCACGAGGCCGCCGCCGCGATGTCCTTGGCGCGTCCGGCGAGCGGATGGAACTCCGGCGAGACGAGGTCGACCACGGTCTCGATCGCGGTGTTGATGAGCTCGGCCGCGAGCACCATGCCGCAGCACACGGCCACGACGGCCCAGTCCGTGGGGCCGATGCGCAACACGATGCCCATCACGATGGCAAAGGCCGCTCCGCCGAGCATGACCTTGATGTTGCGCTCCTGGCGCACCGCCGTGCGGAAGCCCTGCAGCGCGAAGAGGAAGCTCCTCCTAAAAGACGGATGGCTTGGCGTCCGTCCGGGAATCATGGCTACTCACCGTCCCTGTGGCGCGTGAGCGTCACGTGGTCGATCGCGTGGTCGGTCTTGATCTTGGCGAGGAGCTCGTCCTCGCGGGCCTCCATGACCTCGGCCTCCTCGTCCTTGAGGTGGTCGTAGCCCAAGAGGTGCAGCGTGCCGTGCACGAGCAGCAGCCGGCACTCGTCCGCCGGCGTGGTGCCGAAGCCCTTGGCCTGGCGCGCGATGTAGTCCGGCGCGAGCACGATGTCGCCCAGCTCGCAGGGCTCCCCCGGTGCGAGGTCCGGGTCGTCCGGGCGCTCGCACTCGAGCGAGAGCACGTCCGTGGGCCGGTCCATCCCGCGCCACTGGAGGTTGAGCTCGTGCATGCGCTCGTCCGAGACGATCGAGACCGACACCATGCAGGGTCGCTCCACGCCCTCGCTTGCGAGCACGAGGTCGATGTCCTCGCGGATCTCCTGCTCGCTCACGGGGCTGGACACGCCCTCCTCGAGCACGACGTCGTAGCTATTCTCCATCATGAACCGCCCTCCTTGGGGGACGCTGGCGCTCGGTGCGCTCGGCCCTATCATACGCGTCGACGATGCGCGCGACCAGCGAGTGCCTCACGATGTCGTTCCTGCCCAGCTCCACGAAGGCGATGTCGTCCACGCCCGCGAGCACGGCGCGCGCGGAGTCGAGCCCGCTCCTTCCCGGCAGGTCGCGCTGGGTGACGTCGCCCGTCACCACGAACTTGGACCCAAAGCCAAGCCTCGTGAGGAACATCTTCATCTGGTCGGGCGTGGTGTTCTGGGCCTCGTCCAGGATCACGAACGCGCCGTTGAGGGTGCGCCCGCGCATGAACGCGAGCGGCGCGATCTCTATCACACCCTGCTCGACCAGGGAGTTTGCCCGCTCGGCGTCCGTCATGTCGAACAGCGCGTCGTAGAGCGGCCGCACGTAGGGATCGAGCTTCTCCTCCAGCGTGCCCGGCAGGTAGCCGAGCGACTCCCCCGCCTCGACCACGGGCCGCGTGAGCACGATGCGCCCGACCTCGCGGCGCCTGAGCGCCGCAACCGCCATCGCCATGGCGAGGTACGTCTTGCCCGTGCCGGCGGGGCCGAGGCCAAAGGTGATCGTGTTGTCGCGGATGGCCTCGATATAGCGCGCCTGGCCCTCCGTCTTGGGGCGGATCGCGCGGCCGCGATAGGTGAGAAGGACGTCGCCCGCGGGCGCGTCGCCCTGCCTGGCCCCGTGCGAGACCTGCCCGATGACGAGGTCCACGTCCTCGGACGTGGGCGCGCCGCCGGCCTCGATGTCGCGGATGAGCCGCGTGAACACCGCGACCACGGCGTCGGCCTCCTGCGTGGGCCCGATCACGCTCACCTGGTTGCCGCGCACGGTGACCATGGCGTCGAACGCGTCCTCTATCCGGCGAAGGTGCGTGTCGGCGGGGCCCATGAGCAGCGTCGGGTCGACGGTGTCCGGTATGGTGAGCCTGATGTGGGTAGGTTCCATGTTCCTCCAAGCGCGGGTGTCCTCGCACCCATGATAGCCGCTTTTCTCGCCCGTTCGGACCGCCCCAGACGGGGCGGCCGTCCCAGCCGCCGTTACGCGGGCTGCGTGGTGCAGTCCAGCGTGCCGTCGGGCAGGACGGCGCGGGCCCGCACGCGCACGAGCGAGTCGAGCGGGTAGGCGGGGTCGACCAGCGCGTCGAAGAGCCCGCCCGTGACGCCGCGGCCCGGGTACTGCACGACGACGAGCTCGTCGGCGCCCACGTGGGCGCCCGCCTGGTCGTGGCGCATCCGTGCGGCGAGGTCGCGCATGCGGCGGCCGCGCTCCGCGATGACGTGGGGGTCGACCTGCCCGGGCGCCGTCGCGGCGGGCGTGCCGGGACGCCTGGAGTAGCGGAAGACGTGCATCTTGGCGAAGGCCATGCGCTCGCAGAACGCGAGCGACTCCCCGAAGTCCGCGTCCGTCTCGCCGGGGAAGCCCACGATGAGGTCCGTCCCCAGCGCGATGCCCGGCACGAGCTCCCGCGCGCGGTCGACCACGCCCGAGAAGAACGCCGTGTCGTACACGCGCCCCATGCGGCGAAGCGTCGCGTCGCAGCCGGACTGCAGGCACACGTGCAGGAACGGCGCCACGCGCTCGCCGCCGGCCGCCATGGTGCGGAGCAGCTCGTCCGTCACGTCGGGCGGCTCGATGGACGAGAGCCTGATGCGCTCCACGTCCGTCTTGCTGAGGAGAAGGTCGAGGAGCCCCGGTAGCGAGACCCTGCCGCCGTCCTCCCCCACGGCGGAGAAGCGCCCGAGGTTGATGCCCGTGAGCACGACCTCGCGCGCGCCGCGTGAAACGCTCTGGCGCACGCGCGAGACGACCTCCGCCGCATCCATGGAGCGCGACCTGCCGCGCGCCTTCCACACGATGCAGTACGTGCAGCGGTTGTCGCACCCGTCCTGGATCTTGATGCCGGGGCGCATGCGGCCGGTGGGCGTGGGCGTGACGCTCACGACGGAATCCGCGCACGACGCGTCCCCCGCGATGCCGAGGCGCTCGAGCACCGTGGCCGCGACCGCGGCCTTGTTGCCCTGCACGACGACGTTTTCCGCCAGCTGCCTGAGCTCGTCCGCGAAGAGGTTCGCGACGCAGCCCGTCGCCACGACGACCGGCCGCTGCGGACGCAGGGCCGCGTGGCGGACGGTCTTCCTGGTCTTAGCCTCGGCTTCGCCCGTGACGGCGCAGGTGTTGACGACGATGGCATCCGCCTCGTCCTCGCCCACGAGCCTGCAGCCGTGCCGCTCGAGCTCGGCCGCTATGACGTCGGCCTCGACCCTGTTGACCCTGCAGCCGAGGTTGACGATCGCGACGCGCGCGCCGTTGGCCCCGCTCACTTGGACCTGCTGCGGCGGCCGCGGTGCTTGAACTTGGGCTTTCTGGGCTCGGCGTTGGCACCGGCCTCCGCGTGCGGGGCCTCGTCCTTCTCGCCCTCCTGCTCGGACGCGCTGGCGTCGCGGCGCGAGGAGACGATGTCGCGGATGTCCTCGAGCTCGTCGGGGGTGAGGCCCTTGGGCGGCACGACCTCCACGACGGCGATCAGGCTGCCGCGCGCCGTGGTGCCCATGCGGGGCATGCCCATGCGCTCGATGCGGATCTGCTCGCCGTAGCGGCAGCCCGCGGGGACCTCGACCACGACGTCGTCGCCCTCGAGGATGCCGTCCATGTGGACGGTCGCGCCCACGATGGCCTCGAGCGAGTCGACGCTCACGCGGCAGAAGAGGTCGTCGCCCTGGCGCTGGAACGTCTTGTCCTCCGCGACCTCGATGCGGACGACCAGGTCGCCGGACGCGTCGCCGCGGACGCCGGCCTCGCCCTTGCCCTTGACCCTGAGGCTCTGGCCGGAGTGCACGCCCGCCGGCACCTCGACGTCGACGGTCTCGCGCGAGGGGGTGCGGCCCTGGCCCTCGCAGGTCTCGCACGGCTTGTCGACCACCTTGCCGGTGCCGCCGCAGTCGGGGCAGGTCGTCTGGGTCTGCATCTGGCCGAAGATGGTGCGCTGGACCTGAACGACGCGGCCCGTGCCGTGGCACTTCTCGCACGTCTTGACGTGGCCGCCCTCGGCCACGCCCGTGCCGTTGCAGTCGTCGCACGGCGCGAGGCGGTCGTAGGCGATGGTCTTGATGCAGCCCGCCGCGGCCTCCGCGAGCGTGATCTTGAGCGTGATGCCCATGTCGCGTCCGCGCGTGCGCGCCGCGGCACCCGAGGCGCCGCCCTGTCTGCCGCCGCCGAAGAAGGAGTCGAAGATGTCGTCGATGCCGAAGCCGCCGCCGAAGATGTCCGACATGTCCACGTAGTCCGAGCCGAAGCCGCCCGGGCCCTCCGCCGTGCCGTAGCGGTCGTAGTTGGCGCGCTTGCGCTCGTCCGACAGCACGGAGTAGGCCTCGTTCACCTCCTTGAACTTGGCCTCGGCGTCCGGCGCCTTGTTGACGTCCGGGTGCAGCTTGCGCGCCTTCTTCAGAAACGCGCGCTTGATGGTCTTGGCATCCGCGTCACGCTCGACGCCGAGCACCTCGTAGTAGTCCTTTGTTGCCACTTGCGATTCCCCCACCTGGTTTGTACACGAACACGAAGAGCCGCCCACGCGGGGCGGCAGAAGGTCATTTCAGGGTATGTTCTACCCTCTTGCGCCCGGTCCGTAGCCGTAGTAGCCGTAGTTGGCGCTGCCGCAGCTGAACATGAGCACCATGAGGAATGCGAGCAGGAGCCCCGAGACCGCTCCGTTGGCGACCGACGTTCCGGCGTGCTTCCACCACGTCTTGCTCTTGCCGAGCCCACCGCCGCGATAGAGCGAGTACGCGCAGACCGCGGCCATGATGAGAATGAACGGCAGCATGGCCGAGAGCGTGCCCGTGATGGCACCCAGGACCACGAACGGGATCAGGAAGCCGAGCGTCTGCATGCCCATGGCCTGGCGCTGGTTGACGCGCTCCGAAGCGACGCCCACGCGGCACACGAAGTCGCCCGAGGACTCGCCATTGGTGCCGGCGTTGCCCATGCCCTTGACGCGGACCTCGTCCCCGTCATGGCTGCCGGCCGGGACCTCGACCACGACCTCGCTCGCGGAGAGCACGCGGCCGGAGCCGCCGCAGGCCTCGCAGGGGTCCGCCACGACCTTGCCCACGCCCTCGCACTCCGGGCACTCCATCTCCATCATGCCGAAGCCGAAGAGTCCCGTGAGGTCGAGGCTGATGCGCCCCGTTCCGCCGCAGGTGGGGCAGGTCTCCGCGTGCTCGCTGCGCACGGAGCCGGTGCCGTGGCACACGTCGCACGCGACGTAGCGCTGGTACGTGAAGCCGCGCCTCACGCCCTTGCGGGCCGTCTCGTCGTCCAGGTCGAGCTGCATGACGACGTCCGCGCCCGCCTTGGGGTTGTACGCGCGCGAGCGCGTGGTCGTGGCCCTGCGGTAGCCCGTCCCGCCAAACGGGAAGCCCCAGCCAAAGGGGTACCCGCCAAACGGGTCCTGCCCGGAGCCGCCGTACGAGGGGGTGCCGTAGCCCTCCTGCGCAAACGGCGAGCCCGAGCGCATGGCGTCGTAGCGCTTGCGCTTCTGCTCGTCCGAGAGGACGGCGTAGGCCTCCGAGACCTCCTTGAACTTCTCCTCCGCGTCCGGCGCCTTGTTGACGTCGGGGTGGAGCTTGCGGGCCTTCTGCTGGAAGGCCTTGCGGATCTCGTCCGTCGAGGCGTCAGGGGAGACCCCCAGGATCGCGTAGTAGTCCTTCTCGTCCATTCCTGCCATGAGGGATCCCCCAGCGTGTCGTGTCCTACCAAAGCGCCGACCGGCGCACGTCCCGACAGAATCGGGCACGTTCGTTCAACGATTCTATCCATTGGCGGCGCCGCTTATTCACGCGCGGCGCCGGCGCAGCAAATCACCACCGCGCAGGCGCAGGTCAGGCGCCCGTGGCCCGCGCGCTCGCGCTCGCGACCGTGCCGGGCGCGAGGCCCCACATGAGGCCGAAGAGCTCGTTGCCCAGGAGCCACCCCCGCTCCGTGGGCGCAAGGCCGCCTGCGGGCGTCGCGTGCGCGAGGCCCTCCGCCGCGGCCTCCGCCAGGGCGCCGTCCACGCGGCCCGCCCCGAGTACGCTCCGCGCATGGGCGAGAAGGCCCTCCGCCACGCCCTCGGTGAGGCGCATCCCCAGCATCAGGTCCTCGGCCGCGGCCTGGGGTTCCGTCAGGAACTCGAGGTCGAAGTCGAGCCCCGCAAGGCCCGATGCCGCCGCGACCTGGCGCCTGCCGCTCGTGACGGTGAGCCGCACGCGGGCCGCGTCCTCGGGTGCGGGCGGCAGTTGCGGCGCCACGGCGCGCAGATGAGCGTAGCCCTCGGCCGCGAGCATGCCGGAGGCCCCGGTGCCCAGGCCCAGGTACGGCACGCCCGTCCAGTATGCGCGGTTGTGCGCGCAGGACTTGCCCGGCCGCGCGTAGCTCGCCACCTCGTAGCGATGGAGGCCCGCCGCCGCGAGCGCGTGCTCGGCCTGCGCCATGCGCGCGGCCTGCACGTCCTCGGAGTTGAACGCCGGGTCCCCGACCGCGTAGCGGCGGCCGAAGGCGGTGCCCTCCTCGATCTGCAGCGGGTAGACGCTCACGTGGCCCACGCCCGCGGCCAGCACGTCGTCGAGGCTCCGGCGCCAGCTCTTCTCGCCCTGCCTTGGGATGGCGCACATGAGGTCGCACGAGACGTCGAGCCCGGCCGCCACCGCGCGCCTGAGGGCGGACGTCGCCTGCGCCGACGTGTGGATGCGCCCCAGCGCCGCGAGCTCCGCGTCCGAGGTGCTCTGCACCCCCACGGAGACGCGCGTTGCGCCGCTGGACGCGATGGCCGCGAGCGTGGCATCGTCGAGCGAGTCCGGGTTGGCCTCGCAGGAGAGCTCTCGCGGGCAGTGCGGCGCCATGCGCGCGAGGAGGCCGCCGACCGCGGACCCCATGAGCGTGGGCGTGCCGCCGCCCAGGTAGCCGGTCCGGCAGCCCTCGAGGAGCCCCGCGGCCTCCGCCTGCGCGAGCATGCGCCCGACCGAGGCCGCGTACGCCGCGACCAGCGGGTCGTCCGCACGCGTGGCCCACGACGAGAAGTCGCAGTACGCGCACTTGCTCCTGCAGAAGGGGACGTGCACGTAGAGCGCCTGCGCGCCGGCCGCGTGCAAGCGCCCCTCCCAGCTCTCGGCGCCCACGGGCTACTCCGCCCAGGCGTCGAGCCGGCCCTCGAGCTCGCGCACGAGCCCCAGGTAGTCTTCGAGCGTGACGCACGCCATGGCGCGGTTGCGCCACTCGGCCGCGTACGGCATCCCCTTGAAGTACCATCCCGCGAGGCTCCGCGCCCTCGCCAGGTGGGCGTGCGTCGCCGCGAGCAGGCGCACGTGGCACTCGAACGCGGCCAGGCGCTGGGCGTACGAGGGGGTGGGTGGCTCCTCTCCCCCGTCGACGGCCCGCGCGGCCGAGAAGAGCCACGGGTTTCCGTAGGAGCCGCGTGCCACCATGACGGCCGTCGCGCCCGTCCGGGCGCGCATGTCCGCCGCGGCGTGCGCGTCGAGCACGTCGCCGGAGCCGATGACGGGGATGGACACGGCGTCCGCGACGTGGCGTACGCAGCCCCAGTCCGCCTTGCCGCGGTAGAGCTGGCTCGCCGTGCGGCCGTGGACCGCGACGGCCGAGGCGCCCGCCTGCTCCATGGCGCGCGCGAAGTCCGGAGCCTGCTCGGGCCCCGGCGTGCGGCTGCGGCGGATCTTGCAGGTCACGGGCACCGTCGACTCCTCCACGCACGCGCGCACGAGCTCGGCCGCGAGCTCCGGGCTGTCCAGCAGGGCCGAGCCCTCGCCCTTGCGCGTGACCTTGGGCACGGGGCATGCCATGTTGATGTCGATCAGGGCGAGCTTGCTGCCCAGGCGCTCCTGCACGCGGGCGGCCGCCTCGCGGAACTGCTCCGGCTTGCTGCCGAAGAGCTGCACCGCGATGTCCGGCTCCTCATCCGCGGGGATGACGAGCTCCCAGGTCTTCTGGCCGCCGCCGCGTCCGCCAAAGTGGATGCCGGCGACGGAGACCATCTCCGTGTAGGCGAGGCCCGCCCCGCCACGGCGCGCCATCAGGCGGTATGCCGAGTCCGTCACGCCGGCCATCGGCGCGAGCAGGTAGCGGGCGGAAGCCAGCCGCGACGCGAGGTCGCCCTCGCGGGGAAAGGGGTCGACCTTCTCGCCCAGGCCCGCCGCGGGGGCGAGGGCGTCGAGGATCTGCGTAGGCGTTGCGTCCTCGGGAAGCGTGGCGGCGCTCATTCGTCGTCCACCTTGAGCACGGCCAGGAAGGCCTCCTGCGGCACCTCCACCGAGCCGATGGACTTCATGCGCTTCTTGCCCTCCTTCTGCTTCTCGAGCAGCTTGCGCTTGCGGCTGACGTCGCCGCCGTAGCACTTGGCCAGGACGTCCTTGCGGTGCGCCTTGACGGTGGAGCGGCTGATGATCTTGTTGCCGATGGCGCCCTGGATGGGCACCTCGAACTGCTGGCGCGGGATGATCTCCTTCAGCTTGTCGCACAGGGCGCGGGCCATGTCGTAGGCCTTGTCGCGGTGCACGATGAAGCTGAGCGCGTCCACGACTTCGCCCGCGAGCAGGATGTCGAGCTTCACGAGGTCGCTCGGGCGGTAGTCGCCCATCTCGTAGTCGAGCGAGGCGTAGCCCTTGGTGCGGCTCTTGAGCTGGTCGAAGAAGTCCAGGATGAGCTCGGCCAGCGGGATGTCGAAGTGCATCTCGACCGACTTCTCGGACAGGTAGACCATGTCCCTGGTCTCGCCGCGGTGGTCGATCACGAGCTGCATGACGGCGCCCATGAAGTCCGGAGGGACGATGACCTTGGCCTTGAGGTACGGCTCCTCGATCCGCTCGATGCGCGTGACGTCGGGCAGGTCCTGCGGGCTCGTGATCTCGATCATGGTGCCGTCCGTCTTGTACACGTGGTAGTTGACGGAGGGGGTCGTCGCGATGAGGTCGAGCCCGAACTCGCGCTCCAGGCGCTCCTTCACGACCTCCATGTGGAGAAGGCCGAGGAATCCCACGCGGAAGCCGAAGCCAAGCGCGACGGACGTCTCGGGTGTCCAGGTGAGCGACGGGTCGTTGACCTTGAGCTTCTCGAGCGCGTCGCGCAGGTTCTCGTACTGCTTGTTGTCTATGGGGAAGAGACCCGTGAAGACCATGGGCTTTGCCTCGTGGTAGCCGGGGCAGGGCTCCGCGCAGGGGTTGTCCTCGTACGTGATGGTGTCGCCGGTCTTGACGAGCGCGGGGTCCTTGAGGCCCGTCACCACGTAGCCGACCTCACCCACGCCGAGCTCGTCCAGGGAGGTCTCGAGCGGGCGCTTGCAGCCCACGCCGTCGCAGAGGAAGGTGTCGCCCAGCGCCATCATGCGCAGGTGGTCGCCCTTGCGGATGCGGCCGTCGAACACGCGGACCGTCGCGACGACACCGCGGTACTCGTCGAAGTACGAGTCGAGTATGAGCGCCTTGAGCGGGGCCTTCGCGTCGCCCTTGGGCGGCGACACGAGGTAGACGATGGCCTCGAGCAGGTCGTGGATGCCCTCGCCCGTCTTACCGGAGACGCACACGGCGTCCTCGGCGGGGATGGCGAGGTCCTCCTCGATCTCCTCCTTCACCTCGTCCGGGTGGGCCGAGGGGAGGTCGATCTTGTTGATGCAGGGCACGATGTCCAGGTTTGCGTTCATCGCGAGGTTCGCGTTTGAGACGGTCTGGGCCTCGACGCCCTGCGTGGCGTCCACGACGAGCACGGCGCCCTCGCAGGCCGCAAGCGAGCGCGAGACCTCGTAGGTGAAGTCGACGTGCCCCGGGGTGTCGATCAGGTTGAACATGTAGCGGTCGCCGTCGTCGGCGTCGTACATGACGCGGACGGCGTTGCTCTTGATGGTGATGCCGCGCTCCCGCTCGATGTCCATGGAGTCCAGCATCTGCGACTCGAGGTCCCGCTCCTGCACCGTGTGGGTGAGCTCGAGGATCCTGTCCGAGATGGTGGACTTGCCGTGGTCTATGTGCGCAACGATCGAGAAGTTGCGGATGTGAGAGATGTCTGTCTTTTCCATGCGAACCATCATAACCCACGGCCGCTTCCTGCCAAGCCGCGCTTCCTCGTTTGGAAGAGTATGTGAATTTGCGCGCGAGGCGCTGGGCGAGCCGCAAAGTTCCTGCACATGCGGGCGTTCCTTCTGCTATACTCCGTGAGTCGACCTCGCCGTGTCAGGTGTCGGATAACCCCACGTCCTTCACCTCAGAATATAGAGGCCTCAAGGATCAGAACCGAAAGGAACCGCACGTGGCTAACATCAAGTCTCAGAAGAAGCGCATCATCA
Source organism: Coriobacteriaceae bacterium (assembly GCA_003862195.1). GTDB lineage: Bacteria > Actinomycetota > Coriobacteriia > Coriobacteriales > Atopobiaceae > Parafannyhessea. The sequence continues at coordinate 16,083 of QOUO01000011.1, read as the reverse complement.
CCGCCGAGAAGGCGCGCATGCGCAACAAGGCAGTCCGCTCCGAGCTGAAGACCGCCGTCAAGGGCGTCCGCGCTGCCGTCGACGCCAAGGACGTCGAGGCCGCACAGGCTGCCGCCAACAAGGCCAACCGCCTTCTGGACAAGGCTGCCTCCAAGGGCATCATCCACAAGAACCAGGCTTCCAACCGCAAGTCCGGCGTCCAGAAGCTCGTGAACTCCATCAGGTAGTCATGCGCACGACGCACAAGGCAAAGCCTTCGACCCCGCCCGACAGGACGGGGTCTTTTTTGTGCCGATAGACCACTGCGAGCCTGGTCGATAGGCCCGCTGCCGTGTACGCATGCGGTTGGGGCGGGCTAGGCCGCGACTCCCTTTCCGCACACGAAGAGCACGAGCGAGAGGAACGTGGTCTCCGGGTCGTCGCCGGACTTCAGACCGCGCTCGCACGCGGCCGCACGCCCAAGGCACGCCTCAAGCTCGCCGTCCGCGAACCTCAGCGCCCAGCGCAGGTGGTTCTTGACCTGCCACTGCTGCTTGCCGAGCTCCTGCGCGAGCATGCCGCCCTGGCCGCGCGCCGCGAGCGACCTCGCGCACACGAGCTCTCGCAGCCTCCCGCACAGGAGCGACGTGAGCGCGATCTGCGACGGGTTCTGCATCAGGTGATAGAGCCCGAGCGCCTTTGCGGCGTCGCGGTCGCACACGGCGTCCAGGAAGTCCCACGGCTTGACCTCGGCGGTCCTCGCGACGATGCGCTCCACGTCCGCGACGGTCGCCTGGCCGCTCTCGCGGCACTGCGCGGCGAGCGACCTCAGCTGCGCGTCGATCATCGTGGTGGACTCGCCCACCCTGCTCACGAGCTCGGCGGCGGCGCGCTCGTCCATCGCGAGGCCGTAGTGCGCCGCCATGCGCACCACCCTCGGCGCGAGCTGCCAGCGCTTCACGGGCGCGCAGTCGATTACCGCGTGCGGCCCCACGGCCTTGACGGCCTTGTAGAGCCGGGTCGACTTGGCGAGCGACGTCGCGACCAGCAGGAGCGTGCACCCCGGGTTGGGGTTCTTGAGGTATGTGATGATGGCCTCGGACACGGGCTTGGGGAGCTTCTCCGCCCTCGTCACGAGCACGAGCCTGAACCCGGAGCCCATGGGAATCGTGTTGAGCGACGCGATGAGGTCTCCCGGCACCATGTCCGGGCCGGCGACCCTCTCGTCGAGGTTGAACGCCTCGAGGCCCTTCTCCAGGCGGCCCTTGAGCCTCGTCTGGACCTCGCGGCTCTTGAGTTCGTCCGCGCCGACCGCCAGGTACGCGGGCAGAAGCGCTGCCTTAGCCATGTCCCTCCCATCGCTCGGCCTCCTATCATGCCACAAAGGACGCGGTGCTGCCGCGGCCGCGCTCCACGCTCACGCGGACGCCCTTCTCGCCCGGCTCGAGGGTGACGGTGCCCACGTCCATGGTGCAGAGGAACGTGGAACCGCTCTTGCGCAGCACCCTCACGCAGTCCGGCGAGGGATGCCCGTACTTGTTGCCGCGGCCCGCGCTCGCGACGGAGACCTCCGGGTCGAGGCGCCGGGCCTCCGCGGCGTCGATCGATACGCGCGAGCCGTGGTGCCCCACCTTGAGGAAGTCCACGTCGCCCACGCGGCCGTGCCTGAGGGCCTCCCCCGTCTGGTCCTCCTCCGCGTCGCCCGTGAGGAGCCCGCTCATCCTCCTTCCCCCGCTGTCGAACGCGAGCGCGAGCTCGATGGAGTCCTCGTTGTCCATACCGTCGACGGGCCCCTCGGGCCACACCACCCTGAGGGCGAACCTGCCCACGCGCACCGTGTCGCCCAGGCCCACCTCGCCCACGCGACTGCCGGCCAGGTCGCGCGCCGCCTTGCGGACCTCAGTGGGCATCCCTCCCGTGACGCCGTCCGCAAAGACGACCCGGTCGCACGACACGTTCCCGCGCAGCGACGCAAGCCCGCCGTAGTGGTCGTCGTGCAGGTGCGTGATCACGACGGCGTCCAGATGCGTCACGTGCAGCCTCCCGAGCTCCTTGGCGCAGCTGTCGTCGGGACCCGTGTCCACGAGCACCGCGGCGGCTCCGTCCTGCACGAGGATGGCGTCCCCCTGTCCAACGTCGAGCACGCAGACGCGCGCGGGCGAGAGGAACCGCCACCTCAGCAGCAGGCACCCTGCCAGGAGCACGGCGGCCCCCAGGGCCGCGAGCATGGGGCCCCGCCGGGGACGTGGCCACGCGACGAGCAGCGCCGCCACGAGCGCGACCGTGACCGCACAGGCCGGGGCGAGGTCGAGGCTCACGGCTACGGAGGCGAGCGGCAGCCCCGCCATCCACCCCAGGAGCCGCGCCACCAGGCCGCCCGCGACGTCGCACGCCAGCAGGAACGGGGACGCGAGCGGGCGCACCCCACCCAGGCAGGAGTAGGCCATGCCCGCCCCCACGAGCAGGGAGAAGAGCGGTGCCAGAAGGAGGTTCGCCAGTGGCGCCACGAGCGAGAGCGTGCCGAACGTGGAGCACGTGATGGGCCCCGTGACCAGCTGCGCCACGAGGCACGCCGCCACGACGTCTCGCGAGGAGCCGTAGGTCGACTCCACCCTCGAGCGCACCCGCGCGGGCAGGCCCCGCGGCAGCCGCGGCGTCGGGAAGGCCACCCTCAGCACGTAGCCCATGTAGGGAGAGAGGATGCAGAGCCCGACGACGGACACGACGGAGAGCGTGAAGCCGAGCTGCCCCGTGACGCCCGGGTCGAGCGTCAGCATTCCCAGCGCGACCACGCACACGGCCGAGAGCGAGTGCGCCCTCCGCCCGGCGAGCCTCGACCCAAACGCCACCCCGCACATGAGCCACGACCTCACGGCGGAGACCGGCGCGCCGCAGAAGACCACGAACAGTCCCGTCACCGCCACGAGTATCGCGATGCGCCACGCCGGCACGAGGCGGCTCTTGCCGAGCAGCCGCCCGACGATGGCGGAGGCGATGGCGATGTGCCCGCCGGACACCGCGACGAGGTGCGCCACCCCGCAAATCGCGAAAACGTCGTCCAGCCCAAGCTCCTGCAGGGCGTCCCTGTCGCCACAGACGCTCCCCGCGAGTATCGCCCTCGCGGGCGAGCTCCGCGGTGCCATCCCCTTGAGCACGTGTGACCTGACGCCCTCGATGGCGGCACGTAGTCCCGTGGGCGGCCGCGCCTCGATCACGTGCACCACGTTCACGGTTCCGCAGACGCCCTGCCGCCGCGCAAAGGCGCGCCACTCCCCCTTCCCGCGCGAGAACCGCCCCACGGCCCTGAGCCGCCAGCCCGTGCCAAATCGCCGCTCGGACGTGACCCACACGTCCCCCAGGCGCTCGCCGCCGCGCCACACGCCGGCACGGGCCCGGTAGCCACGCTTCCCGAGCGAGGGGTCCGACTCGACCCTGAGCTCGCACGACGACACGGCGACCCGACCCAGGACCGCGGCCGTCGCGTCCATCGTCCCCACGAGCCCGGACGCCGCGCACGCGCAGAGCAGGCAGACTGACGCGACCGCGCACCCGCGCAGCGCCACCCCACCGCGGTCGCGCCGCAGCGCAAGGGCGCAGGGGGCGAGAAGTGCCACGCCAACCAGCAGCACCTGCCACGTCGCGCCAATCCTCGTGCCCAGCGAAAGCACGGCCTGGCACGTCGCGAACCCGGCGCACAGCAGGTAGAGCGAGAAGGGAATGTGCGGCCTGTTGGGAACCCACCCTCCGTCAGACACAGACCATCGACCTCATGCGCTCGAACTTCTTCTCGCCTATGCCGGACACGCGCATCAGGTCCTCCGGGGTCGAGAACGCCCCGTTGTTCTGGCGGTCCTCCACGATCGCCTTGGCCGTCGCCTCGCCCACGCCCGGCAGCTGCTGGAGCTGCGTCACGTCGGCCGTGTTGATGTTCACCTTGCCCGCATCCTGCGCCTGGGTGCCAGTCGCGCCCGTCGTTCCCGTCGCACCGTCCGTGGCAACCGCGCCCGCGGTCCCGGCATCCTGCTCCTGAGCCGTCACCTCCTCGCCCTCTGCCGGCACGTGGATCTTCTGCCCGTCGCTCACGATGGAGGCCAGGTTGATCGAGGTCGTGTCCGCGTCCTCGGCAAGCCCTCCCGCGGCGCGCACGGCGTCGTCCACCCGCGGCGTGGTCGAGCGCAGCTCGTACACGCCCGGCGCCCGCACGGCACCGTCCACGTGCACGACGACCACGCTCCTGACCGTGGTCGCGCGGGACGTCGACGTAGCAGCGGACTTCCCGGCGGAGGAGTCCCCCGAGTCACCGGAGTCCCCCGAGTCGCCCTTCTCCCCCGCGGCCTTGCCGGAGGAGGCCTTCCCCCCAGACGCCGTCCCATCCGCGCGCTCGACCTCGAACGAGCCGCCGTCCCCCACGCGCGGCAGGGCAATGGCCCCCACCGCGCACAGCGCCGCCACCAGCACGACGGCCGCAATCACGACGCCCCTCCTGCCCTCGAGCCCGTACCTGCGCGGCAGGCCCCCGCCGCCGGAACGCCCCGTCCTTCTCGCCCCCGTCTGCGCCATACGCAACCACCCCCAATCCCATGTTGGGACCGGGGGTGGCAAAATCGCACGGTAAAGTTATTTGGTATGACAGTTGCCTTGCGCGTCTCTGACGGGGTCACGCAAAGCCAGCCGCAAGAAAGCGCCTCTAGCGGCTTCCCTCGAACTCGGCGGGCGCCAGCTCCCTGTGACGGGCCCTCAGCTGCTTGGGCGGCTTGTAGGAGGGGCACTGGTCAAAGTCCACGTACTCAACGTTGCGCACCAGCTCGTCGATCATGGCGTCGTGGTCGAAGGAGTCCCACGCCTCGTGCACCATGTCGGGCTTCGCGTGCGTCTCGGGGCGGCGCGGCATGAAGAGCGTGCAGCAGTCGGCCGCGTCCTGCGCGGAGATGTCGTACGTGCCGATCTCCTCGGCGCGGCGCATGATCTCCTGCTTGTCGGAGCCGATGAGCGGCCTCAGGACGGGCATGTGCACCATCTCGTTAACCACGGAGATGTTCTCGAGCGTCTGCGAGGCCACCTGGCCCAGCGACTCGCCCGTCACGAGCGCCTTGGCGCCCTCGATCTGAGCGATGCGCTCCGCCACCGCGAACATGACCCTGCGGTACGTGATGATGCGCAGGCTCTGGGGCACGCAGAGCGAAATCTCGCGCTGCTTCTGCCCAAACGGGACCACGTACAGCCTGCCGACCATGCCGGAGGGCGCCATCGCGTTGATGATGTCCTGGCACAGGTACTCGCTCGTGTCCGCGGTCATGGGACGGCCCGAGAAGTGCACGGGCACGCACACGGCGCCGCGCCTTCCCACCATCCACGTGGCGACGGGAGAGTCGAACCCGCTCGAGAGCAGCGTCACGACCTTGCCGGCCGTACCCACGGGAAGCCCGCCCACGCCGGCGCCCGTGTCCGTGTACACGTACACGCTCTGGTTCACGACCATCACGATGACCGTGACGTCGGGATGGTGCATCTCGACCTTCTTGGTGGGGAACTTCTCGCACAGGACGCCTCCCACCAGGCGGTTCATGTCCAGCGTGTGGAGCGGGTAGTTGGTGGACGACCTGCGCGCGTGCACCTTGAACGAGTCGAAGTCCCCCGCCTCGCCCAGCGCGCGCACGGCTGCGGCGCAGTACTCGTCCTCATCGAGCCCGCACAGGTACGCGACGCTCACGCGCGCCACGCCCGGCACGCGCGATATGGCATGCGCCATCTCGTCGGTGGCCATGCCGTCCTTGGCGGTCACGAGCACGTGGCCGCTTATGCGCCTGATGTCCTCCACCTCGAAGTCCCGCAGCGACCTGTGGAGGTTCGTCACGAGCTGGTTCTCGAAGGTCGAGCGGTTCTTGCCCTTGAGGCCGATCTCGTGGTAGTGGACGAGGCAAACCCTGTCAGTCATGGCTTACAGGTTGTGGTCGACGAGCGCGTTCGAACCCTTGATCTCCTCGTCGAACGCGTCCTTGTCAAAGCCCAACGTGCCGTCCTCGATCTCGTTCATCGCGACGGAGACGGTGTCCTCGCCGGACACGACGGTCGTGATGTCATCGAAGTCCTGGATGGCCGTCACGCGCAGGTGCTGGCCACGGATCATGTTGTTGATGTCGCATGCACGCTTGCTCGCGATGGTGCAGAGCAGGAACGGGTTGTGCTCGGTCTTGGCGAGAAGATCGTCGATCTCGGGCTTGGTTACTGCCATGAGGAGTTGCCTCCATCCGTCTCGTATCTTTCAAGTACATCGCCGAGGTCGCTCACGGCCTTCGCGAGGTCGTCGTTCACGACGCGCTCGTCGTAGCGGTCGGCGAGTTCCATCTCGTGGCGGGCGTTTCTCATCCTGAGCTCGATGGACGCCTCGTCCTCGGTGCCCCTGCCGCGCAGGCGGCTCTCGAGCACCTCGAGCGAGGGCGGCTCGATGAAGATCAGCACCGCGTCGGGATAGATGCGCCTCACGTTGAAGGCGCCCTGGACGTCAATCTCCAGGATGACCGACTTGCCGGCGTCGATCAGGCGGTCCACCTCGCTGCGAAGCGTCCCGTACTTGTGGCCGTGCACGTCGGCCCACTCGAGGAAGTCACCGTTCGCCACGCGCCGGTCGAACTCCTCGTCGCTCAGGAAGTGATAGGTCACGCCCGGCACGTCATGCGGCCTCGGCGGGCGCGTCGTCGCAGAAACCGTCAGGCCCAGGTCGGGACGCTCCTCTCGAATTGCCGAGACGAGCGTCCCCTTCCCTGCGCCTGACGGTCCGGAAATGACGAATAAACGCGGTTTCCTACTCACTTACTTGGAAAGCACCTCGAGAAGCTGCTCGCGCTGGCGGGCGCCCAGGCCCTTGACGCGACGGGTTGCAGAGATTCCGAGCTCGTCCATGATCTTGGTGGCCTTGGCCTTGCCATATCCCGGAAGAGACTCGATGAGGGCAGAGACCTTCATGCGGCTCGCGATGGGATCCTCGGAGTCGAGAACGTCCTCGAGGGAAATCTCGCCCTTCTTGATCTTCTCGCGAAGCTCAGCGCGCTCGTGACGAGCCTGAGCCGCCTTCTCCAGTGCGGCCTTGCGCTGCTCGTCGGTAAGCTGAGGTAGTGCCATGGTTCCTCCAAACAATTGTTATTTCAAGGTTGCGGCCCATGTGAATATGGGCGAGCCGTCAATCGCAAGTACGTAGTTTGCCAATTGGATACCCATTTTACAAGGGTTTGTAGCGCAAATGCCCTCCATCAGGGGCCGAAATACACAATTCGGGGCCATTTCTCCACGTAGAGGGCCTGTATTGCCTGTCTACGCCTCGCAGAGCTCCTCCACGATGGACTCGAGGCTCGACACGGGGTCCTTGGCCTGCGTGATCGGGCGGCCTATGACGAGCTTCGACGCCCCGGCCTCGATTGCGCGCGAGGGGGTCGCTATTCTCTTCTGGTCGCCCACGTCGGAGCCAGCGGGCCTCACGCCCGGCGTCACGATGAGCGCATCGGGGCCAAGGAGCTCGCGCATCTGGCGGGCCTCCATGGGCGAGCAGACGATGCCGTCGGAACCGGCGCCCACGGCCATCTTGGCGAGGCGAGCGACCTCCTGCTCCACGGGCACGTCGATGCCCACCTCGGAGAGGGCCGCCTGGTCCATGCTCGTGAGCACGGAGATCGCCACGAGCCTCGTGCGGTCGCCGCCGCGCTCCTCGGCCGCCTCCTCGACGCCCTCGCGCGCCTGGCGCACCATGGCCGACGAGCCGAGGCCGTGTATGGACAGCAGGTCGGCGCCGGTGAGCGACGCCGAGCGTGCGGCGCCCTTGACCTGGAACGGGATGTCGTGGAGCTTCAGGTCGAGAAACACCTTGAGGCCGTGCTCGCGCATCTCCCGCACGACGGCGGGCCCCTCCGCGTAGAAGAGCGTCATGCCCACCTTGACCCAGCGGGCCCTGCCCTCGAGCCTCTCCGCGAGGTCGAGCGCCGTCGCGTGGTCGCAGTCGAGCGCGACGATGACAGAATCCCTTGCCTGTTCCTCAGTTAGCATTCGAAGGCTCCAATCAGCTCGTTGATGTCGCTTACGCCCTGCGAGGCCGCCCAGTCCGTAAGCTCGCCCAGGATCCTCGGCGCCGCCGTGGGGTCGACCAGGTTCTGCGTGCCCACGGACACCGCCGTGGCGCCCGCGAGTATGAACTCCGCCGCGTCCTCGCCCGAGGTCACGCCGCCGATGCCGCAGAGCGGTATGGAGACGGCCTTGTGGGCCTCCCACACCATGCGGACCGCGATGGCGTGTATGGCGGGGCCGGACACGCCCGCCGTGGGGCGCGAGAGCTTGCTCCTGCGCGTGCGCACGTCGATCGCCATGCCCGGGATCGTGTTGATGAGCGAGAGCGCGTCCGCGCCCTCGGCCTCGAGCGCGCGGGCGATCTCCGCCACGTCGTGCGGGGCCATCTTGACCACAATCGGTCGCTTGGTGCGCGGGCGGACGGCGGCCATGACCTCGGCCGCGGCCTCCGGCGTCGCGCCCATGGCCGCTCCCCCGCGGCTCACGTTGGGGCACGAGATGTTGATCTCGAACCCCGAGGCGAAGGGTGCCAGCTCCTCGAAGAGCTCGAGCGCGCGCACGTACTCCTCTATCGAGTGCCCCGCGACCTGGCAGATCACGCGGCAGCCCCGCTCCTCCAGGCCCTGCAGGTAGTCGCCGTAGCTCCTCACGAACTCCCTCACGCCGGGATTCTGCAGGCCCACGGAGTTCATGATGCCCGAGGGCAGCTCGCACATCCTGGGCGCGGGGTTGCCGTCCCAAGGCTCCGCCGCGCAGCCCTTGGTCGTGATGGCGCCCAGCTGCCCCACGTCGTAGAACCCCTCGAACTGCCATCCGTTGCCGAAGGTGCCCGAGGCGGTGTTGATGGGGTTCTTCATCTTGATGCCGCCGAGGTCGACGGCCATGCTCACGTCGCTCACCATGCCACCTCGCTTGCGTCGAACACGGGCCCGTCCATGCAGCACGACTTGTATCCGCCGGCGCGCATGGCCACGTTGCAGGTGCTGCACGCGCCAAAGCCGCAGGTCATCATCCGCTCGAGCGACGCCTGGCAGGCGACGCCGGCACCCTCCGCGAGCCTTGCCACGCCGGCCATCATCACGGCCGGGCCGCACGTCACCACGAGGTCGTACTCGTGGCGGGCGAGAAGCGCCTCCATCGCCTGGGTGGTGAAGCCGCGCATGCCGTAGCTGCCGTCGTCGGTCGTCACGACCACCTCGCCGGCGCCCAGGGCGCGCGCATCGTCCTCCCCCCAGAGCCTCGACTTGGTCTGGGCACCCAGCACCACGTCCACCTCGCGCCCGGCCTCCGCAAGCGCGCGGGCCGCGGCGATCACGGGGGGCGCGCCGACGCCGCCGGCTACCGCGAGCGCGCGGCCGCCGGGCTTGACGTCCCAGCCGTTGCCGCAGGGGCCCACGACGGTCGACGTGGAGCCCGCGGGCATCTCGCTCAGCCTGCGGGTTCCCTCCCCGACCACGGCGTATATCAGCTCGACCGTGCCGGCCTCGGGATCGGTCGAGGCAAACGAGAAGGGCAGCCTCACGATGTGGGAGGCATCCCCGGGAACGGCCACGTTCATGAACTGCCCGGGCCTGAGCTCGCTCGCAAGCTCGGGGGACCTCATCACGAGGCGGTAGACCTTCTCGCCCACCGCGTCGTTTGACGCCACTTCGAAGTCGTACAGGTGCACCTTTGAGCTTGGCTGCACGTGAACCCCCTTTTCAAGAATGGTGGCGCGGACGCACGAGCGCCCACGCCACCATGATAGTACGGGTGTCGTCCGCTAGGCGACGACGCAGTTGTCCAGGGTGTGCTTGCCGTCGACGAAGACGTCGGTGGCGACGCCCATGAGCGTCTCGCCGAGGAAGGCGGAGTTCTTGGACTTGCTCTCGAAGTAGTCCTCGGTCACCTTGATCTCGCGGTCAGGGTCGATCAGGGTGAGGTCGGCCTTGGAGCCCGCCTCGATCTTGACCGGCTTGAGCCTGAGGACCTTGCGAGGGTTGACGGCCATGACCTCGACGAGCCTGTCCCAGCCCATCTCGCCCGTGCGCACCATGTTGGTGAGCATGAGGGGAAGCGAGGTCTCGAGGCCGATCGTACCAAAGAACGCGATCTCCCACTCGCAGTCCTTCTCGTGCTTGGCGTGCGGCGCGTGGTCGGTCACGAGGCAGTCGATCGAACCGTCGACGATGCCCTTGCGCAGCGCCATCATGTCGCTCTCGAGGCGCAGCGGCGGGTTCATCTTGAGGTTGGTGTTGTAGGTGTTGTCGATGTCGTCCTCGTTGAGGAAGAGGTGGTGCGGCGTGACCTCGCAGGTGACGGGCAGGCCATCGGCCTTTGCGGCCCTCACGAGGTCGAGGCCCTTCTCCGTGGAGATGTGGGCGATGTGCAGCGGGCAGCCCGTGAGGCGGCAGATCTCGATGTCGCGGTAGATCTCGAGCTCCTCGCCGAGCGCAGGCCAGCCGAACATGCCGAGGCGCGTGGAGGCCTTGCCCTCGTTCACGACGCCGTGGACGGTGAGCGACTCGTCCTCGCAGTGCGCGATGGCGACGCGGTCGAACTGCGACACGTAGCCCATGCAGGTGCGCATCATGCCGGCGCTCTGCACGCCGTGGCCGTCGTCGCTGAAGGCGCAGGCGCCCTCGAGCACCATGTCGCCGATCTCCGCGAGGGCCTCGCCCTTCTCGCCCCTCGTCAGCGCGCCGATCGGGCGGATGTGGCACAGGCCGGCGGCGCGGCCGCGGTCGATCTGGTAGCGGATGCCGGTGCCCGTGTCGGTCACGGGGTCGGTGTTGGGCATCGTGGCGACGTCCGTGAAGCCGCCGTGCGTCGCGGCGCGCGAGCCGGTCTCGATGGTCTCCTTGTACTCGAAGCCGGGGTCGCGGAAGTGCACGTGCATGTCGACGAGGCCGGGAACCAGGTACTTGCCGGCAGCGTCGATCACCTCGGCGCCCTCGGGCGCCTCGAGGTCCTGTCCCACCTCGGCGATGGAGTCGCCGTCGAGAAGGACGTCCACGACCTCGTCGAGGCCCACCTGCGGGTCGACGGCGTGAGCTCCCTTAAGCAGAAATGCCATTGTTCTCTCCTCCCAGAAGCAGGTACATCTCGGCCATGCGGGTGAGGACACCAGCGTTGACCTGGTTCAGAATCCTAGAGCGCGCGCAGTCGGCTACGTCGGCGTTGATCTCCATGCCGCGGTTCATGGGGCCCGGGTGGCAGATGATCGCGTTGTCCTTCATGCGGTTGACGCGCTTCATGTCGAGGCCGTACAGGCGGTTGTACTCGCGGCGGGACGGGATGGTCGCACCCTCCATGCGCTCAAGCTGGACGCGCAGCATGTAGACGACGTCCATGTCCTCGATGACCTCGTCGAGGCTCGAGGTCTGCGGGCAGCCGAACCAGTCGGGGTCGTCGACCTGGAAGGTCGGGGGGCCGACGAGCGTGACGTCGGCGCCCATGGTCTTGAGCGCGGGGGCCAGCGAGCCGCACACGCGGGAGTGCGCGAGGTCGCCCACGATGGCGACCTTGAGGCCGTCGAGGTGGCCGAAGTGCTTGCGGATGGTGTACAGGTCGAGCATGGCCTGCGTGGGGTGCTGGTGCTTGCCGTCGCCGGCGTTGATCACGACGGCGTCGGTGTTCTCGGTGATCTTCTGCGGCGTGCCGGCGAGGCGGGCGCGGCAGACGAACATGTCGACGTTCATGGCGTCGATGGTCTGGATGGTGTCGGCAAGGCTCTCGCCCTTGACGACGGAGGAGGTGCTGCCGCCCATGGAGAGCGAGTCCGCGGACAGGCGCTTCTCGGCCAGCTCGAAGGAGCTCTTCGTGCGGGTGGACGGCTCGAGGAACAGGTTCACGATCGTGCGGCCGCGCAGGGCGGGCACCTTCTTGATCACGCGCCCGTTGTTGACCGACTCGAACGCCGCCGCCGTGTCGAGGATCTGCGTGATGTCATCGGCGGTCAGGCTGTACGTGTCGATGAGGTTCTTGACGGAAAGCATCTAGTTCGCACCTCCGGCTTTCTTTTCGACATTGATGTCCCAGATCTCGACGCTGTTGCGGTCGTCGAGGGGCTCTATGCAGACGCGCACGTCCTCCTCGTGGGACGAGGGCACGTTCTTGCCAACGTAATCGGCGCGAATGGGCAGCTCGCGGTGGCCGCGGTCGACCATCACGGCAAGCTGGACCGTCTTGGGGCGGCCGTAGTCCGTGAGGGCGTTGAGCGCCGCGCGCACGGTGCGGCCCGTGTACAGGACGTCGTCAACCAGCACGATGTTCGCGTTGTCGATGTTGAAGGGGATGTTGGTGCCGTGCAGCACGGGCGCCACGTTGCGCATGAAGTCGTCGCGGTAGAAGCTGATGTCGAGCGAGCCCACGGGCGGGCGCTTGCCCTCGATCGACTCGATGGCATCAGCGAGCTTCGTCGCGAGCGTCTCGCCGCGACGGATGATGCCGACGAGGGCGATGTCATCCGCACCTTCGTTGTGCTCGACGATCTCGTGCGCGATGCGGGTCACCGCGCGCTCCATCGCCTGGCCATCCATGATGACCGCTTTCGGCTTGTTCTCAGCCATGGCACTCCTTCCAAAACAAAAGACGCCAATGTCCCGTTACCACGGCACACAGACGTCAGGAAGGCAGTCCCAAGCCCCGCAGGGCGTGTATGTTCCTTGCCGGCGTCTCGCACCGAGTTAAAGGTCGTTATTCAATATACGCACTTTCCCGCCGGAAGCAATCACCAATTTGCCCAAACACCAAACTCGCACCGGGGACGGAGCGCCGCCTTTCAGGAACGGAACACGCGGGCGAGAAGGACGCACCCTCCCCCGCACGGGCACCTGCCAAGCGCACGAAAAGGGCCACCACCCGACTCTGCGTCGTGGTGGTGGCCATGTTCCAAATTCCGATTGAGATTGGGTCGCTCGGGCCCTGCCGGCCGGCCTTAGATCGAGGCCGAGTGGGTGCTCGTGGGCTTGGCGAGACCCTTCTCCGCAGCACGGCGCCTCGCGAAGAGCCCGAGGCGCGAGAACGCGAAGCCCGGCCCGTTGATGCGCCAGCTGTAGAAGAACTCGTTCACCAGGTTGCCGATGTAGGGCAGGTCGCTGAACTTGACCGCGGGGTAGCCCGTGAGCTCGAAGTACGTGTGCTTGAACGAGCCAGACAGCGCGGCGATGCCCGCCACGATGTTGGGGTCCATGCGGCGGAACATCTGCGTGACCCACTCGTGGATCTGGGGCTCGTCCAGGCCGAAGTCACCGATTGCGCCGCCCGCGTACCTGAAGCCGATGATGTAGAGCGACTCGAGGATGCCGCGGTCCGTGACGCCGTACTTCTCCACCAGGTCGGCCATGTTGCCCCAGCGCTCGAACGCGAGGCCCGCCTTGCGCAGCACGGAGGAGGAGCCGGGAAGGTCCTCGCGGTAGCAGTAGAACGGCTCGTCGATGTAGACGATCGACTTGGCGAGGACACAGGTCTGGATGAGGAACGGGTTGTCGACCCAGCCGGCGCCGGGGACTTCCATGAAGGTGATGTCGTTATCCTGCAGGAAGCCCTTGCGGTAGATGGCTGACCAGATCGAGGGGTGGTGGCGGATCAGGCGCGGGCAGTCCTTGAGCGTGAAGGGCTCGTCCACGGGCTTGATGCGGTGGTAGTAGGCGCAGTTGTAGAGCCGCTCCTGCGGGGTCGTGGGCATCCAGACGCGGATGTAGGGCGACTTGACCATGTCGGGCATGCCGTGGCGCTCGGCAGCCTCGAACAGCGTGTCGAACATGTGGGGGCGCAGGTAGTCGTCGGGCTCGAGGATGCCGATGTAGGTGCCGCGCGCCTCGCGGATGCCGCGGTTCATGTTGGCGCCGTAGCCCGAGTTCTCCTTGTCGATCACGCGCACGCGCGGGTCGCGGGCCTCGTGCTCGCGCATGATGGCGAGCGAGCCGTCCGTGGAGCCGTCGTTCACGGCGATGATCTCGAGCCTGCAGCTGTCGTTCTTCTCGCACGTTGTAAGCGCCTGGTCGAGGAACGCCTCCGTGTTGTAGCACGGGACGATCACGCTGACGTCGATGTCCTGGTCCTGAGCCATTACTTCCCCAGATTCTTGTATGCGGCGCAGACCTCGTCGGTCGGGCCGACCATGCGCTCCTGGCCCTTCTCGATCCAGCACACGCGGTCGCACAGGCGCTCCACCTGGTCGATGTTGTGGCTGACGAGAAGAACGGTGACGTCGTCGGAGTCGACGAGCTCCTTGATGCGGCGCTCGCACTTCTGCTGGAAGAGGAAGTCGCCGACCGAGAGCGTCTCGTCGACGATGAGGATGTCCGGCTCCGTGATCGTGGCGATGGCGAAGGCGATGCGGGCCACCATGCCGGACGAGTAGTTCTTGAGCGGCATCTCCATGAAGTTCTGGAGCTCCGCGAAGTCCACGATGTCCTGGAAGTGCTCGTCGATGAACTCCTTGCGGTAGCCCAGGAGCGCGCCGTTGAGGTAGATGTTCTCCTTGGCCGTGAGCTCCATGTCGAAGCCGGCGCCCAGCTCGATGAGGGGGGCGATGGTGCCACGCACCGTGCAGGTGCCCTCGGAGGCCTCGAGCACGCCCGCGATGATCTTGAGCATGGTTGACTTGCCGGATCCGTTGGTGCCCACGAGGCCAAACGCCTCGCCGCGCTTGACCTTGAAGCTGATGTGGTTGAGCGCGCGGAACTCCTTGAACTTGAGCTCGTGGCGCATCGCGGCGATGAAGTACTCCTTGAGCGAGTTGAACTGCTCGGAGGCGATGTTGAAGATCATGGAGACGTCATCGACGTCGATGACGGTCTCGGCGTCCTCGGGCGGAATCGGGGGACGCTTGAGGATGTTTGCCATGGCTGAACCTATCCCAATCGCGTTAGATGTAGAGGATGAACTTGTGCTCGTGCCTATGGAAGACCGCATAGCCAATCGCGAGCGCGACGACGGCAAAGCCCAGGCAGGCGATGTGCATGTTCACGGACGGAACCGTGTGGTAGAGGACCACGTCGCGGATGTAGGTGATGTAGATGTACATGGGGTTGAAGTGCTCCGCGACCTGCATCCAGTGCGGGAGGATCTTGAAGGGATAGAAGAGCGGGGTCGCGTACGTCCACGCGGTGAGCACGACGCTCCAGAGGTGGATGACGTCGCGGAAGAAGACCGCGGCGGCGGAGAGCAGGAGCGACAGGCCGATGCAGAACACCATGAGGGTCGCCAGGGCGTACGGCATGAGGATCGCGGTCCACGTGAGCGGGACGCGCTCCACGACCATGACGAGCGCGATGGCGATGAGCGAGAAGCCGTAGTTGACGACGGCGAAGAGCACCTTCTGCACCGGGAAGACGTAGCGGTTGATCTTGACCTTCTTGAGCAGCGAGGACGCCCAGATGATGGAGTTCATGCCCTGGCTGGTCGCGTCGCTCATGAGCTGGAAGGCCGTGTTGCCCAGGATCAGGTAGACGGCGTAGTTGCCGAGCGACGGGTCGTTGTACCTCATGAACGATCCGAAGACGGCCGCCATGACGAGCATCATCAGAAGCGGGTTCAGGACGCTCCACACGACGCCAAGCGCGCTCCTGCGGTACTTGAGCTTGAAGTCCTTGGAAACGAGCTGCTTGAGGATGAATCGGTCCCTCTTGGCAGGCGGATACCACGCGTCCTTTGCGGAGATCGTCGCGGCGTTCTTTTCGGCGTTCAATTTGCCTCCGAAGCATCGGGTCACATGACATGGAAATGCTAGCACGGGGCATGGCCTCGCCATATAAAGAGCGAAAGAGCACCCGCGAGTGTTGGAGTTGCCCTTGGCGGGCGAGAAAAGCAGAGGCCGGAGGATCTTCTCCCCCGGCCTCGAAAGTCCTGGCTCCCCGGGCAGGGTTCGAACCTGCGACACGCTGATTAACAGTCAGCTGCGCTACCACTGCGCCACCGGGGAATATGGCTCCCCGGGCAGGGTTCGAACCTGCGACACGCTGATTAACAGTCAGCTGCGCTACCACTGCGCCACCGGGGAATTTCTTAGTGCGTTAGGAACTATAACAGACATTGCCGCCCGCGCAAGCCAGAATCGAATATTTT